>DATFDT010000110.1:0-5386 GCA_035251975.1 Pyrinomonadaceae bacterium | reverse complement strand
GTCTTCATGCTCTACGGCCGCAACTGGGCCCGCTGGCTCCTCGTCGCCTGGATCGCCTTCCACATCATCATCAGCGCCCTTCATTCCGTGCTCTTCCTCTTGATGCACGTCGCAATCTTTTCGGTTATCCTCTTCTTCGTTTTCCGCCGGCGCGCGTCCCTTTACTTCAACGCCGAAGGCGTTCGCTAATTCGCCGCAAAGAAAAGTGGTACGGCGAACATAACGCCGAAAGGCGTTTGCTAATTTCAGCCCAGGGTTCGAGGAACGAGAACCCTGGGATTGCCCATCAAATTTGGTATAAACCCTGAAAAGGGTTCGCCAATCACCCAACCCTTTCAGGGTTACATCGCGATTTGAAATTATGTCCCCAGGGTTCTCGTTCCTCGAACCGTGGGCTGAAATTAGCGAACGCCTTCGGCGTAATTCACCCAAAATCCGGTACGATAGCGCCCCCGCAGGAAATGATTTACAATTAGGCCTCTTTCTCAGATAAAGTTGTTCAATCATGGAAGAATATTCAGACAGAACCCCCTCCGACGTAGCCTGGTACCCGATGGTGCCGATTCGCGACGTCGTGATATTCCCCTTCACCAAGGTAGCTTTCAAAATAGGACGTTCCGGATCAGTCAGGGCACTCGAACAGGCCCTGGCGACGGACCGCACGATTTTTTTAGCCACTCAGCACGACGCCACCGTTGACGAGCCCAGTCCCGAGCAGATCTACATGGTCGGAACGCTCGGCCGCATTCTCCAGTCGCAAAAACAGGAGAATGGACAGATCAAGGTCGTCGTCGAGGGACGCGAACGCGCGACGACAGTTCGCGTTGAAAACACCGACGGCGCATTCATGGCGCTCGTTCGTCGCGCTCCGATCGTCAACGAAGAAGGCACACGTCTCGACGCACTGATCCAGAAAGTCAGTCAACTCGTCGAGCAGCACCTGCGACTCGCGCCTGACACGCAAACAGATGCGCTCCAAACAGCGCTGCGCAACCAGGAGCCTTCGCATCTCGCTGACGCGCTCGCATCACAACTGCGCATCTCCGTCGAAGACAAACAGGGACTACTCGAGATCTTCTCGACACAGGCTCGCCTGCAACGTTTGATCGAGTTGCTGGAAACCGAAATCGAGAAACGTCAGCTCGATCGCACGATCCAGACTCGCGTCAAGCGACAGATGGAGAAAGCTCAAAAAGAGTACTACCTCAACGAGCAGATCAAAGCCATTCACAAAGAGCTTGGTCGCAAGGATGAGAAGGCAGAGCTCGAAGAACTGAAGAAGAAGATCGAAGAAGCCGGCATGACTGAAGAGGCCAAAGAAAAGGCCATGCAGGAATTGCACCGGCTCGAAGCCATGCCGCCGATGTCAGCCGAAGGTACCGTCTCGCGCACGTACATCGACTGGCTGATCAGCGTGCCATGGAAACAGAAGTCGAAAGAGATCAAAGATCTCGTGAAGGCTGAAGAGGTCTTGAACGAAGATCACTTCGGACTCGAGAAGATCAAAGAACGTATTCTCGAATACCTTGCGGTGCGACAGCTCGTGAAGAATCCGAAGGGATCGATTCTGTGCTTCGTCGGCCCGCCGGGAGTTGGCAAAACAAGTCTTGGAAAATCGATCGCGCGCGCTACTGGTCGCAAGTTCGTCCGTCTCTCGTTAGGCGGCGTACGCGATGAAGCTGAGATCCGTGGTCATCGTCGTACATACATCGGCGCGCTGCCCGGACAGATCATTCAGATGATGAAGAAGGCGGGTGCGGTGAATCCGGTGCTGCTGCTCGACGAAGTCGATAAGCTCGGCGCAGACTTCCGCGGCGACCCGAGTGCGGCTCTGCTCGAGGTGCTCGATCCGGAACAGAACCACACGTTCCAGGATCACTATCTCGACGTCGAATACGATCTCTCGAAAGTGTTCTTTATCGCTACGGCCAACGTCCTGCACACGATTCCGCCTGCGCTCCAGGATCGACTCGAGATACTCCGTCTCTCTGGTTATACCGAGCGCGAGAAACTCGAAATCGCAAAACGACACCTCGTGCCGAAACAAGCTGAAGGCAACGGGCTCAAGCTCGAGCAGTTTGATTTCAGGGATGAAGGCATTCTCGAAATCATTCGTCACTACACTCGCGAAGCCGGCGTCCGCAATCTCGAACGCGAGATCGGCTCGTGCTGCCGCAAGCTTGCGCGCAAGTTTGTCTCCGAACAGGCAGAGGAGAACGCGGCGGCAGTCGTCGTCGATGCGGAACGCGTGCGCGAGATGCTTGGTCCGATCAAGTTCAGGCAACAAGGCATCGCGGCGGAGAGTGAAATCGGACTCGCAACCGGACTCGCATGGACTGAGATCGGTGGTGAAGTGCTACAGATCGAAGCCACACTGGTTAAAGGTCGCGGCGGCGTAACGCTGACCGGCAAACTCGGCGATGTGATGCAGGAGTCGGCGCAAGCGGCGCTGACTTGCATTAAGGCCCGAGCAGAACGCCTCGGCATGAGTCTCGACTTCATTCGCAAGCGCGATCTGCACATCCACATTCCCGAAGGCGCGATTCCGAAAGATGGTCCATCGGCCGGCATCACGATGGCAACCGCGATGGCTTCCGCACTAACGCGCGTGGCCGTGAAGAAGAACGTTGCGATGACGGGCGAGATCACGTTGCGTGGCAAGGTGCTGCCGATCGGCGGCGTCAAAGAGAAACTGCTCGCGGCACACCGCTTCGGTATCGACACGATCATTCTGCCGAAAGACAACGAAAAAGATTTGGGTGAGCTGCCCGAGGAAGTGCGCGACTCATTGACAGTTCATCTCGTCGAAACGATTGACGAAGTATTGTTAATCGCACTCGAAGATTCGTGCCCGACGCAGGCCGCCACCGATGAAGCGCCGCCATTGTGGACCACCGAGCAGCCTTCACAGGGAATTCAGACTAGCTAAATTCAGATAAAACTATCCACAGATTACACAGATGTTTTTTCAAAGTCTCTGTGTAATCTGTGGATGGATCTAAGTGAGGAGACTTAAATGAGCAAACATCATGATGCAGATCTGATCTTGAAGCTTTACGAACTCCGGCGCGAGAAGACGATGCGCGAGGCGCGCAACTGGTTCTTCCAGTTCAACCCCAAGGGCAAAGAAGATTTTATAGATGTATTAACGAGCGATAAGAGCGGTCTTTATCGCATGGTGATTTCCTACTGGGATATGGCCTGCTCGTTCGTCAACAACGGCGCGCTCGATGCGCAGATGTTCAACGATGCCAACGGCGAGCATATGTTCGTTTACGCGAAGCTCGAGCCGTTCCTGCCGGCATTGCGCGAAGAGATGGGCAATCCGAACTTTCTCGCGCACCTTGAAAAAGTTGTCAAAGAGTGTCCTGATTACGAAACCAAGATCGCGAACATCAGGACCCGCATGGCAAAACTAATCGAACTCTACCAGCAACGTGCCGCCGCCCAGGCAGCCGCTGCAGGTAATTAGGTAAACCGAAATGGGGCCGCGGAGCGACACGGATAAACGCGGCCCCTTTAAAGCTGAGTTTCTCAAGAGCGCATTCAAAGAGGACGATTGGCCGCGCGATTCGAAACCCGAGATCGCTTTCCTCGGTCGCTCCAACGTCGGTAAATCGAGCCTCATCAATTCCCTGCTTCAGGTACGCGGTCTGGCACGCACCTCGTCGACCCCCGGCCGGACCCAATCGCTGAATTTCTTTGACATTAACGATCAATTTCGCTTTGTTGACTTCCCGGGATTTGGGTACGCGCGCGTACCGAAGGAAATAAAATCGAGTTGGGGTGAGATGGCCACCAGTTTTCTTGCCAAGCGCCGCCAGCTTGTGCTATCAATTCATGTCTTAGATTCGCGCCACGAACCCACTAAACAGGATTTGCAGCTTCACGAATGGCTTGAGGTAAGTGACAAGCCGCGGTTAGTTGTTGCCACTAAATCCGATAAGCTTTCGAACAACGAATTAAGGAAGAACCTGGGGGACATTGCACGCCTGCTGAATGTCGACAGCGTTATGGCCTACTCGGCCAAAAGCGGCCGCGGTCGCGACGAGCTTTGGCGAGCAATAAGAAGCGCAATCGATCAATATTGAAGTCTCTGTGCAACCTCTGTGTTCTCTGTGTCTCTGTGGGGAGCAAGTAAACCACCGAGACACAGAGGACACAGAGATTGCACAGAGAAAACAATTACTTCCATTTGCGCTTGTAACGTTAAGCTTGTATCCTGAGCGGAATCCGAAAAAAGTCTCATAAGCCCCCTTTTGGTCAACCTGATTTTAGGGCCACGCGCGTCGAGTGGGTGGCATCCAACGCGTTACCGATTTGCTGCGCGCGAAAAGTTGAGTTACATTGAATTACACCGTTTGAGGAGAATCATAGTTTATTGCCCCGCGAAATGACGTGGGAGGCACTATACGCGTCCTGCATCTCTCGCTTCCACACAATCGTTCACATCCCGTTTTAGTTAATTGAATGACCGCTGCAAAAGTGGGTAAAAGAAATACTAGAGAACAAACTGATATGTCACAACGAACACGTTCACGCGCATCGAGCGCGAATAACGACGCCGATGGAGATAATGGCGGCGCCACAGTAGCAACCGCTGAAGCTCCTGAACGAGAAACCAGAGAAACCCGCGACGGTAAAAACGAGGGCTTTCACAATCTGGCTGATCTTAAGGAGATGTCTATCTCCAAACTTACGCAAATCGCCAAGAGCATGGATGTACCCGGCGCAACCGGCATGCGTAAGCAGGAGCTCATCTTCAAAGTACTGGCTGCACAAACCGAAAAGAGCGGCCTGATCTTTTCTGAAGGTGTGCTGGAAACATTGCCCGATGGATTCGGCTTTCTCCGTGCACCGGAGTACAACTATCTGCCGGGTCCGGACGACATCTACGTTTCACCGTCGCAGATTCGTAAGTTCGACCTGCGCACCGGCGACACCGTCAGCGGCCAGATCAGGCCGCCCAAAGAGGGTGAACGCTATTTTGCTTTGATCAAAGTCGAAGCCATTAACTTCGAATCTCCGGATCAGGCGCGCGAAAAAGTCTTCTTTGACAATCTCACGCCGCTCTATCCGGAAGAGCAGTTGAAGATGGAAACCACGTCGGAAAACCTCTCCGCGCGTGTAATTGATTTGGTAACACCGCTTGGCAAAGGTCAGCGCGGACTGATCGTCGCGCCGCCACGCACCGGTAAAACGATGCTGCTGCAAACGATCGCCAACTCTGTCACCAATAACCATCCGGAGACGACGCTGATCGTGCTGCTTATTGACGAGCGCCCTGAAGAAGTCACGGACATGCAGCGCTCAGTCAACGGCGAAGTGATCTCGTCCACGTTTGACGAGCCACCGACGCGCCACGTGCAAGTGGCTGACATGGTGA
>DATFDT010000109.1:0-8059 GCA_035251975.1 Pyrinomonadaceae bacterium | reverse complement strand
TCGCGTTCCAATCGCGTGCGATCTGCAGAGCGTATTCTTCGTTTGTAACGGGATAGAAAATGGGCTGCTCCGGTAAGCGTGGCGGGAACTTTTTCCATCCTGACGCTTCGATCAACGCGAGTTCCTTTGGTCCAACGGGCCGGTATAGGGTCTTCGTCATAGGTTTGCAGAATTGCGGTAACAGTGTAGACTAACTGCCATCAGTTTAGGCGATGGAGTTCGCCTTTAACCATCCTTCAAGGATTGATGACTCCTAATTGCTGCGGGCCAATGTGGTCCCGGTGGTTAGGAGTTTTGCTTTATTGACATGCAGAGAACAATCTTCATCGCTTTAGCCGGCGTGATCGGCACGTTAACTCGTTACTGGCTCGCAGGATTTGTGGCGCGCCAGTATGGTGAAAACTTCCCTTGGGGAACGTTGATAGTCAATTTAATCGGAAGCTTCCTGGCGGGCGCGCTGTACCACCTTGCTGAAGAGCGGCTCCTGATCTCTCCCACGGCTCGCACCGTGATCCTCATCGGCCTGATCGGTGGGTTTACCACCTTTTCATCCTATGGCCTGCAAACCTTTACATTATTACGAGACGGCCAAATCGGACTGGCAACCCTCAACGTCGCTGTCTCGAACGTGCTTGGCTTACTGATGGTGTGGATGGGTTACGTCGTATGCAAGCTAATTTAGCCAACAAAAACGTACGTTCGCTGATTTGCCCTTGTGCTTTTTGTGCCTTTGTGGCAACTACTACTTCCCTATGTTGGAAAACGTTGGCTCCCTCAGCATGTTGGCCGTTCTGGGTATCGGGCTCGTGTTTGGATTGAAACACGCGACCGAAGTCGATCACGTCATCGCTATCTCGACGATTGTGAGTCGCCACAAGAACGTTTTTCACTCAGCCATCGTGGGCGCACTCTGGGGGATGGGCCACACTGCATCGCTACTAATCGTTGCTGCGATCGTGTTGAGTTTGCGTATCGCGATTCCGGAAAGAGTGAGCGGTTGGTTGGAATTCGGCGTAGCGATCATGATCATCTGTTTAGGTATCAGCGCGCTGAGGCGAGCGTTGCAGAAGAACGAGCACGTTCACGTGCACCAGCACAGTCACGACGGTCTATCACACACGCACATTCACTTTCATGAAAATGAGACGACGCACCAGCCGGCTTTGCAATCTCGTCACTCACATGCTCTCTCTCGTCTCGGATGGAAGCCGGTTTTGATCGGAATGATGCACGGATTGGCAGGATCCGGCGCATTGATGCTGCTGGTGCTTACGCAGATCAGTTCAGCTTTCCTGGGCTTCCTGTACGTGGCGACTTTCGGTGTCGGTTCGATCGTCGGGATGTTGTTGATGTCGGGATTGATCGGTTTGCCCTTCGCGTTCAGCTCGAGAAAACTGACTCACCTTCATCAGGGCCTGCAAACAGTCGCCGCTGTTTTCAGTATTTGCTTCGGCATCTGGTACGCGTACAAAGCGGCTATTTTGTAGATGCCGCGCCGTCGAATATTCCTGGTCGTCGTTGTTTTACTCGCAGCTCTTTTTTCTCTCTGGCTAGTCCTCGCACTCAACTGCCCGAGCGCCGGCATCGCTCTCACCACACGCGCGCGCGATCTTCATCGTCTAAAGAACAGAACAACAATTCCACAATCGACTGACTTCGACTCGACAGTCACGCTCGCTGCTCTACTGCAACCCGGCGACGATCGCGATCGCTGGTCCAACAATCGTGCTGCTCGTGTTCAGGGCGAAGTAGTCGACGTCGCATACGCGCGTCCGGAAGCGACCAACTGTTTCAACCCCTGTCGTCGGGATATCCACATTCTGATCGCGACGCGCAAGGGCGCGACGAAGAGCGAACACGTCGTTGTCGAGGTCACCCCAAATTTATACGACTGGGCAGCAGGACAGGGAATTGATTGGTCTGAAAAAACTCTGCAAGCCCAGATAGTGGGCCACTGGTGTGAGTTCGAAGGATGGTTGTATTTCGACGTCGGTCACGCGGAGGAATCGGAAAACGTCTCTCCGGGAAAGCCTGATAACTGGCGCGCGACGGCGTGGGAGCTACATCCGGTAACGAAGATTACGGTGATTAGGTAAGTTGTTTACAAGATTTTCAGGATTAACATGTAAATCTTGAGTGGTGACCTGATTTGAAATCTTCTCAGCGTAATCTTTGCGTCCTCTGCGCCTCGGCGGTAACAGACAACGAAAACACATGTAAACCGCAGAGGCGCAGAGGACGCAGAGATTACCGCAGAGTTGGAATCAGGGCACCACCAAAAATTGACCTCATGTTGTAATCCTGTAAACACCTTACTTACGGCAACACGCCCTCGGGCACCATCCACGTATGAAGCTCCATCGCGAGTCTTCCCGCCTGCACCGCCGGATCAGTCGCCGTCAATGCTTTCGCTTCTTCCAACGATCCGACGCGAAACACGAAGATGCCGCGCAAGCGCCCGTTGTCACCAAACGGTCCCGCAGCGATCAGCTTTTTCATTTCCGCGAGCCGGTTGATGTTCGCCATGTGTCCTTTTTGAATCTCTTCGGTTGCGGGGGTATTTTCAGGCGTCCATTTTTCACCGCGAGTGAGAAACGCAAAATACATCGGCACGATTCTCAGCGGTTTGGTCGGTTTGCTGAATATGTCTTCCGACCACCACGGATGCATTTCGACAATGTAGTGGCCTGACGCGACTGACGGATCCGCTTCGGCCCACGCTTTCGCTTCCGCCGCCGATGGTGCCCGAAACACAAACACACCAATTATCTCGCCGTCGTCAGTAAACGGTCCTGCAATGATTGCCTTCCCCGAGTCGAGCGTCGAAAGCACATATTTCACGTGCTCTTGCTGTACGCGCTTCGTTTCCGTAGTCTCAGCGGCTGTCCACTTTGGTCCGCGCTTCAGGATCGCCATATGAAACTCGACCATTTTGTTCGCCGGTTCATTTTTAGCTTCCGGTTTCTGCTGCGATAAGACCACTGGCGAGGTTAGAAACAGAAGCGCGATTCCAGTTAAAAGACGGTGCATTTGTTTGACTCCTGATACGTGTTGCTACTCGTTATCGAGCAGCCTCGTGGTGTTTTCAGTGACGCTCGGCGGCTGGGCCAACTCATTTGTCCTCACTTGCTGCCGTCCGATATTTGGCATGGGATTGTTAACTGCCGGAGGCAACGCGCTGCGCGCTGGGACCGATCCGAACGCCGGTTGCTGAGCAGCGTACGAGGTTGCGGGTGCAGGGTCATCCATGAACAGACGAGCGTAGAGCAGCCATACCAGCGAGATAAAAAAGATTCCGCCCGGCAGGATCAGCGGTGCACCTTCTTCAATCGCAGCGCAGAACAGCACGAAAACAGGAAGGAGTACGCCGCTGAAGAACATCAGCTTGGACGCGCGCCGGATGTGCTTGCGACGCGGTGAAGGTTCGGGGACAGGGGGTTCGTCTGCACGCCGGACAGGCAGGCCACCGCCCGCGAGCCACTCCGCTAATCCAGTTAGAGCGAGGCCGCACCGTGAACAGAACCTCATCTCACCAGAAACTTGTTGTTGACCACAGTTAGGACAGTACATAAATGTTGCGATTGTAGCCGAACATACGAAAGTACTGCCACAAACGATCACAAAAGATTTATGATTCGCGGCAGAGATGAATAGAGCTACAGCCGGCACAGTCGATGTCCGCCGGAAACACCACTGGCCCGCGGAACCGCTCTGGCCTCCGTTTGTGGCAATGCTGGCTGTGGGAGGTTTGTATGCGGCGTTGCCACCGAGTCTGGTGGGCGGCGCGCCGCGTTGGTTGCTTGTCTTAATAGTTGCATGCCTGCTCACGCCGATACTGTTCTCTCATCGCACCGGTAATCATTACGTTGCCCAGGTATTGGGGTACGTTCTTAACAGCGTCGTGACGGTGGCGATGATCTTCTCGCTCGTGCTGCTCATCTCGCAGTTAACGGAACACAAAGTGACACCGGGACAGTTGTTGCGTTCTGCGGCGGCCCTGTGGGTCTCAAACTTTCTGGTATTTGCTTCGTGGTACTGGCGACTGGATGCGGGTGGACCACACCAGCGCGCTCGTACGCCCGGTCATACTGATGGCGCGTTTCTCTTTCCGCAGATGACCATGCCGCCCGAGGCGAAGATCGCCGCCGGCGAACACAACTGGGAACCAAACTTCGTCGACTATCTGTTCCTGGCCTTCAACACCAGCACAGCCTTCTCGCCCACTGACGTCCCCGTCCTCTCACGCTGGGCCAAGCTCTTGATGATGATTCAGGCGATGATCTCGTTGCTGGTCTTGGCGCTGCTCGCCGGGCGTGCAGTGAATATCTTGTGAACCAATGCTGATGAAGAGCATTGGCTCGAAAAACAAATCCGGTTACAATCTGAAATCATGACACGACGAGTTCTTCTATATCCGGGCGAAGATGGGTTTATCGTTGCTGAGGTTCCGAGCCTTCCAGGATGTATCAGTCAGGGAACGACACGCGACGAGGCTCTTGCTAACGTTCGTGAAGCCATTGGTTTGCATGAAGAAGTGCTTCGCGAGCGCGGCGAGCCCATACCGGAAGATAAAGTGGAGCTGGTCGAGGTTGCTGCGTGAGCAAATTACCGGTTGTTTCTGGTGCTCAGTGTGTTAAAGCACTCGGCAAAATTGGTTTTGAAGTTTATAGACAGCGCGGCAGCCATATCGTCCTACTTCGCAAATCTCCGCCTGCTCAGACCACGATTCCCAATCACAAAGAGTTAGACCGCGGTACACTACGCGCAATTATCCGGCAGACTGGTCTCACCATTGAAGAGTTCATAGCATTGCTCTGAGAACCAGGACATTTCATACACTGCGCCGTCTACGAATTTCGTCCAGCCACAAAGAGGCATAAAAACACAAAAATCATTTTATGACTCTTGGGCCTTTTTGCGGCCAGAGGTTTGTTAGGCATAACTCACAGTCCCGTCATTCGTTGGAGCTGCTCGGGATAGCGGTCGCCTTCCACCTTGATCTTTGACGCAGCGTTATCGATCCCAGGCAGGTCGTCGTCGCTGAGTTCGAGTTCAACTGCTCCGATATTCTCTTCGAGCCGGTTTAATTTCGTGGTGCCGGGAATCGGAACGATCCAGGGCTTTTGCGCCAGCAGCCAGGCCAAAGCGATCTGGGCAGGCGTGGCGTTCTTGCTTTCTCCGATCGACTTGAGCAGATCAACCAACGTTTGATTCGCTTTGCGCGCTTCAGCAGTAAAGCGCGGTAGTTTGGTTCGAAAGTCGGTACTCTCAAATGTCGTGTTCTCGTCGATCTTCCCGGTTAGAAAACCTCTGCCGAGCGGGCTGTAGGGGACGAAGCCGATGCCGAGCTCTTCAAGTAAAGGCAATACCTCTGCTTCCGCTGTTCTGGTCCATAAAGAGTATTCATTCTGGATCGCGGTCACCGGTTGTACTGCATGTGCGCGACGGATCGTTTCAAGTCCCGGTTCAGAGAGTCCGAAGTGCCTGACTTTACCGGCGTCGATTAGGTCCTTCACCGCGCCAGCTACATCTTCAATCGGTACCTTGGGATCGACACGATGTTGATAAAACAGATCGATGTAATCAGTCTTGAGGCGCTTCAGCGATGCGTCAGCGACTTCCTTGATGTGTTCAGGACGACTGTCAACGCCCCAGGTGGGTTGTCCAGTGGTCTGGAGATCAAATCCGAACTTCGTCGCGATTACCACTTTGTCACGAATCGGTGAAAGCGCTTCGCCGACGAGCTCTTCGTTCGTGAATGGACCATAGACTTCAGCCGTGTCGAAGAATGTTATGCCGCGATCGACTGCTGCACGAAGCAGCGAGATCATTTCCTGCTTGTCCGGGACGCGCCCATAAGATGTGCTCATTCCCATGCAGCCAAGCCCGAGTGCTGACACTTCGAGGCCGCTGCTACCGAGTGTTCGTTTCTGCATTATTACTCCTTTCAGTGCAGTCACGATTGTAGCCACATAAATGTGCAAAAAACACAAAAGAGAAAATCCCTTTTGTGCTTTTTTGCGCTTTTTTGTGGCTGCTAGTTGTTACGCGGCTCGTGGGACGCGCTCGGGTACCGGCGGTTTTGTCGCAACCGGTACTTTCACTGGCTTCGACAAAGCAGACTTGAGCTCGCGCCAGTGGATCGAGATGTCAGCGAACACGAGGGCCAGCGCGAGACATGACCAGATAATCGCCTGCACGATCTCGACACCGAGAGTTTCCCAGCCAGTGACTCCCATCACGAAGCGCCCGGCGATAAAGACTAGTGCGAGCGCGTAACTGCGTGTGGCCCACTGCCGGTGCAATGCGATCTTGCGTCTGAAGGCGAACAGGAACGCCAGGCCGGTTGCGGTCATCAACATCACCGCATCGACGCCGCCGAGCACGGTAAATGAACGCGGCGCACCCATTCGCTCCTGGTAATATTGAATGTACGCACCAAGCGGTGCGAGCACGAACGCGCCGACGACGTAGAGCCGTCCCATTACGCGGTGTGCTTTGGTAAATCGCTGTCGCAGCCGTTCGGAAAACTGTAAAGGCGCGAAGAGAAGCACGATAGCGCCGAAGATGCCGTGCGGAAGCAGCCACCATTTGAACGGCGCGTAGTGCTGCCAGGCCGGATGGGATCCATCGATAAGAAAGCGTTCGTTGTGATAAAGGACGTAAGTGCTAGCCAGTGCAATTGCGGAAAAGGTAACGTACTTCGCGTTGAGCTTCATGGAGGCTCCTTAGTTAGTAACGAATCAAATCCTTGCTACCTCTATAACGCGAAGTTCCGGGTCGTTTCGGGTCACAGACCTTGACACCTGCCTCCGAATAAATAAAATACGGACGTTCGTTTTTATAGGCGGAATGCCAAAACTCAGTCCCAGCGCGATCGAAAAGAACAAAAGCCGGATCGAGGAAGCGGCCAAGAAACTCTTCATCAAGCAAGGCTTTCACGCCACCTCGATGCGCAATATTGCCGCCAGCGCCGGGACCTCGCTCGGCAACGTCTATAACTATTACCGGACCAAAGAGGAAATCCTCGGGTCGATCATCAACAAGTATCAGACGACTATCGACGGTCGCCTGCGTTCGATCTTCGACGAGATCGACGAGCCACTCAAACCCGAATCGCTCAGGCGCTTCGGCCAGCAGATCAAGAAGATGGTAAACGATCACCACGACTTCTGGCTGCTGATGTACATCGACGTACTCGAATTCGAGAACCGCCACTTCCGCAAGATGTTTGAAGGGCTGGTTCACAACCTGCGGCGACGCTTCGCCACGCAGTTTGAAGAGTTGAAGAGTTGTGGCGCGGTGCATGGCGATATCGATCCGGCGGTCGGCTTCACGGCCGTCTACATGCAGTTCTTTAATTACTTTCTCGTTGAAAAGTTGTTTGGCGGCAATCGCCATTTTGGTTTGACGGACGAACAGGTCATCACGCAATTGACGGACATGTACTGTCGCGGTTTGTTGCAGAACCACAACGGCAAGTCTTCTCAGGGCACGAAAAAGCGCACCAAGCGTAAAGCCTAAAGGACCCGGCGCTACCGCGCTCGGTTCCGTGCTTTCATCGGTGAAAAGAAAAACGAACGTTCGTTGTTTTTAGGAGGAAGGTCATGCATAAGTCGATTCTCAGTTTTCTCTTTATCACTTTGTGCTCGGTGTCGACGGCGTTTGCGCAGGGCGGCGCCGGACAGCTAAGCGGCAGTGTTGTTGACGCAAACGGCGCCGTCGTTGCTGGCGCAAGCGTCAAGCTCACGAGCCTCATCACCGCTCAGGAGCGCGAGGCCACGACCAACGACTCCGGCGATTTCGTTTTCACGCTTCTGCCTGCCGGCGCTTACAAGCTCGAGGTCACTGCCACCGGCTTCCGAACTGTCGTCGTCGACGAAATCAAGATCAACGTCACGCAAACGACGACATTGCCGGTTCGTCTCGACGCCGCGACAGTCTCAGGCATGGTAACGATCGAGGCTGAGCCGCCACTCGTGCAGCAGGAATCTTCACAAGTCGGCCGCACGATCGAAGAGCAAACGATTCGACAACTGCCGCTGCCTACCAGAAACTT
>DATFDT010000108.1:0-20307 GCA_035251975.1 Pyrinomonadaceae bacterium | reverse complement strand
GGCAAATAGCACGCAACAAACGCCGCCACCAGCAAACAAACCGAAACCAAACTGAACGTCAGCAGATCCGTCGGTTGCACACCGACCAGTAACTTCTCGATAAACCGCGTGAGCGCCCACGACCCTGCCAATCCGATCACGATCCCAAGCAACGCTAATTTCATCCCGTGCTTCACGACCAGTTTCAAAACATCCGCCGTGCGCGCGCCGAGCGCCATGCGGATCCCTATCTCCTGCGTGCGCTGCGTCACTGCGAACGCCATCACGCCGTAAATTCCAATTGCCGCCAGCACGAGCGCGATGACGGCGAAGATCGCGATCATCACCGACGAGAACGAGTAGATCGCAACCGACGTCGAGCGCACTTCCTGCATCGTCTTCACGTCAAACACCGGCTGGTCCTTGTCGATGGCCCACACCTGTTGTCGCAATGCAGCAGACAGCGACGCGGGATCGACACTCGTTCGCGCCACGAGCACCATCGCGTTCCACGAGTCCTGCGCGTGCGGCAAGTAGTACTCAGGCTCGACCGGAATATTCAACTCGTGCTTTACGTCTTTAATCACACCGACGACCTGCATCCACGGAGCTCTCTCAAGTGGTCCATCAAAGCGAATGCGTTTGCCGAGTGGATCCTGTCCGGGCCAGTGCTGGCGCGCGAGTGTTTCGTTGACGATAACGACCGGCGGCGCGTCCGCTTTGTCCTGCTCGGTAAACGCGCGACCACGAACTATCGAGATTTCCATCGTGCGGAAGTAATCAGGCGTCGCGACACGATAACGACCAGTGTGCTCCTGACCGGGCGCCGGCTCAGGCTCGCCTTCGACGAGGTATGAATTCGACGAGTTCGCGCCGCCTAGTGGCACGTAGTTGACAAACGCTGCCGACTCGACGCCGGGCTGCGCTTTCACGCGTTGGACCAGGTCGTTGTAGAACGCTGCGCGCGCCGGTTCATCTCTGTACTTCACCACGGGCAACACAAGAGCCATCGTGAGCACGTTGTCAGAATTAAAACCGGGATCAGTTTTCAGGAGGGATAGAAAACTGCGTGTGAGGAGTCCGGCGCCGACGAGCAGCACGAGCGACAGTGCGACTTCAAAAACTACCAGCGAACTCCGCAGCCGGTGTGAAGCGCTGCTCGTTCCACGCGTTCCCTCTTTTAGCGAAATGTTCAGGTTAGGCTTTGACACCTGCAAAGCAGGAGCGAGACCAAACACAATGCCGCTCAAGAGCGAAAGCCCGAGCGTGAACAACAGCACCGTCGGATTGATGCCAAGCTGATACCAGCCGGGCGCGTACTTCGCCGCATCGCCAGGATTTCCGGCGCGTAACGCGTCGATGCCCCAGAAGCCAATCAGTATTCCGAGTCCACCGCCGATCAACGCAACGATCACGCTCTCGGTCAGCAACTGGCGAACGATGCGCCACCGACTCGCACCCAACGCAGCTCGCACAGCAATCTCTCTTTGCCGGCCACTTGCACGCGCGAGCATCAGGTTCGCGACGTTCGCGCACGCGATCAGCAACACGAATCCGACTGCTGCCATCATCACCCACAGCGCCGTGTCGTACATGCGCACGGTGTCGGCGACGATGGGGAAAACAGTTGAGCCCCAGCCTTTGTTGGTTTCGGGAAACTGCTGTTCGAGCCGCGCCATGATGTTGTCGATCTCAGCCTGCGCGCTCTGGATCGACGAGCCGGACTTCAATCTGCCGATCACGTAGTAACCATGACCACCGCGATTCTTTATCAACTCAGGCGTCATCGGTAGCGGCGCGTAAACTTCAGCGCCTTTCGGATAGTTGAAACGTTCCGGCATCACGCCGACGACTGTGCGTACGACGCTATTGACCGTGATCGTTTTGTTGAGGATGTTGGGGTCGCCGCCGAAGCGTCGCTGCCAGAGACTGTGCGTAATGATCGCGACCTGGTCCTTGCCTGGTTGGTTCTCTTCGGAAGAGAAGTTACGGCCCATGATCGGCTTAATGCCGGTCACGTCGAGAAAGTTTGCGGTGACGAGAAATCCCTGGATGCGTTCGGGCGGATCGATACCGGTGAGATTCGCGCTCCACCAACGAAAGAGGGCGAGTTGTTCGTAGGATTGGGTCTGCGATTGCCAGTCGAGATAGTTGGCGACGGTGACTTCGTTGTGCATGACACCGCGGCTGGGCAGCTTGTCCCAGACTGCGACGACGCGATCGAGCTCGGGGAACGGCAGCGGTTTCAAAAGGAGTGCGTTGATGGCGCTGAAGATCGCGGTGTTGGCGCCGATGCCGAGGGCGAGGGTGACGACGGCGATGAGCGTAAAGGTCGGCCGCCTCAAGAGATTTCTCAGTGCGTTACGAATATCGCCCATGAGCCTCCTTTGAGCCGCAGAATTTTTTTAGCCACAAAAAAGCACAAAAAACGCAAATGGGAATGCAACGCGCTTGGTGCCTTTTCAGCAAAGCCCTTGTGTTCTTTGTGGGCTGAACTTTGTGCCTTTTTGTGGCCTAGTTCGCGATCAGAACCATCAGGGTGGCGTCGTCGTCGAAGTTGCCGGCGCAGAACGCTGTGACTTCGTCGAGGATCAGCGTCCGTAACTCAGCCGCGTTGCGCCCGACGTACGATCGCAGGCACTGTTGCAAACGCTGCTCGCCAAACTCATCGCCCGCGGCGTTGCGCGCTTCAGTGACGCCATCCGTGAACAGCAACAACTTGTCGCCGTCGTTAAGTTGAATCCCTTGTTGGGTAAAAGTTGAATCGCAGAAAGCGCCGATCACGCGGCCGCCTTCTTCAAGCAGGATGCATTCACCATCGCGACGCACCAGCATCGGTGGATTGTGTCCTGCATTCGTGAACGTCAGCTTGCGCGTGGCGATGTCGAGCTCGCTGTAAAAGCAAGTGATGAATTTGCGCAGCGGCGTGTTCCCGCACATGAGCAGATTCAACTTCGTGCAAAGCTCACTCGGCGAGATGCGTTCCGAGGCCAGCGACTTCAACGCTGCCTGCATATTCGACATCAACAACGCTGCCGGAAATCCCTTACCCGCGACGTCAGCGACACACAGAGCCGCGCGCGCGTCGTCCAGTTTGAAAGCGGCGAGATAGTCGCCACTCACTCCGCGTGCCGGTTGCCACGCATTCGCGATACTGAAACCGTGCAGGTGCGGCATGCGGCGAGGCATCAACCCGCGTTGAATCTCGCGCGCTTCGTCGAGCTCGAGTTTCAATTGGCGCTCTTGGCTTTGCTGCGCAGCTTCACGATCGCGCAGTCGACGGCCGTAATCGATCTGAGTCTTTAGCTTTCGCAGCAGGCGCGAGTTTTCCCAGGGCTTCTGCACGAAGTCGCGCACGCCGAGTCGCATCGATTCCACAGCGAGATCGACGGTAGCCCATGCAGTCATCACCACGATCGGAAGATCGTGATCGAGCGCCTGTATACGCGAGATGAGATCGAGACCTTCTTTTCCTGACGTGGTGTCGCGCGCATAGTTGAGATCCATGAGGAGAAGATCAAACTTCCCGTGCTGGAGCGCGTCGAGCACGGCCGCGGGCGAGTCGGCTGCTTCGGTCTGATAACCGGCGCCTTTGAGCAGCAGCCGCAGTGCGGCCAGGACATCCGGCTGATCGTCTGCGATGAGCGTGCGGGGAACCTGTGCTGCGACTGTATTTACCATCTCGGTAGTCCTATTTAAGACCGGCGGACACACTTCTGACGTCAACGTAGATTCCTACGTTCGTTAACTAATCTTCTGAGCAACTACAGGGAAACTTGGTTCTTCGCGGAGCATAGACCAACGGCAGCGTTAGCCGACCGCGGTCTTTTGCTCCTGTTCGGGATTAACAATCCACCCGTCTTCAAGCTGCACGATACGATTGCCATATGAGGCATTCGTCTCCGAGTGCGTTACCTGGACGATGGTGGTGCCTTCTTCATTCAACCGCTTGAACATGTCCATAATTTCCTTGCCCTGTGCCGAATGAAGATTTCCAGTCGGCTCGTCGGCGAGGATAATTCGCGGACTCGCAACGACCGCGCGCGCAATGCCCACGAGCTGTTGCTGGCCACCTGAAAGCTGAGTTGGGAAAAGATCTTTCTTGCCTACCATCTGAAAACGATCGAGCGTGTCGCAAACGATCGACTGCCGGTCCTTCTTACTTACATCGCGATAAGAAAGCGGCAACTCGAGATTCTCGAAAACGGTCTGATCATCCAGCAGGTGATAGCTTTGAAAAACGAACCCGATGTTCTGATTTCTTAGCGCGGCGCGTTTCTTTCCATCCAGTTTGTGAACCGGGACGTCTTCGAAGTAATACTCACCGCTCCACGACTGGTCATGCATGCCGAGGATGTGCAGCAGTGTCGACTTCCCTGCTCCCGATGGGCCCATGATCGAAACAAACTCACCTGCCCTGATGTCGAGATCGATCCGGCGCAGCACGTAAGTTCTGGTCGGACCGTGCGGAAACGACTTCTCGACGCCGCGCAAACTGATCATTGAATTGCTCCAAAGCCGCTCTCGGCCAGCTCGCGTTTCGCTTCCTGAATCTCACGACGATCGGCGCCTGCTTCCTCCTCGACAATCAAACCGTCGAACAAGTGCACGATGCGATCTGCGTGCTGTGCGTAGCGCGGGTCGTGCGTCACCATGCAGATGGTCGCGCCGGCTCGATGCAACTCACGCATCAATTCCATCACGGCCTCACCGTTGGTCGAGTCGAGGTTTCCAGTCGGCTCGTCCGCCAGCAGGATGCTCGGCTCTCCGCCAACTGCACGTGCGACTGCGACGCGCTGCTGCTGACCGCCAGATAACTGGCTGGGCAGGTGCTTCGCGCGATGCGCCATGCCGACGCGCTCGAGTGCTGCGGTGACTCGCTTCTTGCGCTCGCCGGAGCTCATGCCGCGATAGGTCAATGGGAGCTCAACGTTCTCGTAGACCGTCAGGTCGCCGATCAGGTTGAAGCTCTGGAAGATGAAACCCACTTCGCGGTTTCTGATTCTCGCTCGCTCTGAAAGCGAGAGACTCTCGACTGGATGGCCGTTGAGGATGTACTTACCGTCAGTCGGCGTATCCAGCAGGCCAAGAATTGAGAGAAGAGTGGATTTGCCGCAGCCCGAAGGTCCGGCGATGGAAACGTATTCACCCTGTTTAATGTCGAGATGAATACCGGAGAGTGCGTGTGTTTCGACCTCGTCTGTGTAGAAAACCTTCTTCACGTCAGCAAGGTGAATCAGGGGCTCGGAAGAACTCATCATTCGCTCCTTAACGAATTTTTGTACTCGATCTTTTTAACTGAACACCGCGGACCGGGCTTTTGTGCCGCTTTTACCGGACCCGGATGCGGTTGTAACTATCCAATGCCGTAGTGTCGGAAATAATGACCTGGTCGCCTTCCTTCAGCCCTTCGAGAATCTCGATCTGGCTGACGGAATTGCGACCGAGTTTCACACTGCGGCGTTCCGCTTCAGATCCGTCGGGGCTCAGGACAAACATACCGATGGTTTGCTGTGCCTGTCCGAAGGCGGGTCGACCGACTTTCAAGACGTCTTTGAGTCGTTCCAGCTCGATCGTTCCGTCCACGCTCAAGTCAGGACGTGCACTTGGCGGTAACGGACCAACCAATGAAGCATCGATCTCAAACGTACCTTCGCGAGCTGCCGGGTCGATGCGCGAAACTGTTCCCTGGATCAAACCGTTGCGGGTGTCGACGATGACTGGTTGACCGATGCGTACGCCGGAAATCTGCGTTTCCGCGACTCTTAAAACAGCTTTCAACGAAGCGGGATCGGCAACGCGCGCCATGTTGAATCCAGGCGTTACCTGTTGGCCCTCGGTCACGAGGACCTGCTGAAGAACGCCGCCAGTGCCGGCGCGCACTTTCAGCTCATCCACTTGCTGGCGTCGCAGTGTGGCGAGCGCGCGTAACTGATCCAAGCGTGACGCTGCCGCATTCAGTTGCGCCTTCGTCGACTTCGAGTTGACTGCCAGTCGTTCCTGCTCAACTTTGAGCCGGTTCGCAAGATCCTGGACATTTACACGTGAAATCTTTAACTGAAGGTCCGCCACCAATCCCTGTTTTCCAAGCACTTCGTCGGCGTCAAGTTGTAACTTTGCCTGGCTGTATTGCGAGTTGATGGTGGCGATTGCGGCCTTTTGGGTCATCGTGTCGCTCTCGAGCTTCACCTTCAGGTTCTCCAGATCAGCCTGAGCCGCTTTGACCTGAAGTTCCGTGTCAGAAGCTGTCTGTTCGAGCTGAGGGTTTGAAAGCTCCGCGATGACCGTGGATGGATCAACTTCGACGCCCGCTTTCAGAAGAATTTTCTCGACACGACCGTCAGCCGGAGCCGGTACCCAGCGCGTGACCTCGGGCACGAGCGTGCCGTTGCCGCGCACGTCTCGGACCATCTCACCGCGTTTGACTGTCTCGATGACTGCTGTTGAGCGGTCGAGTGTCGGCGCAGCCGGCTTCAACTTGGTGAGGCCGTAGGTGATGCCTCCGATCGCGGCGATTCCGACCACGATCATGATGGCGTTGCGAATCTTCTTCTTAAGTTTGGATTTAGGGGCTCGCTTGATATCCATAGTGCTTCACTTCAAAGAAATTTTGGAGAGCTGTAATAGCCATTTTTGAGAGAGCGGCGATGCGCGCGCGAAGAATGAATTAAACGAGCTAGGTACAAACTTCACGCATCACTAATACAGTTCTCCACGTTGGCGCGATTCAAAGCCTGTGCCAACAGCGGAGTTGAACGTAGTTTGCGCCTTAAATGTTCTAAAAACAAGGAAATCGGGGTGGTTTGGGAGTGAGGCGTAGTCGCAAACTCGGATGCGCGTTCGAAAAAACGTAAACGATCGTTTCGCTTGCGGGACTTCCGAATCCCACTTTCGAAATGGGGCTTCCGTGGATCAATCAACGGTTGACACTTGTAAGCCACCAAGGCAAAATGGCCCCAGAAATGACCCCGTGCCCGAAAGGTCACCGTATGGTGGCTTTCCCGAAAGGGATAGGGCCGGGGTCGACTATTTTGGACAGACTTCCACGTCCTTTTCGCGATGAGCAATTAAGCTCCGGTATTCGCGAGAATCCTTCTTTCCGCTAAACGACCTCGCCACCGCACCTACAACCATATCGGCCAGTTGTAGAAGATTGGTTGTTCTTGAGTCGAGTACTCTGACCTTCTTAATAAAGCAGTTGCCCGAATCATCTTTCAGCCGGCGAATAAGATAACTCTTTAACTCGTTCCTGAACTTCTTTGACTCACTCCCATCAACCACCACGATAGCGTTGTTTAGCCGAGCCTTTGCATTTTCGAGAAGCAGCCCGCAGGCATACTTGTAAATTGATTCTTGGAAACTTCCCGTCAACTTTGCTTTATCAATAACAACGCCAAAATAAAAGAAGTGGTAATGAGCGATCGCTTCGAGGAGCTTGCGACGGTAAGCAGGCTTCATCTTGTTAAAGTGAAACTCGAATTTCGCTGGAAATCCCTGCTCTTTCCGCAGCAGTGAGATTCGATCATCTACCGCTAATGCCTCGTCGTTATCCTCAAAAACTACAAGCGCAACAATGAAGTATTTGGACGATCCCGCTTCTATATTCAAACCGGGATCGCCGGACTCGTCGATAAACACCAACATAATTCAGGTCTCCCACGTATCGACGCTTTGCCCTAACTCGTGAGTGGGCAAAGTGAGATCGCATCGATCACCGCAAGTAGATCGCGGCTTAAGTAGGCAAAACTTTTAATTGGGTGGGTTGTGAGAACTCAGATTGTGGCCCAAAGAAGCACAAACACGCAAATGAAACTTCTTTTGTGCCTTTTGTGGCTAAGCGCCGGTGGTCCGTTGGCCCGTAGTGGGGGTGTGCAGGCTGAGGCGGGTGCGCATGCGCTGCTGCCAGGCGCTCTGTTTACCTTCGCCTTCTTCGATTTGCGACCAGACGCTGGCCAAAGACTCGCCTCCAAGTTGGCGCATCTTGACGTAAAGCAGTGCCGGCACAATCGAGATCAGTGGGATTACGAAGATGTTTGCAAGTTCAAGAACCTGCTGAAAAACCTGCGCTGATGGTGTGTTCTTATCGACCTTCGATCTTCCCGCCATGAAACCAACAAGGGCACTGACAATCGCCGGGATTAGAAACTGGAGTATCGCCACCACGATAACGGTCTTCCAGGATCGTGACGCAAGCTCGCGTGCGCGTCGCATCGCGGCTTTGCCTTGCAACCCTTCAATGAGCACCACTGGAGCATAGAGTGAATAACGCATCCACATCACCATGCCCGGAATGATCAGCAGGATTATCCCGAGGAAGATCCACAGCGTTACTCTGATTAGCGTTTTTAGAAAGGGTCGCCAGCGCTTGCGCAAAAGCAGGAACGCCTCGCGCAGCTTTACGGGCCGCAAAGGCGCGGCGGTCAGTTGTACAATGATTATCGCCGTCACTCCCGAGATAACACCGCCGGAAATAGTAGTCGCCACAAACTTCAGCAAACTCAGAATTCCGACGGCTGAGTAAACCAACACTTTGTGGAGTGTTCCTACCGGTGGCCAATACTTGTACCAGAGGATTGCACTTATCAGCAGAATGCTCGTGGCGATCATCGGCACGTGTGCGATCAGGCTGAGCTTGAGAAACTTCGGAAAGTATTCGCTGTAAAGAGCAAAGGCGCGCCGATACAACGCTCCAACACCTTCGCTCTCTGCCCGTAGCGCACTCGCAAATGCAAACGCAGTCTGCGGTCGCTCGGCAGGATTCTTGGAGAGCGCCGACATGACAGTTCTCGCCGCACGCTTCGGAATCTTGTTATTGCGCTCACGGAGTTGCTGCGGCGTCTGCTCGCGATGAGCACGCATCACTGTGGAAGTATTACCCGCGAATGGCGGCTCACCCGCAAGCATCTGGTACGCGATGACGCCGAGACTATAAATGTCTGAACGCGTGTCGACGTGGCCACCGCCACACTGCTCGGGCGACATGTAAAGCGGTGTGCCCATGATCGCGCCGACGCGCGTCAACGCAGCGCCCTGCGGAGAAGTCGCGATGTGCGCTGTGTGTCGTCCTCCGCTATGTGTTTTCTGATCGAAGAGCAGCGTGCCGTCATCGTCGACATCTGTGTGATCTAGTAGAGGATTCGTTAGCGGATCCTGAATAACTGTACCAACCCCTTCGGCCCTGGCTTTGAAATGTTGGGTGCCGGCCTCGTCGCCGGCCGGTCGCATAAGGGTATCGTTTTCGAGTGCCGCAGCGGCAGCAAGGTCGTCGATGATCGTAAGTGCCGGATCGTCGTCAGCCGGTGGCGCACCCGCCTCACCGAGCTTCGCGATACCGAAATCGAGAACTTTGACGCGATAACTACCGAGACGATTCGGCTCGAGCCAGATGTTGTCAGGCTTCAAGTCGCGATGGATGATGCCCTGCTGGTGAGCTTCATGAACGGCGGAACAAACCTGATCGAGTATGTCAGCGACCCACTCGAGCGGCAGTCGCTTCTCTTCCGCGAGCACATCGCCGAGAGTGCAACCGTCGAGATACTCCATCACGAGGTATGCAACCTGTCCCGCTTTCACACACGCAAAACCGAAGTCAGTTACGTCAACTACGTTTGGATGGCGCAGGCGTCCAGCGGCGCGCGCTTCGCGTTTGAAGCGCTCGACGAATTCGTTGTTGCGCATGAACTGCGGCGAGATGAGTTTCAGCGCGACATAACGCTCGGTGCCGAGATGTGTGGCGAGATAGACGGCGCCCATCCCGCCCTTTCCGAGCAGGTGTTCGAGACGGTACTTCTCGTCAAGCACCTCACCAACGTATTCTTCAGGACCCTGCATAAAACGCCAATGCTATCGTACTTATTTGCCCGCAGAAAGGTTTCAGACTCTTCTCTGTGCAGCCTCTGCGTTCTCTGTGCCTCTGTGGTTATTCTTTCTAAGAAACAACGAACCACAGAGGCACAGAGAACGCAGAGATTGCACAGAGAAGAATTCTTACCATCTGTAGCTACAGTCGTCGTCCGCTCGGCCCCACCAGTCCATGCCGATCGGTTGGCCGTCGGGTGGCTGCTGCGTGGGCGTGAGGTTCGCCTTCTTCGGATCTTCCTGAAAACGCTTGATCTGTTCGATCGAGTAAAACAGAAACGCACGCTGGTTTTCATCAACTGGAAACCGACTCTGCACCGTCAGCCACGTCTTTAGCTGGTCCAACTTCCACGATGCAATCGCCCGTACCTGATTCGACGCACGCTCACCTCCGGCGAGCGCCATCAAATCAGAAAGTATGACCATGTTGACTGCGTGCTGAATCTCACCGGCATAACCAGTAGCCGCGCGTGCTTTCCAGGTCGAGGCGAGTATCTTGTCTATAACTTCAGTGAGACCCGGATTACGCGAATCACGCGCGTGAAATTGGACGAGGCGCGCAGCCCGTTCCTGATTCAAAAGAAATCCACTGACATGATCGGCAACCGCCTCCGCGGGCGCAAGGGCATCAAACACCGGTTGCGTGCGAATACGAAAGTCTTCGCGCGTGCGCTGGTAACCTGCCGGGCGCGGCGGAATCAAACGCAGCAACGTCTCCGGCACTGCAAGCGCATCCGGTTTGATCGTGTCGAGCACGGCCGCAAGCGCGCGTCTCTGTACTTCCGGAGCGACGATCTGCGGATTGCGATCGCCTTTGCCTTTCACACTGAACGTGTAGTCCTGCCCGCCAATCACTTTCGCCGCAGCTTCAACCTGGTAACGGTGATACATGTAGATCGGCACGAGAACGTCTTCGATCGTCGCCATCGGTGCGCCTTCGCGAATGTTGTTCTCGCCGAAGCGTCGTAGCGCCGCGGCACGCACCTTCATCACGTTTCCGAGCTCGTCGATCGCGTTAGTGCCGTTGTCCCAGAGATGGGCCACCGAGCTCGCGCTGCTTGGTGGTCGTGCGTCCTGATCGGTCAGGTACATGAGACCGCGTGTGAAAGCGTCGCTCAAGGTGCGATCGAGTGCGACGCTTTCGTCAGTGCCGGGAGCGAAGTCCTGATAGCCGTAAGCAATCGCGACCTTGTCCCACTCGCCGACGCCCCTCGCATATGCATCAGACAGATCCGGAACTCCGTCTGGTCCAAGCTTCGCGCGCGGCGCGGGATAGTCCATCACCGATGCTCGACCAACCGGACTAGCTGCGTAGTTATGTTGTAGTCCGAGCGTGTGGCCCACTTCGTGGGCTGATAGTTGCCGCAGACGCGCCAGCACCATCTCGAGAAGTTTCGGTGACGCGGTGTTGGTTTTGTCGTACGGCGCAAGCAAGCCTTCAGCAATCAAAAAATCCTGGCGATCGCGTAACGAGCCGAGCGAAACACGGCCCTGAATGATTTCACCGGTGCGCGGATCGGTGAGCGAGTTGCCGTAGGACCAACCGCGGGTCGAGCGATGCACCCACTGAATCACGTTGTAACGCACGTCCATCGGATCGACGTCCGCCGGCATGATCTCGACGCGAAATGCGTCTTTGTAACCAATCGCCTCGAACGCCTGATTCCACCAGCGCGCGCCTTCGAGCAACGCCGAACGCACGGGCTCGGGCGCGCCGCGATCGACGTAATACACGATTGGCTTCACGGCTTCGCTCACGCGCGCGCTCGGATCCTTCTTTTGCAAACGATGTCGTGCGATTAGGCGCTTCGTGATCGGCTCCTCGATCGGCGCCGCGAAGTCCATGAAGTCGATGCCGAAGTAACCGGCGCGCGGATCGAAGACGCGCGGCTTGAAACCCGGCGGCGGCAGTTGTACGAACGAATGACGCTCGCGCACGGTGATTGCCTCAGGCACGGGCACGACTTCTCGTAGGTATTGGCCTGTGGGTTCGCCTGTGAACGTCAGCGTGGTTTCGACCTCGGTGTTCTGCGGAAAGTTTTTTGTGTTGGGAAGATAGAATGCGCTGCGCGACTCCTCGAGTCGATAAGTTCCCTGCTGTCCGCGTTGAAGTGTTTGTGTGACCCGGTGGACGTCGCGCAAATAAAATCGCGTCGCGTCAACCAGCACACGATTGCCTTCTTCAGCGGCGACTTCGAAGCCCCACAGTGTCGACTCCGCAAACGCATCTCTGACGGCGAGACGCTCGTCTGCGTTGTTACTGATCGCACGAAAGTTGTAGTTCGGCGCGACCAGCAACACGCGTGGTCCAGTGCGGTCAAAACGGACCACAGCGCTGTTTCCGAGTTGACCGCGATCGAGGCCGATGTCGTTTGAGCCAATGCCTGCGGGCATCGATTCGAGGTAGAGGAACTCGGTGTTCCACTTATCGATCTCGAGCCAGATCTTTCCAGCTTTCGCGTCCCAGTAAAACGGGAAGAAGCCGGGAAACTTCTCCATACCCGCGACTTTCTCGGAGATGGTTTGCGGCTTCTGCGCGTACACCGTCGCGAAGCAAAACAAGACCAATAGCAAAATACTAAGACGTTTCATTTGCATCCTTATTACTGATTTTTCCATTCAGGTACGCGTCCCGGAGTCCATGGGGCGCCTGCAGCCTCGAGTTGCTTTTCGAGCTTGTCCAGATCGACTTCGATCAACTGTCGCAACTGGCCCAACACGCTTTCGAAATCCTGCGCAGCGGCGTTGTACTGTGTGATCTGAGTTTGAGTCGGACGCGAGATCGACATACGTTGCGCGCCAACAACGTATCCGATGCGATCGTTGATCGACGGCGGTGTGTTGATGTTGCGTTGTCGCGCGGCGGCGTCACCACTCAACGCACGGAGGATCTCGCTTGCGCGTCGATCCAACGCGGTCGCCTCATCCTGCAAACGCTGCGGTAGCGATGGCGTTTCGTTGATTGCTCGTTTGATTGCCGCGAGTCGCGGTCTGAGCTGGTTGGCAGCCTGCGTCGCACCTGACGCAGCACGTTGTAGACGCATCGCCTTCGTTTGAAACTCGACGAGCGCCGTTTGATCGGAGGCCGACATGTTTTCCTGGCCTTCGACCACGACCTGAAACTGCTGCGGTGGGCCAAGCTGCGTAACCACGCCATCAACTCGCTTCGCAACTGTGGCTTTGTACGTGCCCGGCATCACGAGTGGACCAGACGGCGGCTCGAAATCAAAACCTGCATCAGGCGGTTGCGGGGCTGAGAGATTTGCAGCAGGATAACGCAGGTCCCAAGTCAGTCGCTGAATTCCTCCACCGATTGGTCCAGTCAGTCGCCGCACTACGTTGTCAGACGAATCAGTGATCGTGACGATAATCGCCGGCGCTTCTTCCTCTTCTTCGGCACGCAACTCTGCGCGCGTGGGCCAACCAACTGGCGTACCCTTTCTGTTAGCATCGCGCTCGCTCTCCTGCCGTTTTTCTTTCTTCGTCTTGATGGCTTCTTTCATGTACCACGTGACAGTCGCGCCGAACGGCGGATTGTCAGCAGTGAAGAAGCGCTCGCCCTGGAAACTCTTGCCGCGACCGCCGAGTGGCTGCGATTGGATGTACATCAATGCGTCCTTCACGGGAAATACTGCCGCTTCCTGTCGCAGCATTTCGGGTTTGATCAGACGCAGCGGTGTGTAGTTGTCGAGAATGTAAATGCCGCGACCGAATGTCCCGATAACGAGATCGTTTTCTCGCTTCTGAATATTCAGATCACGTACGGCAATCGTGGGCATTCCACCCTTGAGTTGAATCCACTTCTGCCCGCCGTCAACTGAGAAGAACACACCAAATTCGGTGCCCGTAAAAAGCAGATTCGGGTTTACGTGATCTTCCGCCACAGCCCAAACTGGTCCATTCTTCGGCAGGTTACCAGCGATGGAAGTCCACGTTCGTCCGGCGTCAGTTGTCTTTAACAGATATGGTTTGAAGTCGGCGTTCTGGTGATTTTCAAGAGCCACGTACGCCGTGTTTGCGTCGTGATTGGACGTGATGATGCGACTGACGTAAGACATGTCAGCGACACCCGGAAACTTGTCAATCTTGCGCCAGTTCTTGCCGCCGTCTTCAGTTATCTGCAAGAGACCATCGTCAGTGCCGACGTAGATCAGACCGTCTTTCTTCTGCGACTCTGCGAGCGCCGAAGCGTTGCCGTAAAACGCCGTCGACGCGTTTTTCGCAACCGCGTCGATGCCCCAGATCTTTCCCATCACCGGCAGCTTGTCGCGATCGAGTGCGCGCGAAAGCTGGCCGCTGATCACAGTCCACGTGTCGCCACGATCGTCGCTGCGATAGAGCTTGTCAGATGCGATGTAGAGACGTGTGTGCAGATGCGGGCTGATGATGAACGGCGTGTCCCAGTTCCAACGTGGCGGATCTTCGTCGCGACCGGGCTGCGGTTGAATGCCAATACGTTCCCCTGTGCGTTTGTCGAAACGGACGATCACGCCGTGCTGTAACGAGGCATAAACCGTGTTTGGATCTTCCGGATCGACTTGCGAACGAAAGCCGTCGCCGCCGTTTGTCACAAACCAGTCGGAGTTAACGATGCCGGAGGCACTGCGTGTGCGCGATGGACCACCGAAACTGAAGTTGTCCTGCGTGCCGCCGTAGATGTTGTAGAAAGGTTTCGCGTTATCGGTTGTGATGTCGTAAAACTGCGGCACCGGCAGGTTCTGTTTGAAGTCCCAGTTCTGGCCGCGATCGTAGCTCTCGTAAATGCCTCCGTCACAACCCACGAGATAATGATCCGTGTTCGCCGGATCAATCCAGATATCGTGATTATCGACGTGCTTGTTTTTCTCGCCGAGCCGTCGCAAGGTGCGGCCGCCGTCGTCCGAAACCATCAGGAAGACGTTCATGATGTAGATGCGATCGACGTCTTTCGGATCGGCAACGATGCGCGCGTAGTACATCGCGGTAGTGTCATATTCGTTGCGCCGCTCCCAACTACCGCCGCGATCGCTCGAACGAAAGATCCCGCCTTTGCGATCGGCAGCTTCGACCGTCGCGTAGATCACGTTTGAATCAACCGGCGAGATCGCGAGTCCAACGCGGCCCAACTCGACAGTCGGCAAGCCGGCGCGCAGTTTGTTCCAGGTCGCGCCTGCGTCTGTCGATTTGTAGATGGCGCTTTCAGGACCGCCGTTGATGAGTGTGTAGAAGTGACGGCGCCGTTGATACGAAGCACAGTAGATCGTGTTTGGATCGTTTGGATCGATCACGACGTCGGTGACGCCCGTGTTCTCGCTGATGCTGAGAATGCTCTTCCACGTCTTGCCGCCGTCAGTGGTTTTGTAAAGTCCGCGCTCGCCGCCGGGTCCCCAGAGCGGACCTTGCGACGCGATGTACACAATGTTTGAGTCTTTCGGATCGATCGCGATGCGGCCGATGTGTTCGGAAGTCTTGAGACCAACGTTGCGCCACGTTCGACCACCATCCTCCGATTTATAAACTCCATTGCCGTACGAGACGCTGCGCTGGCTGTTATTCTCGCCCGTGCCCACCCAAACAGTGAGCGGGTTCTTTGGATCGAGCGCGATGGCGCCGATCGAGTACGAGCCTTCATTGTCGAAGATCGGTGTCCACGTGATACCGGCATTAACTGTCTTCCAAACACCACCTGATGCAACCGCGACGTAGTAACGCGAGATGTTTGTGGGATCGACTGCGAATCCAACGACGCGTCCGGACGTGAATGCCGGACCGATCGAGCGCATCCTGAGTCCGTTGAATGTCGGTGTCGACATCGGATCGCGTGGTGTTGGTGATGCTTCGGGCGTTGGTGTTGGCGACGGGCTCGCGGTTGAGATTGGAGATGGTGACGGCGTCGCCGGCGGCCTTGGGGGTTCTTGCGCAACTACGCGCAGCGGCAGTAGAAACAGGAGCGAGAACACAGTCAATACGCACGAAGACATGGTCATAAACAGTTTCCTCTGGTTGTGATAGAGATGGAGCTTGTAGAGACAGACCTATGGTTTATTCGCCACAGATTAACACGGATTACACTGATAAATGCTCGCGAAGGAACGCGATTGTGCGCCGCCACGCATCGGCCGCAGCTTCGGCGTTATAAACTTGCGGGCGCTGATCGTTAAAAAAAGCGTGATCCGCGCCTGGGTAAATTACGACCTCAATCGACTTGCCGAGCGCTTTCACATCACGCTCTAACTTGCGAACCACATCAGGATTAACGCCCTTGTCGTTCTCACCGTAGAGACCCAGCACGGGCGCATGAAGGTTCGGCAGATCGGGTTTCACTTTCGGATGTCCGCCGTAGAACACAACACACGCGCCGACACGATCGTTCTTTGTCGCCGTGTAGAGCGAGAGCGCGCCGCCCATGCAGAAGCCAACGACGCCAACCTTTTCACTCGTGGTTGAGTCTTGCGTTGAAAGATACTGGACGGCAGCACTGAGATCTCTTTCAGCCTCGTCTATGCGCATTGCCATCATCAGCTTACCCGCTTCGTCCGGAGACTTTGTCGTTTTACCGTGATAGAGATCGGGTGCGAGTGCGACGAAGCCTTCCTCAGCGAATCGATCGCAAACTTCTTTGATGTGATCCACGAGTCCCCACCACTCCTGAATCACGATGACGCCGGGGCCACTGCCCTGTTTCGGTGTCGCGAGATACCCACCAGTGTTTCCTCCGGCAAACGGGAATTGGACCATTTCACCCATGACTTGTTCTCCTACTCTGCTTCCGTCGATCGCTTTCTGTCCAGCAACACGCCATCCCAGCGATTCATTACGTCGAGATGGATATCGAATTGATCGATCACGCGCATCGTTATGTGATTGATCATGTCGTCGAGATTTTGAGGATTATTGTAGAACGCTGGCACGGGCGGAAGAATCACGACGCCCATGCGCGCCAGTTTCAACATGTTTTCAAGATGGATTTCGTTGAACGGCGACTCGCGCACGACAAGCACAAGCTTGCGTCGCTCTTTGAGAATCACGTCGGCCGCGCGATGAATCAGATTGTCGCCGAGGCCGTGAGCGATCGCGGCGAGCGTGCGCATGCTGCACGGCGCGATCACCATTCCGAGTGTTACAAACGAGCCGCTCGAGATCGCCGCACCTTGTGCACCGATACCGTAGCTCTGCGTCGCGAGGCTTTGTACGTACTTGAGTGAGTGTGGAGTTTCGTGGGTGAGTGTGCGCGCCGCCCACTTACTCACGACGAGATGCGTCTCGACTCCCGACCCATGCAGCATCTGCAAAAGTCGCACACCAAAGATCGTTCCAGTCGCCCCGGTAATCCCTACAATAAGCCGCGTGGGCTTCGTTTGTTCCATGCGGTCCTCATTTTAGCCAGAAAGAGGCACAAACGCACACAGAACTGATTCGGGGGTATTAAGGGTAATCTAGGGGAACGTGTTTATGATGTTTATGCGGCCTCGATGTAGTCGGCAAGACTTGTGGGCGCAGGAATCGGCAATCCATCTTCACGCATCCCCGCGATGTGAAGTTCAATCGCTTCGCGCATGCGTTCTCTAACTTCTTCGATGGTTTTGCCGGTCGCTACACAGCCAGGCAGGTCAGGTAAGTAAGCCGAATAGTTTTGTTGGCCCGTTTCGATGATCATTGCGTAACGCATATAGTGGAACCTCTATTTCTTCAGTCCAGCCTGAGTCAAGATGCTTTTCAAAGTCTTTGGATGAAGATTGTCAGATAGATGGCCAGCGACTGTGACTCGACCTAGTTTGGTTGGATGCTTCATCTGACGATGACTTCCAACGGTTGTAACAACTAACCATCCATCATTTTTGAGTAGTTTTAGAACATCTCGAACTTTCACTTTGCCTCCGTGAGGTGCGGCAATACTTACGTTTCAAATCAACAGCCGTTACTAAACGAATCAGTAAGTGCGTCAGACACTTTCCAACCGGCATATTTCTAACTGAAGAGGCAACTCGCCAAAAACACGTGATGCCAGGCAAGTTACTGCACTCATCGCTTTGGATTGCTCACAACTTAACCTAGCTCTATATGCTTTTTACCTTTTGCGGTCAATCGCCATGCGGACTTTGGCCCTTTGTTCTGGAATCATCTCCAGAAGACCATCATCGCGTAGTTTGTAGAATTCGATCTTCACTAAATTTTTCTGACCGGATACCTGTGACATCGCGCGCTTGACGATTTGTGATTTGTGGATTCAACTCCAAAAACTTAAGAATCGCTTCAGTAGGTGCTGCTAAGGGTGTATGCGGAAGCGTTACTCTTACATAATTCTTATCTTCAACGATTATCGGGTCCTTGAGTCCCCACTCTTTCATTTTTTGAAATGTAGTGTTTAGTCCTTCACCCAAATCTTTATTGGGTGGATTCTTGTATCGGTTCAACGTCCTAACAATCTTTGGATTCCTAGAGTATCGAGAGTCCAAGATCGTGTCCGTTGTTACGTAGCCAGGAAGTCTTCCGGGGCTAAGGATCTCAATGCGATTGTCGAAGATCAAGACTTGAACATCATCTGAGATTGAATAATCACGGTGAATCAGGGCATTCACAACAACTTCCCACACAGCCTCAGGAGGGTAACTGGCGTATTTCAAACCTTCGGCGGTCCAGATCTGCACGGAAGACATAATTTCTTGGATCTTTTCAATCGTCTTATGTATTAACTGATACAGGGGACCTTCAATAGTAACCTGAGTAACTAGATGATCTCTCTCAGGATCTTCTTCCTTCGTTTCATATCGAGCCACTTTAACTGCACATTTTCGAGGAAGTACATTACTCGGGTTGTCGTGAAACAACAGTGCGCCCGCCACCTTGGGAGCCCAGGTTCTTTGATCAATCAGATTCTGATTGACGACATAATCCAAAGGATCGGTTTTGGGGGCATATGACGAAAGAAAGTCATGCAGTTCTGCGGAATCAACTATATAGTCCGGCGGAAAATCTATGGTGTAGTCCTCGAAGGACGTGGCCCCTTTCGCGAAGGACAGCTCTGTAATCTTTTGTGGGTCTTTGAGTGGTAGCGATTGAGCACCATATCGTTGGTAAACTTTATCATCTGCCGTTCTGTGGACTTCCTGACTTTTCTCTATCTGCACTCGGAGAACGTAACCTGGCAAGCTCTCGCATTTAAGAAATTCATAACGCAGATCGAGACTTGCCTCTTCAGCGGTTATGAATCTGGTATTCATACGATTACTTAGCGTTCCGAGGAATTCGAAAGTGGTACCAACCTCTTTACAAAGTTAACATAGCCCGTTCCCTTACACGAGCAGTGTCGTCGTACTAGTTCGATTCCTCTCCATGCCAATTCATAAGTAATACCAACAGCACTTAAGACCAAAAAAGGCCGGACGCCACGTAGACGCCCGGCCTTTAATCGCCCAGAGTGTTTCTTTAACTTACAGCCTTCACGGTCACGTACTTCTCGATCATTCTCGTGATCGATTCTTTACTGGTCGCGCCGACGACGCGCTCGACTTCTTTTCCATCACGGAAAAGAATCAGTGTCGGAATACCTTTGATACCGTAACGTTGTGCGGTTGAAGGATTGTCGTCAACGTTCAACTTCACCACGCTCGCGTTGTCGCCATAATGCTCTGCGACGGCCGCAACGGTCGGCGCCAGCATTCGGCAAGGGGCACACCATTCAGCCCAGAAATCTACCAGCACCGGCTTACCGGAGCCCAATACGTCTTTTTCAAACGAGCTGTCGCTCACTTCCTTAACATGTTCACTCATTTTTCAGTTGCTCCTAATTTGCTAACCCGGCGCTCGTGCACGCTCGGTTAATATTTTTACTGCCCCTCGCCTTCGAGGAAATTCTTCAATAGCCGCGCGCGCGACGGATGACGCAGTTTGCGCAGCGCCTTTGCTTCGATCTGACGAATGCGTTCGCGCGTCACGTTGAAGTTCTGGCCTACTTCTTCCAGCGTCCGCTCGTGACCGCCGTTGTCGAGACCAAATCGCAAACGAATCACACGCTCTTCACGCGGACTCAACGTCTGCAACACATCGCCCGCGATCTCACGCAAGTTTGAAGTGATGACGCGCGCTGCCGGGCTCTCACTCGATTTATCTTCGATCAAGTCGCCGAGCTGCGAATCACCATTTTCACCAATCGGTGTCTCCAGTGAGATCGGGTCCTGCATCAACTTGCGCGCCTTGCGAACCTTATCCACTGAAGTATCCATCTTCTTTGCAATCTCTTCAGTCGTTGGTTCGCGGCCAAGCTCACGCACCAGCTCACGCGAAGTGTTCTTGAGCTTGTTGATGACCTCGATCATGTGCACCGGAATACGAATGGTGCGCGCCTGATCAGCGATAGCACGCGTGATTGCCTGGCGAATCCACCAGGTCGCATAAGTTGAAAACTTATAACCACGGCGCCAGTCAAACTTATCGACGCCCTTCATCAAACCGAGATTGCCTTCCTGAATCAGATCCAGAAACTGCAAACCA
>DATFDT010000107.1:0-9657 GCA_035251975.1 Pyrinomonadaceae bacterium | reverse complement strand
CAAATACCTGCTCGTAAGCCTTCGCAATCGCGGCGTAGCTGATCGGCATTACCAGGAACGCTCCGATGTAGCACGCCAGCACGCCGACCGCACCCATCAGCGACGTAAGCAGTACCATTCCCAAAAGCCGCCAGAAGTTTGACAGTGCCGCTCTGAAGCTCAACTTGATCGCGTCAATGGCTGAAAGTTTTCGATCGACGATCAATGGATAGACAAAAATAAACCCGATGGAAATGATGATGATGATCGCAACCACCACGAGCCAGAAAAGACCGAACCCTGCCATCACTCCGAAAAGCGCCGCCGGGTTAGGTTCACCGCTGCTGCTGGACGCGGCAATTCCTACAAACATAAAAACGTAGAAAAGAATGTATGCAGGCACCACGATCACGATCACCGGAATCGTGTGGAGCACCGCTGCGATCACACTTTGCCCAAAGTAGTCGAATCCTTTGAACAGCGTGCCGAATTCGATCGGCTCACCCCGGCGAGACTTGAGAAACGCCAGATTGAGGCCACACATCATTGGCCCCATTAGGATGATCGGCACAGCGCCTCCGATGAGAATGCCGACCAGAGTCATGCCGAAAAATAACCAGTACTGGTCTTTGATAATCTCCCAGCCGCCTTTAATACACGACACGGGCTCAACTGCATTGCGTCGAAAGGGGATCTCAGGTGTCATTTTATTTTCCTGGGGAACAGATTTATGAACTCACGAGATTACTCTTCTCTGTGCCACCTCTGCGTTCTCTGTGGTTCGTTAATGCCGTGAATTTGTTAACCACAGACGCAGAGAACGCAGAGATGGCACAGAGAAATCAATAGCCGCTTAAAGACCCGGCGGCCTGACATCGGGCTTTGGTCGCAGGATCTCGGGTCCGCGCCGGTTCGGGTTTCGGATGCCGCTGTCGCCGCGATTTATCGTCGTGCCTCGTGGCGCAAAAGCGGTTGAGTAGTTACCTCCATAAGGAGAACGAAATAACTGCGAACTAAACGGAACGAATGTGTAAGTCGTTTGACCGGGCTCCTGGTACCAAAAGCCGGCGCTTCGGAATCGACCTCGACGCAAACGAGCCAGAAAAGTCGCGGTAGCTACCGTCCCGCGCCCATTGTACAACTCTCCTTCGCCTCGATGCTGGCTCCAGAGATCAAAATTATCCACCGGCTCCTTGTCGCACTCAGAAATCGTGTTGTTTTTGATTCGATTACAATCACTGATCGAGCGCTCGCGGAACGTCACTTTGCCTTCGCGGACCGTGATCGTGTTGCCATCAACGCGGTAGTTGCCATTGTCTCTGATTGTGGCTGAACTCGACGAGCCGCCGATGATGATTTGGGGCGACTGTTTCCGATCGAAGTGTGCGACGTCGACAATCATTGACCCGCGCACGACTTTCAGCGCGATCGCATCGCCCGTGAGCTGCTCGATCAGCACTTCAGACGATGCGTCGATCCGGAGGTGAGTATCAGGGAACAGTACCAGCTCAGCAAAACTGTTTACGTGGGTGCGTAGCTTATCGCCGGGTTCGAGCAGCGTCTTCTCAGTTAACGGTTCCCACTCTTTTGCTGCTCGAAGAAACTCAACTCCATCTTCGACGAAGTTAACCGTTCCGGGTCGCGCTGAGATCACGCGCCCGCGAGCGTTTTCGTTATCGTTCTCGTCGGGCACCTCAATCTCAGTTTCGCCTTTCTTGAGTCGTGTTGACCACGATTCTGTTTTCTTCAGCGACTTGTTTGCCTGTACGAGTTGTTTGGCGCGCTCGCGGCTCCATGCGTCGAAGTCATCTTGGATCTTGGTATCGATTTCTGACACGGTGACTGTTTCATTTGCAGTGACCGCGCGTCGCTTCTTTTTAACTCTGAATCCGTTTATAGCAGCCTCGCCCTCACGCGCGACGACTTCAGTTCGACCACCGGCAGTCGTGTTGATTCGAAAGATGCCGGGACGACTTATGAACACTTCAGCATCGGAAGTGATCACGCGGATCAACTCGGTCGCTTCGTCAATCAGGTACCGCGAGAAGCCTCCATTATCGCGCGTGAGGAGCTCGATGATGATAGAGCCCTTGTTCAGTTTTAGTCGCATCTTTTCGTGCTGGTCGCTGAAGACCTCAAGCTCGGTGTCAGCGCCGACACGCAGAAAATTTCCGGGTTGAAGCAGTAGCTCTGCATACGAGGCTTTGCCGGAGCGAATGAAATCGCCCTGTTCCAGCTTCAAACCGGATTCGAGTGGAAACTTTCCGTCGCCGCGCTGGTAAATGACTTCGCCTTTTACTGCGTTGGCCCGGATGCCTGAGATGAAGCCTTCGATGCTTTCGTCCTGGCCGTTGACCATCACGAAGACCAGCAAAACTATGACGATTGTTGAGGCCCGGACTAGCATTGGGGGTTTTAAGCTAATGTTAATAGAAAGTCAGTCAGCAGGTTTTTGGCTACCTGCAAGCGATAGTCTGCCGTAGATCGGATGTCGTCAATGGGAGAGATTTCCTGCGACAACTCGGCGCAGGCTGATTTGATTGTACCAGCATCGGGTTTTTGTCCTCGCAACGCGTCTTCAGTTTGCACGCAGCGAACGACAATCGGCGCGACGCTTCCGAGTGAGATTCGGCAGTCGCTGATCTGATCGTCGTCGAGTTTTGCGAGTGCAGCGAGACAGACTTTCGAGATTGCTTGTGCTTTGCGTGTGCCGACTTTGCGATAGTAATGCGTCGCGCCCCGAGTGTTGCGCGGCATCCGGATTCGCGCAAGCAATTCGTTTGGACCAATCAGCATCTGCTTGTAACCCGTATGGAAGCTGTTATAAGCCAGCCAGCGTGAACCGTCAGTTGAGATGAGCTCGATCTCAGCGTCGTAGGCGAGCAATGCCGGAGGTGAATCTGCGGCTGGTGATGCGTTAACGATGTTGCCGCCGATCGTGCCGCGATTCTGAATGGCGAGACCGCCAGTTTCGCTCGCGGCCTGGCAAAGCATTGGAAACTCGCTTTGCAACACGGGATGAGATTGAACGTCAGTGTAGGTTGTGAGCGCGCCGAGAGTGATGTGCGAATCGGTTACTTCGATCCCGCGCAGCTCTTTTAAGCCCCAAATGTTGATGTAGTTTCGGTGCCGCAGCTTGCCGGCTTCGAGTAGGACCATCAGGTCCGTGCCGCCAGCAAATGGTTTCCAAACACCCGGCTCATGGTTGAGCAACGCGAGCGCATCCGCGAGGGATGACGGCGTGGTGAGCTGGTAGTTTGGAACGAAGCCTCTCACTTCTGGTAAGCGCGCACGACTGATTCGAAAATTTTCATGTAGCCCGTGCAGCGACAGAGATTGCCGGCCAGGCCGTTGCGTATTTCAGTTTCGGATGATTGCGGAATGCGATTGAGAAGATCGACGGCGGCGAGGACCATGCCCGGCGTGCAGATGCCGCATTGCGCGCCGCCGTGATCGATGAATGCCTGTTGCACGGCGTGTAATTGATCTTGATGAGCGACGCCTTCGATCGTTTTGATGTCGGAGCCGTTGACCTGGGCCACGGGAACGAGACAACTGTTCACGATCTGCCCGTCGAGAACGACGGTGCAGGCGCCACACTCACCTTCGCCGCAACCTTCCTTCGTGCCCGTAAGATGTAATTGTTCTCTTAAAACATCGAGCAGCCGCGCCATCGGGAAGACGTCCACCGTCCGCGACTCACCGTTGATGTTGAGTGTGATATGCATAAATGTTTTTTGACCCCTCAGACGGAACCGAGCGCGGTAGCGCCGGGTCAAACTCTATTTGCTGGCGTGTTGGTTGAACTCGACCCGGCGCTACCGCGCTCGGTTCTGTGCACCCGACGGGTGCCTAAACAAACGCCTTCATCAAACCTTCCGGCATTAATGGAATCGTCGTAAAGCTGACACCGGTCGCATTCTCGATCGCGTTGAGTATCGCGGGCGCGGCGCCGTCCATGGGTAGCTCGCCAATGCCTTTCGCGCCGCCTGGTCCATAGGCGTATGGGTTCTCCTCAAAAAACACTCTGATCGGCGGAATGTCCGCAGGCGTCGGAATGATGTAGTTGGTCATCTGGTTATTCGCCATCCGACCATCCTTCCACACGACATTCTCAAACAACGTGAACCCGATCGCCTGCGCGACGCCGCCTTCGATCTGCCCGGCCGCGAGCACCGGATTCAGCACGCGCCCAACCTCCTGTATCGCCACAAAATCCTCGACCCGCGCTTCATACGTCAACTCATCAAACGACACTTCAGCAACGTAAACCGCCCACGCATAAGCACCGTAAGCATCGCCCTGATACTTCTCATCGTCCCAATGCACGTTTGGCGGCGGCTGGTAAGTCGACGACGTTTTCAACGATCCAAACTTCGCGATGTATTCAGCACAAGCTTTCTTAAAATCACCATCGTTATATTCCTGACTTAATAGACCACTCCCAACGAGCGTTTGTCTCAATCCAAGCACCGCCGATTCAACGAGCTTTCCAACCACCATCGACGTGCGTGACGCGACAGTTGGACCACTATTCGGCACGTGGCCCGTATCAGGTTGAACGATCTCGATCAACTCGAAATCAAGTCCGAGCGCTTCCGACGCGATCTGCGAAAAGATCGTGTTCGTGCCCTGTCCGATCTCAGTGCTCGCGGCCAGTATTCGCACCTTGCCTTCCGCTGTTGCTTCAGCAGAAACAACGGATTGAAGGTATACCTCACCGGATCCGGTAAAACCCGCGCCGTGCATGAAAGTCGCGAAACCGATACCACGCTTCTTCGAAAAGCCACCGTTGCTGACGTGGTTCTCGCGTGCGAACCGTTCGCGTTTTGCGTGATAGTCGCTGAGCCCCAGCGCGCGCGTGAGCAGATGATCCATCTCTACGCGCTCGCGAATGATCTGGCTCGTGGCGGTCGTCTCACCTTCGTGAATGAAGTTGCGACGTCGAAACTCTTCCGGCGACACGCCAACTGCATGAGCGACTTTATCCATATGCCGCTCGAGCGCGAAGATGCTTTGCGGCGCGCCGAATCCTCTGAACGCGCCGTGCGGCGGAACATTCGTCGCGACCGCTCGGCTATGAATGCGAACATTCGGACAAACGTATGGACCAGCGGCATGAATCGTTCCGCGTGAAAGCACGACCGGCGAGAGCGTGCAGTAAGCGCCGCCATCGATCACGAAATTGATCTCGATCGCGAGCAGCTTGCCGTCTTTCGTGACGGCGGTTTTGTGTCGCGTGCGCGACGGGTGTCGCTTAGTTGTCGCGACCATGTCTTCCGCACGATCGTAGATGATCTTCACCGGCTTACCTGACTTCCACGCGAGGAGCGCGGCGTGTCCGGCGATGAGCGACGGATACTCTTCTTTGCCCCCAAAGCCACCGCCCGTTTCCGTTTGGATGATGCGAATCTTTTCGTCGGGCAGTTCAAACAGCTTTACGAGCGCTTTGTGAACGTAGTACGGGCACTGCATCGAGCCCCAAACCGTCACGCCTTCCGTCGCGTTTGCGATAGCGATGGCGCCGTTGTTCTCGATGTAGAGCTGTTCCTGCGCGCCGGTTTCGTATTCGCCTTCGATGATCAGGTCAGCGATGGCCCAGGCCTCGTCGACGTTGCCTTTATCGACTAGAAACTTTTTGAAGACGTTGTCTTCGCCCCAGATGATCTCCTTTTTCGCGAGCGAGTCTTCGAGCGAAAAGACTGCCGGCAGCTCTTCGATCTCGATACGAACATTCCTGCGTGCTTCTTCGACGAGATATTTGTCTTTGTGCGCGAGCAGCAGGACGGGCTCTTCGGGATGATTAACAAAGCCGTCAGCGAGATATGGTTGATCGTTCAGGATCAGGGCGACATAGTTTGCGCCAGGGATGTCTGCAGCCGTGACGATGACGAACTCGTCCCACGGGATGTCGCCCTCGAAAGAGATGTTCGTGATCTTCCCACGCGCTGCGGGGCTGCGAACTGTCGCGCCGTGAAGCATCTCAGGGAACGACAGATCGTCGACGTACAGCGCCTGCCCGGTGACTTTCTTGCGGCCCTCCTTGCGGGGGATTGGTTTGCCGATGGGATGGTCAGTCATCCTGTCTACGGTTTTGTGATTACTAACGGATTTGCTTCCATCTCTCTACGATAAAACACGCGCGGTCGCTGGACGGTGCGCTTCTCGCCTTCAACGAACGTGATCTCGCCTTCCAGGCCGATACCACGACCCTGGGCCATCTTCTCTTCCTGCATCTGCGGCACGCGCTCGGTCGCGAAGTTGAGCCACTCACGCGCGATCACCACACCGTCTTTCGGCTGTGTATCCGCGACCGGCGTTTTCAAGCCTTCCTCAACCAGCGCGTACGTCAGGTAACCATGACCAAGCTGCGCCGCTTCGAGCGCTGCCTGAAAACTCTGCGCCGCGGTCAGTATGTACATGCCTTTCTCGTACGCGAGTTGGGCCAAACCTTTCGAATTCATCGGACCGCGCCGCTTCTCCTCGGCTTCGAGAGCCTGACCGGAGTTACACGCATCGATAATCAACATCAAGTGACCGGCATCCAAACCCTCAACTGCAGCTTCAAGCTCGATATCGGAAATGCTGTGCGCGAGCATCGTGCTCAAGCCCTGTTCAGTCAGTTTCGTACGCTCGCCGGTGTAACCAAGATCGTGCGGTATCAAGTAGAAGCGTTGCGCCTGCGCGGTGCCGTGACCAGCGAAGTAGATCACGACTGTATCTTCCGGTTCCGCGCGTTTCAACGTATCGAATGGTCCGGCTTTAAGCGAAGGTGGACCAGTCTCGCCTGCGAGTCGCTTGATCGCGGCGAGAATGTTTGCCTTCGTGGCGTCCTGATCGAGCAGTTGAACGACTTCGACGCGCTCAAAACCGCCGACCGCGGTTTGACGCCGCTGCATCTCGTCAGCAAAACTGCGCGCATCCGCAGACGCGTATTTCAAGTTGTACTGCGTGTTCGCATACTCATTAACGCCGACCGCGATGATGTACGCGATGCCTCTGCGTTTGAGCGTGTCGGCGCCGGTGAACACAGCCTGCGCGTCCTTGCTCTTCACGTTGTCGCGATTGAAGCCATACGCCACGAGCCGGTTTGGACCAGCCGTAACCGTGATCTCTTCCTCGAGCGAGACATTCGGCTGGCCTTTCAGCACGTCGCCATGCCAAACCTTCACGAGCGATCCGTTACGAAACAGTCGAACATCCTGCGCGCCGGTGCCTTGCGGATTATCTTTGTCGGCAGGCGCATCGGAGACGTCGATCTTCACTTTGACTGTTCGGGTTGCAACAGTTGATTCTGCCGCTTGGCCCACGAGAGACAGCTTCACAATTGGCTGGCGTCGATCTTTCTTCGACACGTCCAGCGCGACTTTTGGACGTTTCCCGGCGAAAACGTCTGCCAGCAAACCGGGATAGTAAAACTCATTGAAGAACCACTCGATCGGCGCGACGTTGAACGTTTCCTGATTGTAGCGCCAGAGGATCTGATTCCATGAAACGGGTGTGCCGTCAAACAGACCTTGCGGCGTGACGACCATCCACTCGCTGCCATCATCGAGCGAGATCAAGGTCAGCAGGTGCTCGCCGGTTTTTGTGTCCCAGAGAAACGTGCTGCCATCGTCAGTCGCTGAAGCAAGCAGCCGGCCGTCAGGACTGAAATCGATCGACTCGATCGCGGAAGTGTGACCAGTGAGCGTGCGCAACTCGTTTCGCGTCGCAACGTCCCAGATCTTGATCGTGTTGTCAGTCGCGCCGGTAGCGAGCAGTTTGTTGTCGCGACTAAAAGCAACTTTGCTGACGCCGCGTCCGTGTCCTTTGATCGCGGCAATCTGTTGGCCCGTGGTTACGTCCCAGAATTGAACCTGGCCCACCGCCTCGACTTTCAAATCCTTCATGAAGTCTTGTGGGTCAGGCTGCTTTGAACCCTTTTTCTGTTTCGGGTTCATCGCGCCACTCATCATCGCGGCGATGTCGATGTTGGCTTTCGACTCAACGCCGCCACTCGCGAGCACTTTGCCGTCACTCGTGAACGCAAGCGACGTGATACTTCCGCCCGGCGTGCCCGCAGACATCGCTCCGATTGTGTTGGTGAGCATCGCAGCGATATCAGCCATGTTGGGCATGGTTGGCATTTGGCCCGGCTTGATCTGAGTTGGCATTTTGAAATTAGCCATCGGCGACGAGCTTAGATCGCGGAGCTTGCTGCCTGACTGAACATCCCAAAGCGAAAGCTGGCCCATGCCACCAATCACTGCGAGCGTTCGACCGTCGGCCGTGAACTCCGCCTGCATCGGAATTTCGCCGGGCGTTATCGAGCGCAACTCGCGACCAGTCTTCAAATCCCAGATCTTGATCTGAGCGCCGCGTGTGAACGAGCCGGGTGCCGGATGTGGATCTTCAACGGCGCCATACACGACTGCCAGCAGCGAACCGTCAGCACTAAAGCTCGTTCGAGAAACACTTCCTGCTTCATTGGACGGCGTAAGTGTGAACAACTGCTTTCCACTCGGACTCTCCGCAACCGTGATCAAATTCGTGTTGGCCTTCCTCACAATGACGCGGCGTCCATCGGGAGTCACAATCCCATACATCTTCTCACCGTTGTCAGGAATGATCCGGAGACCGCGGCCGGTGCGCAGATCCCAACGCGTGCGCCCGCCGGAGGTAAGCTCGTTGCCGTCAGCACTGAACTGAACGCCGTAAGCCATGTTCGCGCGTCCAATCAGATTCGAGACGCGCTTACCAGTCTCGGTTTCCCAAACGATTATGTCGGTGTCGAAGCCGCCGGTCGCGATTCGTTTGCCGTCTTCGGTGAAACTGATGTACGCATCGGTTTGCGGGAACGCGCCGCTGTTTGGAACTTTCACCGTGGGCAATTCACGCAACGTTGCGAGGTCCCAGAGTTTCACGGTGTAGCTGTCGGAAAGTGCGAGCAGCCGTCCGTCACGACTGAATTTTACCTGCGGGTAATCTTTACTAGTTGGTCCAAGCTCGTGATCTTTCTTCGCCGTGAGATCCCAAAGCTTGAAGCGCTTGTTGTGAACGCCTGCGACGAGGAGACGCCCATCGGGAGTCAACGAAAGCTGCATGCTATCGATCTGATTTTCAGGCACCTTCGTGCGACGAACTTCACGACCCGAAGCGAGATCGATCACGCGCACTTCGCTATCACCATCTTCGGCGGCAAACAGCAGTTGAGTGCCGTCGGTCGAAAGCGTCATGCCACCGTCGCCAAGGATGGCCATCGCGCCCTGCAAGCCCATCTCGAGCGAGCGCAACTCGCGACCAGTCGAAATGTCCCAAACGCGCGCGGCGTCGCTAACGGTCACGAGTCGATTGTCTGACGCAAAGCCGATGAAGTAGACGCCGAGCGATCCCATGATCGAGCCCTGTCCCGTGCCGCCGAGACGTTGAAGCTCACGCCCGCTCAACACGTCCCAAACAGTTACCGAGTTATCACTGCCGGAAGCCGCGATGAGACGGCTGTCACGACTAAACGCGATCGCTGGAGCGATGGCTACTGTAGTTTGGCCGCCGCTTGAGAGATCGCGCAGCTTGCGATTGGTTGCGGTTTCCCAGAGCTTGATCGTGTTGCTGCGATACGTTCCGGTGGCGAGCAGTTTGCCGTCCGGACTGAAGATCATGCGCGTCGCGCCGAAGAGATTGTTGTAGCCGGTTTGC
>DATFDT010000106.1:0-5950 GCA_035251975.1 Pyrinomonadaceae bacterium | reverse complement strand
GCCAAGCTCAACTATGGCCAGGCTCACGGTTTTACCTGCCATAGCTTCCGCCACACTGCAATCACTCACTGGATGGAAGTCACCGGCAACGACGCTGGCAGCGTGATGAAGTGGAGCGGTCACAAGACGCTTGAGAGCTTTTCTGTGTACCTGCGACCACGGAATGAGGGCCGTATACTGGCTACACAAGCGATGAGCAACGTTGACGCAACCTTGACGCTTCAAGGGAGCGTTGAGAGCGTTCGGAGCGTTGGGAGCGTCGAAGAGCAAGCCGCTAAACCGTTGCAAGATAAGCAAGTGGCGTTGTAGCATACGGTTAACAAAAACATGCGCCCGCTTGGCTCAGCGGTAGAGCACTCGCTTCACACGCGAGGGGTCAGTAGTTCGAATCTACTAGCGGGCACCAATTCTACTGAGTTACGGGCGACCTTGGTCGCCCGTTTTTCTACGTAATAAAGCTGCAGCCCGCTGTGATCTTTTCCGCATTCCCGCCACAAACATACAGAGACGAAGATGGGAGGGCATTATTATGCTTCATCATGTATTGCGTGGGTTGATTATCGCCGGATTTATCACTGGTTTCGCTGTCTCTGGTCAGGCGCAGGGGATGGCGCGGGCGATGAATGCGTCCTCAATAGCCGGCACGTGGACCGGCAAGTCGATCTGCGTCGGTAATCGACCGGCATGCAAGAACGAAACGGTGGTCTACAGGTTTGAGCCAGTCGCCGGCAGGTCAACACTCGTGACGCTCCTGGCTGACAAGATCATCAAAGGCAAGCGCATCCCAATGTACAAACTGGATTTTCAATACGACGAATCCAAGCGAACACTCTCATGCGACTTCACGCAGGGACACACGCGCGGCACCTGGGAATACAAAATAATCGGCGACTCAATCGAAGGTACGGGTATCGTCCTCGCAAGTAAATCAGTGGCGCGTCGTGTTAAGGTGAAGCGCGTCAGAGAAGATCAAATGCCGGCGGCGCCCGATTATAATTCGTATGGACCATGAACGAAACTGAGCGGCTGTTTTCATACGGAACGCTGCAAACAGAATCTGTGCAACTCTCGACGTTTGGTCGCAGACTCTCCGGCAATAGAGATGCCTTGGTCGGATACTGCTTACGGATGATCAAGATCGAGGATAAGGATTTCGTGGCGACAAGCGGCGCTGAATATCACCGCAATCTCGAATTCACGGGCAGTTCGTCAGACGTCGTCGAGGGCACAGTCTTCTTCGTCACCGAACAAGAGCTCGAACAAGCCGACGCTTATGAGCCTGATGGCTACAAACGCATACGCGTGAAATTGCAGTCAGGAACTGAAGCCTGGATGTATTCGAATGCAAACTGGACCAGCTAAAACCGCCACTCGAGTTTGTCGCCCTGCGTGTAAAGGTACGCATTAGGAAACAAACTGTTGCTCCCCAGAATCCCATCACGACTCGTCGCTGCCGGTGGCTGCAGTACGAGATTGGTCTCACCGATGCCTTCAAAAAAATGTGTGGGCCATTTGTAGCTTACTTTTTCAATCGGGTTCGCACGCGTCTCCTGCACGACGCCGCTGAGATCTCGGAGCGTGGCTTTGCTCGTCTGCGGCGTGATCGTGAGCGTGTCGCCAGCTATTGAATACGAGCCACTCTCCTCGATGGTCCACCAGCGCTGCGAGGTGATGTTTCGCTCCGACTTGAAACTGTAGCTACCATCCGCATTGACGATGTAACGCAATCGAAAGTGACCGCCGTTCAGCGGCGAGAGAGATTACCACGATCAATTGATATCAAACACGCAGCCGGAAGATGCCTCGCAGAGTATGACGTCGTAACTCTCGAGCAGCGGCATCGCGAGGTGTTCCAACTCATTCTTCCACAACTCGCTACCGTAAAATGAATCCCGCATCCGCTCGCGTTCTTCGAGTGTTGGAAAACTTCGCAGAAACACAAACTTGTTCGGATTCTCGACGTCGAGAAATGGACCAGTCACCTTCATGCCATACGTTCGTTGCGCGGGAATCGCGCGCGTCTCAAACAACTTGATGAACTGATCGCGCTTGCCCGGCTTGATCCGGTAGCTGCGTACTTCTACTATCATCCGCAAACCTCCAATTCTTTTGTAAAGGACTGTAAACCGACTTATGAGCGCCAGCAAGAAGGCACTTTCAGGTAACCATCAAGAGCACGCGCGGCCTAATCCAGTTGAGGGATGTCCCCTAACGGCCGCACTCGCCGCCATCGGCGGTAAATGGAAGTTGATCATCGTCTACTTTCTGGCTGAATCGCCGAAGCACTTCGCCGCACTGCGAAAAGCAATGCCGAGCATCTCGCAAAAAGTTTTGACGCAGCAACTGCGGGAGTTGGTCAGTGACGGAATCGTGAATCGCGAAGCCAAAGGCGCGGTGCCGAAGCCCGTGGAGTATTCGCTGACTGAATATGGGCAGTCGGTACTGCCGCTGGTCGAGGATGTGCGGGTTTGGGGACGAGCGCATCTGGAGCGAGGAGCAGACTAAAAAATTTCTCGGGGCGTGTCGATTTGGCGTCGGGCTGTTCGATTAACCAATAGAGAAGCCAGATTGAAAAGGAGACGTGATGCAAAGGATAACCCCGTTTTTATGGTTCGATAACAACGCCGAAGAGGCCGCGAATTTTTATGTCTCGGTGTTCAAGAACGCGAAACTTCTCAACGTTGCAAGGTATGGCGACGCCGGACCGGGTCCTAAAGGGACCTTGATGACTGCCGAGTTTGAACTCGATGGACAGGAATTTGTCGCACTCAACGGTGGTCCAAGGTTCAAGTTTACTGAAGCCATTTCATTCGTGGTGAACTGTGAGACACAGGAGGAGGTCGACTACTACTGGGAACGTCTCTCCGAAGGTGGCGAGAAGTCACGCTGCGGCTGGCTCAAAGACAAGTTTGGTCTATGGTGGCAGGTTGTGCCGACGATTTTGAATAAGTTGATGGCTGATAAGGATCCGCAGAAGTCGCAACGAGTGATGGAAGCAATGCTGCAGATGGATAAGATCGATATCGAGCCGTTGCAGCGTGCGTACGAAGGTGATTAAACACTGATTAGACGGATTTTAAAACACGATTTAGCGGGTTTTTTAACGACCGCTTTTTCTTCAGCATGTCCGACCATAAGTCGCCGACGGCGGCAACGCGTTGGGCCATCGTTCGTAAAGTGAATGTCTTTGGGCCAACGTCACCGCGCTCAACTTCTTCCCAGGTGCAGGGCGCGGACACGGGCGCGCCAGGCTTCGCACGCACGGTGTAAGTAGCAGCGTACGTCGCGCTGTAACCGTTGCGACCGGTATCGACGAGAATGCGGCCAGCGCGATTGACTTTATGGAACTCCTGCGTCAGGTGATCCGGATCGCGCTGCACGAGTAACCTTCCCACCGTATGCGCGAAGCGGGCCACTTCACCGAAGTCTGACTTTCCATCAAGCGGTACCGCGATGTGAAATCCTTTCGAGCCGGAAGTCTTGATCCAGCTCGGCAGACCTAGTTCGTCGAGCAACTCTCGCACGCGTAACGCCGCCGTACGCAACGTGTCCAGATCATCTTCATTCGCCGGATCGAGATCGAAGATGCAGATGTCAGGATTGTACAAATTCGGCGTGCGCGACGGCCAAACATGAATCGTGATGCTGTTCTGATTCGCCAGCCACAGCAGCGAGCGCACGTCATTCGCGATCGGGTGATGGACCGTCCCGCCATGCTTCGGCACTTCAACACGTTCGAGCCAATCCGGAAACCCCTTCACCACATCCTTCTGAAAGAAACCCGGCGCGCCGATGCCACGGTGAAAACGTTCCATCGTGATCGGACGTCGACGCAAGTGCGGCAGCATCACGGGCGCAATCGCTTCGTAGTACGACGCAAGCTCGCCTTTCGTGATCCCGTCATCGGGAAACAAGATCTTTTCAGGATGCGTGATCATCTACGACGCTGAGCAAACGCGGGTGGCGTAGTTTACCGTGGCCGGTCCACTCGATGAAACCGACATGGACCACGATTTCGGGTCTGACCCAGTGAACACGCAAACGCGGCAGACCTTTGGCTTTCGTGAATGGAGACTTTGGAATTTCGAGCCCATCGAGGCGGGCGCGAAGATCCAACAGCAATTTCGTATCGAATCCGGTTCCGATCTTACCCGCGAAAACGAAGTCGTCGTCTTCGTGATGACCGACGAGGAGCGCGCCGAGACCGACTCGCTTTCCCTGCGGATCTGTAAAACCACCGACGACGAAATTCTGCGACAACTCGCACTTCATCTTCAGCCACTCTTTCGAGCGGCGATGCTCGTAGATCGAGCCACGTCGTTTCGCGATAACGCCTTCCCAGCCTTCTCGCTGCGCGCGTTCCCACGGTGATGCATCGTCGATCAAAGCCACGCGCTGGAGTGGTTTCTCCAAGGGCAACTTAGCAAGAAGATCGCGACGCTCTTCGAGTGGCAATGTCGTGACGTTGCGTCCATCGAGCCACATAATGTCAAACACGTGATACGCGACAGGGCCGCCGCCCCACGTTATCTCGCCATCAAGGATCAGCTCATCGTGCGGAATACGTTCGATTGCGTGTTGGATTGCCGGCAGATCCTGCGGCAGGTGGTTGCGTGAAAACAACTGGACGTCGTTGCCCTTTTTGTAAGCGAGCAAGCGGATGCCGTCGTATTTTTGTTCGAAGACCCATTCCGGCCCGCTGAAGCGCTCCTGCGTCAGAGTCGCCGCCATCGGCACGAGCCATTCCGGAAACGCAGTCATGGCAACAGTATTACCCACATTGCGGAGACGAGTAAATTAGTTCAGAGTTCAACCTTATGATCAATCGACGTGATTTTCTGCGTGGTGCTGGAGCGACGAGTGCTGCGTTGATCGCCGCGCACTCGACGTTTGCCTTCGACACGAAGCGCAACTTCGCGCCAGTCAAGATCGCTCGTAATCGCATCATTCGCGAGGTCGTTGGACTGAGACCGTATCGTCCGAGCGGATTCGTCGTCGATGCGCAGCGTTTCGGTAGCAAACTACTCGTTCACAACTACGGTCACGGCGGCGGTGGGGTCACGCTCTCGTGGGGCACTGCGTCACTGGCCGTCGATATGGCGCGCGACTTTCTCACCGCACACAGACCATCGCGATTCGCGGTGCTTGGTTGTGGCGTGAACGGACTGTCTACGGCACGTCTGCTGCAACGTCGCTTCCAGAATGGACCAGGCACGGTAACGATCTACGCGAAAGACTTGCCTCCAGACACGACGTCAAACATCGCCGGCGCGTCGTGGTCGCCCACTTCTGTCTTTGAAACAACAACTCCGAAGTTCTACGAACAATTCCGGCAGGCGTCTCGAATTTCAAACAGGGCTTTTCAGTTACTCGTCGGAGCTGAATACGGAGTACGTTGGATCGACACGTTTGAATTGATACGTCACGAGGCGTCGCTCGGGCGCGAATTGCCGGGCGGCAACGATCTATACCCGCAGCTCCAGGTTCATCGCGATCCGGAGAACTATTTCGGTTTTCCTTTCGCGCGGCAGTATTCAACGATGCTGATCGAGCCGTCAATTTATCTCAGCGCGTTGTTGCGTGACTTCTATATTGCGGGCGGCAGAGTTGTCGTGAGGGAGTTTCGAAACCGGCAGGAGCTCGCGAGACTGCGCGAGCCTGTGATCTTCAACTGCACGGGACTCGGCTCACGCGCATTGTTCAATGATGAAGAGCTGACTCCAGTGCGCGGTCAACTGGAGATACTGTTGCCGCAACCTGAGATCGACTATTGCTACCTGAGCAGCGGTTACATGTTTCCGCGACGCGACGGCATCATCCTCGGCGGCACGTGGGATCACGATGATTGGTCGCTAACTCCAAATCCCGAGCAAGCAACCGAGATCCTCGATGCTCACGTACAGATCATGAAAGGCTTGAAGTAAGTAAAACAGCGGGGGCAAGCCCCTCT
>DATFDT010000105.1:0-32903 GCA_035251975.1 Pyrinomonadaceae bacterium | reverse complement strand
ACCCGTTCCGTTAACAAGGAGGCTTGAAGATGGCTGAATTTCATTCCGTGGCGCCGGTGTTTGCCGTGGCGGATATCGGGGCGACGATTCGCTGGTATGAGGAGCAACTCGGCTTTATCGGCGACCCGTTCCCGGCGCACGAGCCTTACGTATTCGCGATCATGTATCGAGACAAGGTCGAGATTATGCTGCAGCGAGTTGAAGGCTACGAGAAGCCTGAAATTTATAAATCACGCGCGGGTGGAGTTTGGGATGCGTACTTTCGGATCGAGGGAGTGAAGGATCTATTCGAGTCCGTGCGTGAAGAAGCGACGATCGTGCAGCCATTGCGCAAGCAGCCGTATGGGAATTGGGAATTCGAGGTAAGAGATCCAAATGGCTATCTGTTGGTGTTTAGTGAACGGGCTTAACAGCCTTGGCGAACCCGGCGGGGTTGAGAGTGTTCAGAACCTCTTTGCGCGTGATCCAGCCACGGCGGGCCATCGCGACTCCGTACTTGATGTTGTTCATTGCCTTTACTGAGTGCGCGTCAGTCGAGACTACGAATTTGATCTTTCGCTTGCGGGCCTCGCGTAGCCAGCGGGGCTCGAGGTCGAGACGATAAGGATCGCCGTTGATCTCGATCGCCGCGCGCGACTCCGCGATTACGTCGAGAATTCGCGGAACATCACATTCAAACGGCGGCCGGCGTTGCAGCAATCGTCCGAGCGCGTGTCCCCAGATCTTGAACACCGGCTCGCGCATTGCAGTCGTAATACGCGCCGTCATCTTTTCTGAATCCATCTTGTAACGCGCATGAATGCTCGCGACGATCACGTCAAACTTTTCGAGCACCGCATCGGGATAGTCGAGCTTGCCGCTCGCAACGATGTCTGACTCGGTGCCGCGCAGGATCTTGATCGATACCTTCTCCTGCACTTCTTCAATCTCTTCCCACTGTCGTTTCAGACGATCGAGTTTCACCCCGTTGGCATAAATCGCGGTCGGCGAATGATCAGTGATGGTGATGTACTTCATGCCCATCTCTTCAGCGCCGCGCACCATTGCTTCGAGCGTGTGGATGCCGTCCGAGTAAGTCGTGTGACAATGGACCACGCCTTTGATGTCGGCTTCAGTCACGAGATCTTCCGGAAGTTTATTGGCGACTGCCGCCTCGATCTCGCCCACGTCTTCACGCAGCTCCGGAGGGATATAAGCCATGCCTAAACGTTTGTAGAGTTGTTCTTCAGTACGCGGCAGCCGCGTGACGTTCACTTTCTTTCGTTCGGCGTAGTCCTTGATCTTTTCGATGTGCGCCTGTGAGCCGGTCTTGACGAAGAGCCTGATTCCAAACTCCTCCGGTGGCACGACTGTCAGCCAGACCTGCGCGCCATCGGCAAAGTGCGCCACACACGCATTTGGACCATCAAGCTGGCTCGACAGCACGAGTGGAAACTCCTGAAATTTCTCGACTACTGCCGCCGGATCTTTCGCCCCTGCGACGATGTCGATGACGCCGATCGTTTCTTCCCAACGCCGCAACGAACCGGCAACACTGACGTCAACCACGCCGTCGATCGCTTTCAGATACTCGATGCATTGCTCGGCCGTGTTCCACGCCTGATGCAGGTGCAGGCGACGCTTGGGTTTCTGCACCGGTGATTCGAGTTGGGTTAGCAGGCGCTGCGCGGTCTTTGGACCAAAGCCTTTCAGTGTTTCGAGACGTCCGGTTTCGGCGGCGTCTTTGAGTTGCGCGATCGAACTAATGCCTGCCTCATCGAGTTGTTTGATCTTCTCGACGCTCAGTCCAGGCACGGATGAAAGCTCGATCACGCCTTCCGGAAATTCTTGTCGCAGGCCGTTCAGGACTGAAGATTCGCCCGTCAGATAGAGTTGTTTGATCTGTGATGCGAGTGCGTCGCCGATGCGCGGCAATGTAGTTAGACGATCTTCTCTGACGAGTCGATCGAGATCAGCGACGCCTTGAATGGCGCGCGCGCCGGCGTTGTACGCTTTCGCTTTGAAGCGAAACTGGCCGCCTTTCAGATCCATCAACTGCGCGATCTCCTGGAGCGCGGCAGCGACGCCGAAGCGGTCGAGTTGGGGCTTTTGGTTCTCGGCCATTGAAAGAGAATATAATCCTTTCATCATGACAATTGCATCAATCAATCCAAGCACGGGGAAAACTCTGAAAAATTTCGAAGCGCATACGGCAGCGCAGATCGAGGAAAAACTTGCGCTCGCGGCTGATGTATTTCGCGCTTATCGACACACGCCCATGACTGAGCGCGCGGCGAAGATGCAGCGCGCGGCTGAAATTCTCGAAAAAGATAAACAAGCACTCGGAAAGATGATGACGGAGGAGATGGGCAAACCGATCAAAGCGGCGATCGCCGAGGCGGAAAAGTGCGCGTGGGTTTGTCGCTACTACGCCGAAAACGCGCAGCATCACCTCGCCGATCAGGTCGTTGAAACGAATGCGCAGAAGAGTTATATACGCTTTCAACCGCTCGGACCGGTGCTCGCCGTCATGCCTTGGAACTTTCCGTTCTGGCAAGTGTTTCGCTTTGCGGCGCCTGCGCTGATGGCTGGCAACGTTGGGCTGCTAAAGCATGCGTCGAACGTGCCGCAGTGTGCGGTCGCGATCGAAGACATCTTCGCGCGTGCAGGATTTCCGAAGGGCGTGTTTCAAACGCTGCTCATCGGTTCTGACGCAGTTGAGGGAATACTGAATGATCGACGCGTGGTTGCAGCGACGTTGACGGGTAGCGAGCCCGCCGGTCGCAGCGTCGCGTCAATTGCTGGAAAGCAGATCAAGAAGACAGTGCTGGAACTCGGTGGCAGCGATCCGTTCATCGTCATGCCGTCAGCGAATCTCGATGAAGCGGTGACAACTGGTGTCAAAGCGCGCACGATCAATAACGGGCAATCGTGCATCGCGGCAAAGCGTTTCATCGTTGCGACTGAGATCTACGATGAGTTTGAACGACGATTTGTTGAGGAGATGCGCGCGTTGAAGATCGGGGATCCGATGGAAGAATCAACCGACATTGGACCACTCGCGACGCCGCAAATCGTGAACGATCTCGACGAGCAGGTGAAACGCGCGGTGGCGAGCGGCGCGCGCGTGTTGATCGGCGGCAAGAGAGACGATCGTTCCGGGAATTACTACGAGCCGACGGTGCTGGTCGATCTTGATATCAATGAGCCGGTGTCGTGCGAAGAGATCTTTGGACCGGTGGCCACGCTCTTCCGGGCGTCTGATATCGATGAAGCGATCCGGATTGCGAACGCGACGCAGTTTGGTTTGGGAGCGTCGGCGTGGACCAACGATGCGAACGAACAAGCGCGATTTATCGAAGAGCTTGCAGCAGGATCTGTCTTCATCAACGGCATGGTCGCGTCCGATCCGCGTTTGCCATTTGGCGGCGTGAAAAACTCCGGCTACGGCCGCGAACTCGCGGAGTTTGGAATCCGCGAGTTCGTTAACATCAAGACCGTTTGGATTAACGACGGCCGCGCGTCAACACGGTCGGACACAGAATAAGGGAACGGGTGGCCACAGAGGGCCACCCCTACAGTTGTAACCAATCGCGCAACTTCGTCGAAGGCGCTCGGTGAGCAGCAACTGTAGGGGTGGCCCTCCGCTTGGAACTACGGCAACGAGGGTTTGCCGTCCCAATCGCCGGCCAAGGGGATGTCGCCGTTAACGCCGAAGGTGAAGACGATATCTGCAACAGCGCCAACCCTGTTGATGTTAGTCAACGACATCGTGCCGGTGGTTTGAGTAAACACGCCGACCGAATCAATACCATCGCCGTCCCAATCACCTGCAATCGGCTTCGATCCAAGACTGCCGAAGACGAACGGCTTAATGTCGACCGAGCCCTGAAAACCGTTGCTGAGAAGGAAAGTCGATGTCCCGGTTCGGAATAATCCGACGCTATCGAGGCCATTCCCATCCCAGTCTCCAGCGATTGGCGTGTCGCCATTCTGACCAAAAGTGAAAATGAAGTTGGCGACGGGAGTACTATTGTTGATGTTGGCGCCGTTGATGCCGTTGGTCACGAACCAGTCACCGTTGGCAGGATTGAACACACCGGGCGTATCTATCCCATTGCCGTCCCAATCACCAACAACAGCGATATTGACTGATCCTCCGAAGTTGACTGTGATGGTTTTTAGGGCATTGATTTGCAAAATGAACTGGCCGGTCGAAGGACGAAACACGCCCGGCTGGTCAATGCCGCTGCCGTTCCAGTCGCCAACTATCGGTTGATCGCCTTTCTGCCCGAAAGTGATAACGTGATCGGCCGGACCAGTGCTGTTCGAATCGCGCAGTTGGAATTGATTGGTCGCTGGTGTGAAAACCCCGACGGTGTCGTTGAAGGTGGTATTGAACTTAGCGACGAACGCATCCGACGATCCACCATTGAAAGTCGTATCGAAAGCGCCCGCCGTGGTTGGCAGAGTGCCTGGCGTAGTCCCACCCAGATAAACATTTCCTTTTGTATCGAGTGCGACCGACTCACCTCGGGCACCGCTGCCGCCAAACGTCGTCGAGTAAAGTATCTTCGGCACTGTATTGTTTGAGATGCTGGCCTCGATCTTCGTTAAGAACGCTGTTCCCTGAAGTTGCAAAGCTAATGGAAGCACCGCAGGAAATGAGGCTCCCGAAGTCGTGCGGCCGGTTACGTAAACATTCCCACCGGCATCGATGACGATACCGAGTCCTTCTTCACCGTCGTTCGACGTGTTTGCATTGTCGCCGCCAAGAAAGCTGCAATAGAACAACGCCGTTCCATCTGCATTCAACTTCGCGACGAACGCTTCGCCGTTTGTCTGGTTAGAATCAAACGCGTTCTTCAAAGGAAAAGAGCTCGGTGAAGAATTGCTGGCGCCGGTGATGTAAGCGCGTTGCTGCGCATCAACCGCGACTGACTCGACACGATCGTTGATGTTGCCGCCGAAGTACGTGCTGTAAGTTAGTGAAGCATTGCCGTCGGATTCCGTGTCGACCTTCACGATGAAACCATCGGTCGAGCCGCCCTGGAAACTGGCCCGCAAGGGAGCAAGGGAGCTGGGACTCTTAGTTTCCATGTCAGTCGACGCAGTACTGCCGACGAAGTAAGCATTCCGATCGTTATCTACTGCGATACCTTTGCCGATGTCGTCGCCATCGCCACCGTGATAACTGGAGTAGAGCAAACTTGCATTGCCGCTTGTGGCTGTTGGATTGAACACGGCGACGAAAGCGTCAAAGCCCTGGTATTCCGAGTGACGCGACCATTGAAACGCGTGTTTGGTCGGCAGGTTGTTTGAAGCTGTTTGGCCCGTGATGTAAATGCGGTTTGAGCTGTCGATTGCGATCGCATTACCGGCGTCGAACGCGCGGAGACCGACCGCTGAGACACTTGCCCCGCCTCCGAACAACGTCGAATAGATGAGGTCGGACCCATCTGCACTCAACATCGTCACAAAAGCATCGATGCGGCGATCCAGCTCGAGACCGCAAACCCCGAGGCAGAATCCATTTCCCTGGAACTTATTGTCGGTAAGCGGAAAATCGCTTTCGTTATCGTTGTTCACTGTAGCGCCAGTGATTGCAGCTCTGCCGTCCTCCGTGACCGCGATCCCTCTGACTTCAGTGCCGCAAACATCAAGCGTACAAAGACCGTCAGCGTCGCCGAGAAACGTGGAATAGATTGTGTCAGTTCCGTTTGCATTCAGTTTGGTAATAAAGGCGAGCGAAGTCGTGAACTGCGTGCCCTGAATGGCGTTCTTGAGTGGAAAAGTTACTTCACTCGAAAACGTTTCGCCTGCGAGATAAGCTTCGCCGTTGTTGTTCGCCGCAACTGCAAATCCTAGATCATCCGCATTGCCCCCGATGTAGCTCGAATAAATAAGTACCGGATCGATTATGAGCGGCTTGCTGCGATCGTAATCTCCGACTTCAAATCCGATTTCATTCGTTTCTTTAATAACGTACTTGCCTGAGACTGAAACACGATTGCCGTTCGTCTCCTGATAGATTGTGGGCGCAGAGTGCTTCACCTCTTCGCCGTTACTGTTGATTATCAGTGCGCCCTGATCGTCGAGACGGATCTGCTCGGCGCCTGCAAACGACAATCGAATCTTCGAAACATTGTTTCCCGGCTTTACGACAAAGTCATACTCAAGCTCACTCTGCGTGCCATACCAAACCATGTCAATGCCGGTCCAAACGTCGTTGTACTGGACTTGTCGAAACGTTGGAATGCCGGTGCGCCATTTCTTTCGATCGTTACCGATTAGATAATTTACTTTGCCTTGCAGCGCTTGCTGTCCGTTGAGCTCAGCGTTTGCGTCTGCGCCGACGAGTTTCATTCGCAACACCGATTTCTTTGCACTGTTGCGCAGCGAAAACACAGCTTCATCCGGCGCTAGAAAGAGCGTGTAGCCTTGTCCGCGTGATAAGAACTTAACTTGTTTTGCTGATTGGCCCAGGTTGGGTTCGAAGTGCAGTGGGAGTTTTCCGTAATTCTCAGCCTTGGTCATCTCGGATGATGCTGGCTTCGGTGTTGCTGTCGCGTGTGGCTTTGCAGTCACGTGCGGCAGCATTGTCATGGGCAAGGCCGAAAGCAGAAGCAAAGCAGGGATGGATTTGATTTTCTGGGCGGTTTTCATAGTAGTGGTCCTTTCAGGGGTGTAGGTTGGGTGATTGGGGGCAAATAACTAACAAGCCTTCAGGGGTTTCGGTTGAATGCACGACGCCGGATTCGGCCCAGCGAAAAATCGTGCGGGAGTTTACGCGCGCGAAGATTGCGGCATCATCGATGCTCAACATCTCGACGTCGCGTGAGCAGCTTGAACACCAGGCGGTTCTTCGATGTTTGTGAACGACAACCCATCTTTCTGTCTCCACAGTGATCTCGGTCCGGGTTCTCATTTGGCTTCTCTGTGCTATCTCTGTGTTCTCTGTGTCTCTGTGGTTAATTTTGATCGCAACGGCCAACACAGAGACACTGAGGACACAGAGGTGGCACGGCGAGTCGGTTTCAAAATGTGGAGCAGCACGCGTAGTGAAATGCGTGGCTGGAAGAGCGCCGTCGGCGGGATCATCATGCTGAAGGCGCGCAGGAGCACGTGCCGGACTGCAACTGATTCGGTCGCCAGCGCAATGACGTGGTTCATGTAGCGGTGCATGAACTTGTTCATCAAAGTCGCACCGTGACCTTCAGTCCCGGGATAGCGATAGTCTTCACCAGTCGCGAGCAGCCACGGCGCCTTGATCACCTTCGCCAATCGCTTCAGAAAGCGACGCGATAACCCACGCGGATTTCCGTTCTCGCGCAGAGTATTTCGAAGCGTGAGCGCACCAAGCGCGGCGGTCGTCATGCCCTGCCCGTAAACCGGATTGAAAGCACAAACCGCATCGCCTAACAGCAGAAAGTTTTCCGGCAACTCTTTCGCACGCTCGAAGTGACGCAGTCGATTCTCTGTGCCACGATGCGTCTTGATCGGCGTGAGCGGTTCCGCGGCGCACATCGCATCGTAGATCGTCGAAACTGGAAGACTGCGTGCGAACTCAAGAAATCCGGCTTCATCACTCGGCGGATAATCACGCGCGCCGCCCGTCAGCGTGACGAGCCAACGATTACCTTCAACTTCAAACAAGATCGCGCCACGATTTCGCACCGGCGGCGCCGACTGCACATATGCGCACTTCCAATCGCGATGGAAATCATCCGGGATGCGATACAAGCGACTCGCGTAACCGAGATGCGCATCAACCACCGTCTCCTCAGGTATCACGTAACCAAGATCGTTCAGCCAGCGCGGCGCACGCGACGCACGGCCTGTCGTGTCTACAACCAGATCCGCACGCAACTCTTTTGCGACTCGACGATCCGACTCCGAAGCGCGCGGACAAATCAGCACGCCCGCAAGTCGATTCCTTTCAGCAGCAGGAATCAGTTGAAGCACATCTGTGTTATCGATGATCTTCACTCGCGGATTACTGCTGAGTCGTCGTCGCACGTGCAGATCGAGCACTGGCCGCGTGAAAGCCAGCACCTTCATCTCGGAAGGAAACCTGATGCCCCAACCGGCGCGCGTGTACCACGCGATCTCATTCGCCATGTCGACGAGGGGCACACCGTCGGCGATCATCTCGTCCTGCAAACCCGGAAAGAACTCTTCGAGCACCTCGCGCCCGCGCAACAACAACCCGTGTACGTGATTCGCCTGAGGAATTCCGCGACGCACTTCGTCTGTTTCTTTGAAAACGTCTCGTTCTATTAGAGTGACTTCGTCAAAGTGATCTGATAAAACCTGCGCGGCCAAAAGCCCCGCCAGACTTCCCCCAAGCACCACAGCATGGCGGCCCTGGCGCATCGAACTTGTATTCATTGCAACTCCTCCTAAATAATCTCGGCTCAAGTTTGTCGGGGTGTGAGTGCGTGGAAGATACGAGCGGCAGGCACGTCTCGTATTTAGAGAATCCTGAAATGCCTCTGAGGTTTTTCTCAAAGAGTTCTGAAAGCCATGATGAACCGGCCCGCACGCTTCTATCTATTTGACAGCTTTCGAGTTGACGTAAACGAGCGCCTTCTCTTCAAAGACAATCGCGAGGTGTCGCTCACGCCGAAAGTCTTCGACACGTTGCTCGTGCTGCTCGAAAACTCCAGTCACGTGATGACGAAGAAGGAGTTGATGCAGCAGGTGTGGCCTGACAGTTTTGTCGAGGAGAACAACCTCGCGCAGAACATTTCCATACTGCGAAAGGCGCTCGGCCAGTCGCCCGGCGGTGAACAGTACATTCAGACTGTGCCGAAGCGCGGTTATCGTTTTGTCGGCGACGTTAGAGCGACAGGCGGCGAAGAAGAGAGTGTGATCGTGCGCGAACGCACGCGCGCGCGAATCGTCGTCGAGCGTGACGACGAAGATCTCGCTGCGGGTGCTCGCGTGATCGATGTGGTTCCCACCGTGATCGCGCCTAAGCAACTCGAACCTGCGTTACAACGACCACCGGAGACGATGTACGCGCGCAGCGGCGATGTGAACATCGCGTACCAGGTAATCGGCGATGCGCCGCTCGATCTCGTTTTCGTGATGGGTTGGGTGTCGCACCTCGAATACTTCTGGCGCGAGCCGTGCTTTGCGCGCTTCCTTTTGCGACTCGCGTCATTCTCGCGTCTCATACTTTTCGACAAACGAGGCACGGGACTTTCCGATCGTGTTCCGATCAATCAACTGCCGACACTCGAGCAGCGCATGGACGACGTGCGCGCCGTGATGGACGCCGTTGGTTCGGAACGTGCGGCGTTGATTGGCGTCTCGGAAGGTGGCCCAATGTGTAGCCTGTTCGCGGCGACGTATCCCGAGAAAACGCTGGCGCTCGTGATGATTGGCACGTACGCTAAGCGCATTCGCGATGAGGAGTATCCGTGGGGACCAACGCTCGAGCAACGCGAACAGTTTTTCGAAGTGATGCGCGAGCAATGGGGTGGACCAGTCGGGATCGACGAGCGCGCGCCGAGTGTGGCGGACGATCCGGAGTTTCGCGATTGGTGGGCCACGTACTTGAGAATGGGCGCGAGTCCCGGCGCGGCGGTCGCGCTGACGCAGATGAATGCTGAGATCGACGTGCGAAACGTGTTGCCGTCGATACGCGTGCCGTCGCTCGTGATTCATCGTTCAGAGGACCAGTGTTTGAAAGTTGAAGAAGGGCGGTTTGTGGCGCAGCGGATTCCGGGAGCGAAGTTTGTCGAGCTTCCGGGAAACGATCACTTGCCGTTTGTCGGCGATCAGGATGCGATACTGGACGAAGTGGAAGAGTTTCTGACTGGCGTGCGACACCCAATCGAGCCTGACACGGTGCTCGCGACGGTGCTCGTGGCGCGGCTGGTTGGTACAAAGGAGCGCGTGCAGAATCTCGGACCAGAGCGCTGGGCGGAATGGTGGCGACGTTTGCACGCGCATATCACGAAAGAGATCGAGTGGTTTCGCGGGCGCGAGGTCGACATTCTGGAGAATCGTTTGCTGGCGATCTTCGACGGGCCGGCGCGCGCGATTCGTTGTGCGACTGCGATCACTGAATACACTTCGCGATTGGGAGTGCAGACGTGCACCGGGCTACACACCGGCGAGTGTGAAATCGTTGACGGGCAGGTGGCAGGCGCTGCGGCCCAGATGTGTGTCTGCGTCGCGAACGAATCTGAGCCGGGCGAAGTATTAGTTTCCAGCACGGTAAAAGATCTCGTTGCCGGTTCCGGAATCAGTTTCGAAGATCGTGGAGTTCACATGCTTGCAGGTTGCGGCGAGTCTCGATTATTTGGGGTGGTTAAGGCACAACTGTAGGGGTGGCCCTCCGTGGCCACCCGATCGTTGGAATTGCTAACCTGCGGGTGGCCAGGGAGGGCCACCCCTACAGTTGTTTTTGAGAAATTTTAAATGTCTGACGGTTATCCATTTGCTGATATCGATCTGGCGCGCCGGTTGGAGCGAGCGGAAGCACACGGCAATGTCGAGTTCGTCGAAGCACGGAAGAGAGCATTTCCCGATCGAGACGCGGCGTGGATCGAAGTCGCCGGCACGCACGCGATGTTTGACGGTGTCGGATCGCCGATCACGCAGACTTTTGGTCTCGGAGTTTTTGAGCCGATCACGGCGGAGCAGTTGAATGAGATCGAAGAGTTCTTTCGATCGAGAGGGTCGGAAGTCTTTCACGAGGTTTGTCCGCTTGCCGATCCGTCGGTGTTTGAACTGATCCGCGAGCGTGATTACAAGCCGGTTGAGTTTTCGAACGTGTTGTATCGACCGATCGATCGCGATCTTCGATTACAAGGATCGCGGAACGCGAAGATCAAAGTCAGAGTTGTCGGGAAGGATGAAGTAGCTGTGTGGGCCGAGACTGCGAGTGAGGGTTGGAGCGAGTTTCCCGAAGTCACTAATTTTTTGAAAGAGCTAAATCACGTCAGGGCGCACTCGACCGGCTTATCGTTTTTAGCAGAGCTGAATGGACAGCCGATCGCGGCAGGCGCGTTAACAATCGCGGGCGATATTGCGCTGCTCGCCGGCGCAAGCACCGTCCCGAGCGCGCGTCGACAAGGCGCACAAAACGCGTTGCTTGAAGAGCGTTTGCGGTATGCTGCGACTCAAGGTTGTACAGACGCGATGATGGCCACGCTGCCCGGCAGCGGTTCGCAGCGAAACTCGGAGCGCAATGGATTTCGGATCGCGTACACACGAACCAAGTGGGGGAAATAAATCTCAAATGGAATCATCATTCGAAAAGCTCGGGGTCTTTTATTTAGGCAAAACAAAATCCGACAACGGTCTTCTCCTGTACGAGTCAAAAGATCTGGTCACGCACGCTGTCTGCGTCGGCATGACGGGCAGCGGCAAGACCGGGCTCTGCATCAATCTTCTCGAAGAAGCCGCGATCGATGGAATACCCGCGATCATCATCGATCCGAAAGGCGATCTTTGTAACTTACTGCTGACATTTCCGAACCTCGCGCCGGAAGACTTCGCGCCCTGGGTTGAGGAAGGCGTCGACGCCGCACAGCAAGCACAGCTCTGGAAAGATGGACTTACGCAGTGGGGCGAAGACGGCGAGCGCATCAAGCGCTTGCGCGATGCTGCCGACTTCCGCATCTACACGCCGGGCAGTAACGCCGGACTGCCCGTCTCGATTCTCAAATCATTCGTCGCGCCAACGGAAACGATCAGGCAAGACAACGAAGCACTCGCCGAACGCATTAACACGACCGTTACGAGTCTGCTCGCGCTCATCGGCATCGACGCAGATCCGGTTCGCAGTCGCGAGCACATTCTTCTTTCAAACATCCTGAATCACGAATGGTCCAACGGAAGAGATCTCGACATCGCGAGTCTGATTCAGAAAGTGCAGACGCCGCCCGTAACGAAAGTCGGCGTGATGGAACTCGATTCGTACTTCCCTGCTGACGCGCGGTTCGAGCTCGCAATGTCGTTGAATCACCTGCTCGCGTCGCCGTCGTTTGCGAGCTGGATGGAAGGCGAGTCGCTCGATGTAGCGAAGTTTCTTCACACCGAATCAGGCAAACCGCGTCACTCGATCTTTTCGATCGCGCATCTTTCCGACGCGGAGCGCATGTTCTTCGTGTCGCTTCTGTTGAACCAGGTGCTCGGCTGGATGAGAACGCAATCAGGCACAACGAGCCTGCGCGCGATTCTCTACATGGACGAGATCTTCGGCTACTTTCCGCCAGTCGCAAATCCGCCGTCGAAGTTACCGCTGCTGACGTTGTTGAAACAGGCACGCGCGTTCGGTCTTGGTGTCGTGCTTGCGACGCAGAACCCGGTCGATCTCGATTACAAAGGACTCGCAAACACGGGCACGTGGTTCATCGGTCGCTTGCAAACAGAGCGTGACAAAGCGCGCGTGTTGGAAGGGCTCGAAGGTATAGCGGCGGGCACGGGCCAGAAGTTTGACAGCCAGGCGATGGAGCAACTGCTCGCCGGGCTCGATAAGCGCATCTTTCTGCTGAACAACGTACACGACGACGCGCCTGAAATTTTCGAAACGCGCTGGGCGTTGTCGTACCTGCGTGGACCACTGACGCGCGCGCAGATCAAGTTGTTAATGGATCCTTTGAAAGCGACCGCTGCGCCGCCGCCTGCTGCAACAGCTTCTGCGCCTGCGCCGATTGCGAGTGCGCAGGGGAAAAGCGAGCGAGCGATACTGCCGCCCGACGTGAGCCAGTATTACATTCCCGTGCGCTCATCAGGCGCGGCAGGAGCAACGCTGACTTATCATCCAATGCTGCTCGGAGCGGCGGAAGTTCGTTACAGCAATTCGAAGACAGTCGAGATGACGCAGCAGTTGAATCTGCTGGCAGCGTTTGCAGATGGACCAGCGGGTCTTGACTGGGCCCAGGCAACGGCGCTCGATCTGCCGGTGGAAGATCTCGAATCCGAGCCGGAAGCCGGCGCGCAGTTCGCTGAAGTGCCGTCTGAAGCGACGAAAGTGAAGAGCTACGCGAGTTGGCGCAAAGATCTCGCGAACTGGGTTTATCGAAACCAGCGCCTCGAGTTACTGGAGAGTCCGACGTTGGAGATCGTCTCGAATCCTGGCGAGAATGAGCGCGACTTTCGTGTGCGCCTGCAGCAGATCGCGCGTGAGCAACGTGATGAAGCGGTGGAGAAGTTGCGACGGAAGTACGCTCCCAGGTTTGAAGTGTTGGAAGATCGAAAGCGTCGTGCGGAGCAGGCAGTCCAGCGCGAGACGGAACAGGCGAGCGGACAGAAGATGCAGACGGCGATCTCGTTTGGCGCCACGTTGCTGTCGTCGTTTTTGGGTCGAAAGCGAACGAGCATGTCGACACTGGGCCGGGCAACGACTGCGGCGCGCGGTGTCGGTCGTTCGATGAAAGAATCGCAGGACGTCGAGCGCGCTCAGGACAATGTTGAAGCGCTCTCGCAGAAGCTCTCAGATCTCGAAGCAGACTTTCAAGCCGAGACCAGAGCTCTCGAACAGTCGCTCGATCCACAAACAGAACAACTCGAGAAAGTCAGTCTCAAACCGACGAAAGCAAACATCGCAGTAAAAGTATTGACCCTGGCGTGGGCGCCATATTGGGGCGACAAACCAGCATGGAACTGAGCCGCAGCTAAAAAATTTGTATGAAAATACCACTCAAATACGGACTTCTGATCACGCTCGGCGTGATCGCGTGGGTGCTGATCACGCGCTCGCTCATCACCAACCCCCAATCGATCGTTCACACACTCGCCGGCCCAATCGTTTTCAACGTCCTTCAGTTTGCGATGATCTATCTCGGACTGAAAGCACTCGAGCATGAGAAAGGGGATCGACCCTACTTTAAAGAAGGACTGAAGACCGGCGTCGCGATCTCCTTCGTCTACGGACTCACCGCATCGATCTTCTTCGTCATCACGCTCGTGATCGTCGGCACAAAATGGCTGGCGAGCGAGCCCGGAGCCGCGAACGCACCGCTATCGCGCATCGTCCTCGGCGCATTTCTTGGGCTATTTCTCCTCGCTCTGCTTTTCGGATTGATCTATTCCACCGTGCTCTCGTTCTTTCTCGCGAAACGCAGATCAGAGGATTAAGGAACCAGCACGACCTTCCCGATATTCTTTCGCTCTTCGAGCCGGCGGTGTGCCTTACCCACGTCGTCAAACGCGAAAGCCTGGTCCACGTGCGGGTTGATCCACTCTTCATCGACACCGCGCAGAATATCTCGCATCCACAACGCAACCTTCTCAGGCTCGTGCCACATGTGGCCCAGGTTCAACCCAAACACACCGCGATTCTTGTTCAATAAACCCAGCGGATGGAACCGCGGCATCTGAACCACAGCCTTCAACATCTTTAGCTTGCCCGAAATCCCATTTGCCGAGGCAGTGGAAACGCCGAACATCCCCAAGCGCCCGGTGTGCCGCAAAGCGTTGTAACTCTTCTTCCAATGCGCGCCGCCAATCGGATCGACGATCAGATCGACACCGCGACCGTTCGTGAGCTGCATCAACTGTGGCTGCCAATCCTGATTACGATAGTCGATCGGATGGTCCAACCCGCGATCGGTTAGAAACTTGTGCTTCCCCTGGCTCGCCGTGCCGTAAGTTACCGCGCCGATCTTCTTCGCGATGTCGAGCGCGGCGAGTCCGACGCCGCCACCCGCATTGTGGATCAGAACCGATTCGCCCTCGTGCAGCGAGCCCATGACGACGAGCAACGCATACGCTGTCAGGTAGTTCACCGGAATCGCCGCAGCCTGCTCAAACGTCAACTTCTCAGGCTTCTCAAACATCTGCGTCGCCTTCACCGCTATCATCTCTGACTGCCCGCCGAAACGCGTCATCGCCACGACCGACTTACCAACAAACGATCGGTTCACATTCTTACCCACACTGTCGACGACACCGCTGACCTCATAACCCATCACACACGGTTTCGGCGGTCCATCGGGATACAACCCCTGGCGCGCGAGAATGTCTGCGAAGTTCAAGCCCGCAGCGCGCACGCGAATCACGACCTCGCCGTCGCCCGGTGTCGGATCGGGTTTCTCCTGGACCTTGAGCACGTCAATGTCGCCGTTTGCAGTCGTTACAATTTGTCGCATACGTGCATATTATCAGTTCTGATCCGGCCCATCAGTGTTAATCTGTGCCGACAATATGCGCATACTACTCCCAACGCTGGTCTTACTGCTGGCCATTAGTTGCACTGTTAGCTGCACTGGCCAACCAGCTCGAAAACAACTGACCGTAGCGGTGATCTCGGGCGCGGAAGGTGAGGCGCTCAAACAAGCCGCCCGCGATTACGAAGCGCACACCGGCACGCACATCGAAATCGCTGAATTTCCTTATGCAAATCTTTTTGAGAAAGAATTAATAGATCTCAAATCTCACACGGGCGCTTACGATTTGATCATGCTCGACGATCCGTGGTTTCCCCGGTTCGCGAATGAAAACGTGCTGACTGAGCTGACGCCTTTACTGCAAAAACGCGGACAATCCGGCCCGGATTCCGACTTTGTCGAGGCGTCGCTGAACGTCTGCCGTCATCCCTTTCAGACCGGAGCACTGTACGCGCTGCCTTACGTCGGCAACTCGCAATTATTTTTTTATCGCAAAGATCTTTTTGAGAAATATTCTTTGAAAGCGCCCGCGACCTGGGACGACGTGCTCGCGGCAGTCAAAACAATCCACGAGAAAGAAACCAAAGGCGCGAACGGATCGAAGGTCTACGGTTACGTCATGCGCGCCGCGCAGGGCAACGCCGCCGTCGCCGACTTCATGCCCATCTTCTGGGCCTTCGGTGGTGAGATGTTTGACGCGAACGGAAAGCCTGCGGTGAATAGTCCCGAAGGGATTGCGGCTTTGGAGTTCATGCTCGAGCTCGGCAAATACTCGCCGCCGGGTTATGCGAGTTTCAATGCCGACGAAGTTGGTGCACACCTGTTGCAAGGCACGGCGGCGATGTCGATTAACTGGCCCGTCTGGATCAGTCCATTCAGCGATCCGTCGCGGTCGAAGGTGGTCGGGAGAATGGAATTCACGACGCTGCCGGGTGCGAAGAAACCGGGCCAGGCTGAAATTGGAAACTGGCTGATCGCAATACCGCGCTACTCGAAAAACGCAGAGGCCGCGATGGACTTTTTACTTTGGGCCACCGCTCCCGAGCAGATGAAAGTGTCAACCCGGCGCGGCAATCCACCAACCCGTCGATCGCTTTTCAAGGATGCTGAGCTGGTCGCAAAGAATCCCGCATACCCGGCGCAGTTGCGCTCGCTCGAAAGCTCGAGACCGCGCCCGCGCACGCCTTACTGGAACGAAATTGAAAATGCCTTCGGCATCTTTCTATCAAAAGCAAACAGCGGCGAGCTGTCGGCTGCCGAAGCTATGAATCAGGCGAATGCCGAGATCGAGAAGATTCTTCAACGCGCAAAATAAGCGCGAGCTGCTGCTGCCCGCACTCTTTCTCGCGCCGGCGCTCGCGGTGCTTCTCGCGCTTTCAATCTACCCGCTCTTTTATTCCGTCACGATCAGTTTGCAACAGGAAACCGCCGCCGGAATTACCTGGGGAGTCGGAAACTTCACGCGCCTCTTCGCAGACAACTTCTTCTGGACGGCGATGGGCCACACGTTTGTCTACGCGGCTGCAGCGTTGACGTGTGAATTTCTGCTCGGGCTCGGTCTCGCCCTCCTGCTCAATAATCAGATTCGAGGGCGCGCTTTCTTTCGCGCAAGTTTGCTCGTGCCGATGATGCTTCCGACTGTCGTTGTCGGTGTTGTTTGGCGACTGATGCTCAATCCAAACTTCGGCGCGGTGAATGGAACGCTCAAACAATTTGGGATTGATACGCAGAGTTTGACGTGGACCGCGTCGCCGAAGCTCGCGATGCTGTCGGTGATCGCGGTTGATGTTTGGCAATGGACTCCGTTCGTATTTCTCGTTTTGCTGGCAGGATTGCAGGCGATTCCGCAGGAGCCTTACGAAGCGGCACTGATTGACGGGTCGAGCCGGTGGCAAACGTTCCGGCACGTGACGTTGCCGCTGCTGAAGCCGTCGATCCTGATCGTGTTGCTGCTGCGCACAATGGATTTGCTGCGTGTGTTTGATCAGATTTTCATCCTGACTGAAGGTGGGCCAGGTTTCGCGACTGAGACGATCAGTCTTTACATCTATCGCGCGGCGTTTCGATTTTTTGATTTCGGGTACGCGGCGGCGATGTCATTCGTGTTGCTCGCGCTGACGAACATCATCAGCGCGGTATACATCAAGTTTCTGGAGGCCAGGGATGCCTAGTACACAAAAAGCACAAAAAAGATTTTCTGTGCTTTTTGGTTCTTCTGTGCACTATGTGGTCCTGCTTGCAGCGCTGCTTTTTGCGCTGGCGCCCGTTTACTGGATGCTCACGATCTCATTCAAAACGGAAGGCGAGCAGTTCGCAACTCCGCCGCCGTGGTTCAACTTCACGCCCACACTCGAGCACTACTACGACGCATTCGTCACGCGCTCTTTTGGTGAGTATTTGCTAACGAGCGCGATCGTGGCCGTCACATCGACACTGCTCGCGCTCGTCATCGGCACTCTCGCGGCCTATGCACTCGCGCGGTTCGAGTTGCCGCTCAAACTCAACCGGCGACTTTCGTTGTGGATTCTTTCGACGCGAATGTTTCCCGCAATCGTCACCGCCGTACCGCTGTTCCTGATGATGCGCGACGTGCAACTGCTCAACACGCGCGCCGCATTGATCATTGTCTATACCGCCTTCAATCTTCCTTTCGTGGTCTGGATGATGCGCGGTTTCTTTGCAGACTTGCCACGCGATCTCGAAGAAGCAGCACTCGTCGACGGCGACTCGCGTCTCGGTGCGCTCGTGCGCATTGTGTTGCCGCTCGTCGCTCCGGGCCTCGCAGCCACGGCTGTCTTTTGTTTGATCGTTTCCTGGAATGAGTTTCTGTTTGCGCTCGTGTTGACGCAGACTGACGCAGCGATGACGTTGCCGGTCGGAATTGCTGGACGCGTGACGCAGTACGAGATCAAGTGGGGCGTGATGAGCGCGGCGGCGTCAGTGGCGATCGTTCCGATCCTGGTGTTCGCGCTCGCATTGCAGAAGTATCTGGTGCGTGGACTGTCGATGGGGGCAGTGAAAGGTTAGATGGGTATCGAATTTCGCAACGTGACGAAAACGTTTGGTGGCGCGTGCGTCGTCGACAATCTGTCGCTCGAAGTGCGCGATGGTGAGTTCATCGTGTTGCTTGGTCCATCAGGCTGTGGCAAGACGACAACCTTGCGGATGCTCGCGGGTCTCGAAACGGCGACATCCGGCGACATCCTGATCGGTGGCCAGCGTGTCAACGACGTTCCGACGCAACATCGTGATCTCGCGATGGTATTTCAGAGCTACGCGCTCTATCCGCACATGACGATCGCCGAGAACATCGGCTATCCGTTACGCGTCAGAAAGCTCGACAAAGCTGATCGCACCGCGCGTGTGAAACGCGTCGCAGCGATGTTAGAAATAGAACCGCTGCTCGAACGAAAGCCGCGACAGCTATCCGGCGGTGAGCGACAACGCGTAGCGCTCGCGCGTGCGATCGTGCGTGAGCCGCGTGCGTACTTGATGGACGAGCCGCTCTCAAATCTCGACGCGCGTTTGCGCGTGCAGATGCGCGGTGAGTTGAAGCGTCTTCAACATCAGCTCGGAACGACGACGATCTATGTCACACACGATCAGGCAGAAGCGATGACACTCGCGTCACGTGTAGCCGTGATGAAGAAAGGACGTCTGCAACAGTTCGACACGCCACTGAACATTTACAATCACCCGGCGAACAGATTCGTGGCAGAGTTTGTCGGCAGTCCGAGCATGAATTTCATTGAGAAGGGCGACATGACAATCGGAATCCGACCTGAGCATATCCAGGTGTTAACAACGCCTGAAGACGGTGCAATGGAGGCGCGTGTTTACGTTACTGAATTGATGGGAAATGAGACTTTTGTGTTTGTCTCGGTTGGCGATAATCGAATGATCGCCCGCGCGCCCGCCGACTTCCGCGCGGATGTCGACACGAAAGTGTGGTTGAAATTAGCAACCGAAAAGATCCATTGGTTCGATCCTTCGACGGGTAATCGTTTACAGGATTTACAAGATTGATCAGGATTTGCATGTTCATCCTGAAAAATCTTGTAAATCCTGTCTACTGCTCGCCAATCACCTTCGCGACCGTGGGCCACATCTGCGTCGCCCACAACTCATACCCTTCATCCGACGGATGAAACCCATCACTCGAAAAATACTCCGGATGCGACGGCAGCTCATCCTTCGTGATCGTGTAGATGTCGAAGATCGTCACCCCATGCCGCTCCGCAATCTCGATCAGTCGCGTACAGAACTGATCGATCTTCTGCTGGTACACGCTCCGCATCGAATCCGGAATGCGCGGCGCGCTCGAAACGTCAGGAATGTTCGTCACCACGATCTGCGCGTGCGTCTTCTCTTTCAGCGTGCTGAGTATCGTTTCGAAATTTTTTGAGAACTGTTCGAGCGTCAACCCGTGACCGACGTCGTTGATACCGATACCCACCGTCACGAGATCCGGATTGAGTTGTACCGCGCGATCTAACTGTTCCCGTACCAAATCATCAGTTGTCGCACCACTCACACAAAGATTCAACAACGTCGAAGTTGGTCGCCGCTCGTTGATACGATCGAAGAGCCGTTTCACATACCCGCCTTCCCTCGCCCCTACACCGTAACCCGTCGAATCCCCGAGTGCGACGTAAACCAAAGGCCCTACAATCATCGATTTTCCTTCTGCCCCTCCTTGTCGATTACACCCCGTGAAAAGCATTGCGAGCACACTTCCTCCGAGAAATGTGAGAGCAAATGCAAACCGTAGTAGCTTTTTGCCCGCCGTGATTGATGAAGCTGCCATTTTTCTTGACTTTACCCCAACAGGAGCATAATGTGCGGCGCATAATGCCGCAATACGAACCCGAAGCATGGCGAGACGCTGACGAGCCTAATGGCGACCCGTCCAAGCGCGAACAGTGCCGGCTTCTCGATATGCTCGGGCGCATCAACTACCGGATTCTGAGTGGCAACAGGGTTTATGTGGAGGTTGGTGGCGTAGTTTATAAGACGGTTTACGGCGGCTACTGGCGCAGCGTCTTCACCGGCATCGAGCATTACCTCTTGCACTGCGAACAGGTGTCCAGCGCGGTGTGGAAAGAGGAGAACACAACTGCAGTTGATCTCCCGATCGCTTACTCAAATGGCGGTTGGACCACGCGCGGACACTCACTTTCCTTTATCCTCAACCGCGAGTAAGTACTTCATCAAGCGTAGTAACCAATCGATCTGCATCTGCTTCAGAGAACGGCATTGGTGGTCTGATCTTGATCACGTTGTGAAGTGGTCCTTCGGTGCCGAGCAATATTCCGCGTTCGCGCATTTGATTGACTGCGGCGCCAGCTTCGTGAGCGAGCTCGACGCCGAGGAAAAAACCGGAGCCGCGGATTTCGCGGATCACTTCGTGACGCGGATTCAGTTCGTGTAGGCCGGCTAGCAGATGGTTTCCAACGCAGAGTGCGTGGGCTTGGAGGTTTTCGTCTTGGACGACTTCAAGGACCTTTAAGCCGATGGCACATGAGACGTTGTTGCCGCCGAATGTGCTGAAGAATTCCATTCCATTGTCGAATGAGTCGGCGATTGCGCGTGTTGTGATCACGGCGCCGATCGGGTGACCGTTTCCAATCGGTTTACCGAGCACGACGATATCCGGCACGACGCCGTACTTTTCAAATGCATAAAAGTGTGTGCCGATGCGTCCGAATCCTGTTTGCACTTCGTCTGCGATGCAAACTCCTCCGGCACGATGTACTTCGTCATAGACCTGGTTCAGATATCCGTCAGGAAAAACGATCTGTCCGGCGACACTCGGCATGGATTCCGCGATGAATCCGCAAAGCGGCGCTTCGAGGTTGTGAATGATCTCGATCACGTGCTCTGCATCTGCAAGCCGTGCTGTATGTACCCACGCAGGTGCGCCCTCACCACCGGCTGCATCGTGCTTATACGGACTGATATCAATGCAGGTCGTTGTATTTCCGTGATATGCATGTGCCAGCACGATCAAACTGCGTGCTTTTGTGTGCGCACGTGCAAGGCGAATCGCGAGCTCATTCGCTTCACTACCGGAATTGACGAAGAAACAAACACTCAGCGGCTCAGGCAGCGTCGCCGTTAGTCGCTCGCCATATTCGAGTATCAGCTCACTCAGGTAACGCGTATTCGTATTCAGCACTTCCATCTGTCGCTGCCCTGCCGCAACGACTTTCGGATGACAATGTCCAACATGCGCGACGTTGTTGTACGCATCGAGATACTGTCGGCCCTCATCGTCATACAGATACTGCATCTCCCCGCGCACGATGTGCACCGGCCGGGCATACGCAACACTCAGATTCCTCCCCAGAATCCTTCTGCGCGCTAACATCAACGATTCAATCCGTGTATTCATCCGTGAAAATCCGTGGCAGAGTTTTCTCAATCGCCTTTTGACTGATCGCCAGATACTCATTCTCAGGCTGCTGGCGGATCTGGTGCGCCGCAATACAGACACTCATCGCCAATCTCAACCGCACCAGCGGCCACAGCGCCTCTCTCTCCTCATCAAGCAATCCAAACTCACTTGTATACCCAGCTATAACGTCACGCGGATCACCGTCACCCAACACAACATACGCAATCGCGATCGCGAGATCGCCAACCGTGTAGCTATAAACCATATCCCCGAAATCGATCAGCCCCGAAACCTTCATGCTCTCCGGATCGACGAGGACGTTGTAGTCATTCGCATCGCCATGAATAACGCTTCGTCGGAGCCCAGTCGCAGGTTCGAACCTGCACTTCAAAACCAGTTCACGCAAATCAGCGTCTTCGATCAACGGCGCATACTCATTCACGACGCGATTTCCGTTCGCGAGATCCCAGTGAAAATCCCGATGCACGGCTGGATGTTCGAAGTCAGCCAGTGCGCGTGAAAGTTGACCGAGCTTCTGACCGAGATCATGCAATAGTTCCGGCGTGTGCGGCTTGATCTCCGCGAGCGGCACGCCTGGAAGATAAGTAACGACACGCGCTAATTCAGTGACCTCTCTAATTACGCGCTGACAAAACGGGACGCGCTCGGATAAATACTCCATGACCGCATTTTGCGCTTCGAGAAATGACCTCGACTCCGAAGCGTTTGCAATTTTCAGAACAAACTGCTGACCTGAATTATTAGTCAATAAGTAGTTCTTATCGCGCTCGCTCGGTAACCTCGTTACTTTTAACAGCTTATCCACAGATTACACAGATTAGACCAAATCAGTGTAATCTGCGTAATCTGCGGATAGGAGAAAAATGATGCTTCGCTCGAGCTTGCTCTTGATGTTGGCGCTCTCATACGTCGACCCGGCATTCTTCAACGGACTTCGGTATCGCCTCGTTGGTCCAGCGCGAGGCGGGCGCGTGACGACCGTAACCGGCGTTCCTTCACAACCGAAGACGTTCTACATGGGCGTCGCGAGCGGCGGATTATTCAGGACGACTGACAGCGGCGCAACCTGGACGCCCCTCACTGACGGGAAAGTGCCACTAGGCTCAACCGGATCTGTCGCCGTTGCTGATTCCGATCCGAACGTGATCTATCTCGGCACCGGCTCCGACGGCGTGCGCAGCAACGTCTCCACTGGGCGCGGCATGTACAAATCAACGGACGGCGGACAGACGTGGAAATTTATCGGTCTCTACAACGCCGGACAGATCGGCGCCGTTCGCATTCATCCGACGAACCCTGACATCGTTTGGGTCGCAGCTAACGGCGACGCCTTCAAACCAAACGACGAGCGCGGCGTGTTCAAAACAACTGACGGCGGGCAGACGTGGCGCAAAGTGTTGTTTATCTCTAACGGGATCGGCGCAATGGATCTCGAGCTGCAACCAAACAATCCCAATGTAGTTTACGCGTGGATGTCGCGGCTCGAGCGCAAGCCGTGGACGATCATTAGCGGCGGGCGCGAAGGTGGCTTCTACAAAAGCACAGACGGCGGCGAGCATTTCACCAGGATCTCGAACGGCCTGCCGAATGAGTTGATTGGCAAAGCAAATCTCGCCGTTACTAACGCAAATCCAAATCGTATTTACGCACTTGTCGAAGCGAAGCCTGGCGGCGGTTTCTATCGCTCTGAAGACGCAGGTCAAACGTGGGCGCTGATCAATTCGTCCGGCGCACTGATCCAACGACCGTTTTACTACGCGACGCTCGGCGCCGATCCATCGAACGCCGATGTTGTTTACGCCGGCGCTGAAGGCTTCTTCAAATCAACTGACGCAGGCAAAACGTTCACGCCGTTTCGCACACCGCACGGCGACAATCACGACATCTGGATCAATCCAAAAGACAGCCAGATCATGATCCAGTCGAACGACGGCGGCGCGAACGTCTCGACTGACGGCGGTCGCACGTGGTCGTCGCAAATGAACCAACCGACCGCGGAGATCTACGGTATCTGGGTCGATAATCAATTTCCTTACAAGCTCTACGGCGCGCAGCAGGACAACACGACGCTAATCATTTCGAGCCAGGCCGAGCCGTTTTCAACTACTGACTGGCGCACTGGTCCAGGTTGTGAAACTGGTCCAATCATGCCGCATCCGTCGAATCCCGACATTGTTTACGGTTCGTGCAAGGGACAGTACGGCGTGATGAATCTGAAGACGGGTCAGGAGAAAAGCTACTGGATCGGTGGGCAGTCGTTGTATGGCAATCCCGCGAGCGATCTGATCTATCGCATGCAGCGCGTCTCGCCGATGGCAACGTCGCCGCACGATCCGGACGTGCTCTACTACGGATCGCAGTATGTGCATCGCACGCGTGACAAAGGCGTGACGTGGGAACGCATCTCGCCCGATTTGACTGCGCATCCGGCGTGTTGCCAGGGCGCGAGTGGCGAACCGATCACACGCGATGTTACAGGTGAAGAGTTTTACAGCACGTTGTATGCGATCACGGAGTCGCCGCTAGAGAAGGGCGTGATCTGGACCGGATCGAATGACGGTCCGTTTTACGTCACGCGCGACAACGGCAAAAGATGGACAAACGTGACGCCTAAAGATCTGCTGCCCGGCGGGCGCGTGCAGTTCATCGAAGCGTCGCCGCATCGCAAGGGCTCGGCGTATTTCGCGGTGTATCGCTGGCTGCTCGGTGACTACGAGCCTTACATCTACCTGACCAACGATTACGGCAGCACATGGACCAGACTCACGAGCGGCAAGAACGGCATTCCGGCAGATTGGCCCACGCGGGTCGTGCGTGAGGATCCCGATCGTGAAGGTTTGCTTTATGCCGGAACCGAGTTTGGCATGTTCGTCTCGTTCGATAACGGCGCGCACTGGCAACCGTTTCAGTTGAACTTACCGAACGTGCCGGTGAGTGACATCAAGGTGCATCACAAAGATCTGGTTGTCTCGACGCAGGGCAGGGCGATCTGGATTCTCGACAATCTCACCTCGCTGCACCAACTCCAGTCGTCAATGAAAACTTCAGAAGCCAAGCTGTTCAAGCCGCGTGATGGTTATCGAACGCGAGTAAGTCCAACAGTGCTTGGACCAGTGGTTGAATATTATCTGCCGACGGCACCGAGTGATGCGGTTGTGATCGAGATTCTCGACACGAAGGGTGCAGTGCTCAATACGTATAACAGCGAAACCGCGCCGCAGCGTGCTGGTCGTGGAAATCAGGGCGCGGGAATGCCGGGTGTCGGTGGTGCGGGACCGGAATCAGATCCCGATGCGGCGCCCATGAGACGTTTCACACCGCCGCCGCGAGTCACCAAAACAGCAGGCATCAATCGCTTCGCATGGGATCTGCGAAACCAGACGGGCGTCACGCTGCCGCCGGGCCAGTATCAAGTGCGATTAAAAACCGGAGCTGTGAGTCAGACGCAAACAATCAACGTGCTGATCGATCCGAGAGTTGCGGCAGACGGTGTGACAGTTTCAGATTTGCAGGAACAGTTTGAGCACAACATGCGCATGCGTGAACTGGTGAGCAGCGTCAACCAGCTCGTGAGGCGCGTGCGCGAAGCCATGAGCAAGTCACCGAACGATGCACGGATAACTGCGCTCGCGGCGAAGTTATTGACCGAGCCCGTGCGTTACGGCAAGCCCGGACTCCAGGCCCACATCACGTATCTCGCGAGCATGACATCGAACGTGGACCAGAAGATCGGTCGCGATGCAATCGATCGTTATCAGGTATTGAAAAAAGAGCTCGACACTCTTCGCGCCGAAGCCGAACAGGTACTGGGAGCCACGGACGACCACAGGTAAAATCCGGATTTCATCCGCGTTTATTCCGCGTCCTAAAGCAACTTTCCGAGCGCGTAAGGCAGCATCTTGCGCCACCACGGCCAGTCGTGGTCCACGTCAGTTCCCCAGAGATCGAGCGTGTGTGGAATGCCTTTGGCGTTGAGAATATCTGAGAGGGTGCGGCTGCGATCCGGCGCTTCGTAGTTTCCCTGCCCTGACATGATCAGGATCGCATCCGCTTTGCGGAGTAGCGGCAGGTAATGGTCGTCGTTGAGATTAGAAAGGTAGTCGACGGGATTATTGAAATAGACGTTGTCGTCGTAGTGTCCTTTTAAATAGGAGCGCACGTCGTAACTGCCGCTCATCGCGATCACGCCGCGAAAGACGTCCGGGTGTTTGAAATAAGCGTTGGCTGAAAGAAATGCGCCGAGACTTGCGCCGGTTGTTAGCGGGCGGTTCTCGCCGTCGCCGCAGTCTTTGCGAATCAATGGCAGCACTTCGTCAGTGATGTAGCGATCGTAACGCGTGAGCAGCTCGGCCTTGAGATTCGGCGGCATCTGCTCGTTAAGAAGACTGTAACGGTTGACACTGTTGATGGAATACGCGCGCAGTTTGCCGGCTTCGATGAACGACTTGATCGCGTCGACGAGGTAGAAGCGTTCGTATTCGAGATAGTCGGCGGCTGCGGTTGGGAACATGAGCAACGGGGGCCCGGAGTGGCCATAGGCGACGAGGGGCATTTCCATGTTCAGGTTGGGGCTATACCAGGCAGTTGTGCGGCGTTCCATTTCGGACCTTTCGATAGGGGATTTGGGCTGGAGATATTCTCGCAGATCGTGTCGGAGCGCAAGTTTGGGCGGGGTCTCACGGCTGTGACTTGCCTGCGGTTGATTTAGCCGAAGTCCATTTGGTATAAGAACTGCGCCACCAAATACTCCGCAGTAGCTCAATGGCAGAGCATTCGGCTGTTAACCGAAGGGTTGTAGGTTCGAGTCCTACCTGCGGAGCCACTTTTTAGGTCTCGTATCCGCTTTTCGTATCCGCATTCAATTGATTTCGTCACGTTCGGCATCTGAGCGAGCCTGTTCCGCGAATTTGGTTAAATCGAAAGCTGGTCGCAGGGTTCCCTTCATGGCCAAATCAAAAAACTCACGACCCGCTTTGTAATACTCCGAGAACGGGAATAGAGTCTCGATCGCATCATCAAATGACTGAATGACCTGTACCGTTCCCGATGGTCCGGCCTCAAGCACGTCTTTCATTACTTGAAAGTTTTGCGCCAAGATGAACGCGAGAACCGGTTGGTCCTCGTAAAGATCGAGGACACTCTCCCATTGATCTTCCATTGAGTTGAACGGGGTTTCGTTATCTGCTCGCTGCATTGCACCCTCCTTTTATTTGTCTGGAGTTCGCTTAGTGCCGCGTTGATTGTTTTTGCTATTCTCCCTCATGGGTCGTCAATCCTTTCTTCGGAAGGGTTGGTGATCAAGGGCTGATTGGTGTTAGAGCACCTTTCAGCCCGCTTCATTCCTGAGAAACGAAACTATACGCATAAGCGCGTAGTTTTGTCAAACCAAAGTCCGCGCATTGACGAATAGTTTTCTGACGCGCTAACATGCGCGTCAATATGGCAACGATTTCGTCTAAAGACGCTGCTGCTCGCCTCCACCTTAGTGTTCGCCGAGTTCAAGAATTGATTAAAAACGAACGACTACCAGCAAAGATGATCGGAGGGGTTTACCTCATTGACGAAAAGGATCTTGCGCTGGTGAAAAATCGAAAGCCTGGTAGGCCGAGCAAAAAGACAACAGCCAACGTCGGGCGAAGAACATCACAAGTGAGCGGCTCAAGCACATGATGCTCCAAGACATCGCCCCTGAAAGGTTTAATATCTGATGATATGGGAGGGAGTAGCGGGGGGAATATCGCTTGCGCTATTAACGGGCCTCACTACCTTAGCTTATAAGCACCCGACGGGTTACGCTCGCGTGCATGAAATGTTTTGGCGTGTGCTTTTTGTTGTATTCGCGATTTACGGTGTTTTTATATTCGGCGTCAAGTTTGGGGTCTCTAGTATGTGGCCTTATATTGACGCTGGTAAATTCAATGAGGCACGAGCTGCTGGCCCAAGTCTTTGGACCTTCATTTATACTTTCGCGATTTTTGTCGCGCTGATGCTCTATCTCGGTTTCCTGAGGCATCTGCCTAAGCTAGTTGGAAAAGAAGACGAATATGTACCAGAGGACCGTTTCGTTATTCCGCTGGTTCGCGGAGGCGGAAAGACTGAATCGAAGAAGAGGAAACCGCGATGACCTACAGAACCACGAACTAGGTAAAGGTTTTAACTTTGTCTTTTGATGCTGGTTTGGAAAGTGCGTGAGAGCACTCAGGAACAATCTGCCGCTCCGACTACCTCCATTCACCGCCAAGTTGTTGGACTAATACTTTCGCTGAGACCGCTTTCGCTGCCAAATACTTAGTCTGGAACCGATACAACTGCCAGAGTATGTCCTCACCCAGATCGATCAAGACCGGCTTGGAGGTTGACAGCCAGACCGTATGGGGACGCTCCCATTGTAAAAAGTGATCACCATCGTATACCCCGTCGATCTCGACCTCAGTATCGCGAGGGTGAGAGTAGCTTTTGTCGGCATTCCCATCTATCCGAAGCACGTCATAAACAAGGTAGTTTTCGACACGGCCAACTTGGTGTGTGTCGAGCAGGAAGAGTGGTTGATTCGTGACTTTGAAACGTGGATGTTTAGGGTCCAGCGGGAAACAGGGCGGCCGCAAGATTTTTAACCTATTGGCTAACTCCGAATCAGCCGGAGGAAGTGGCGACAGTATGTGAAAGTTGTTCCTGAAAGGCGAACCGTCCACCACCCAAAGCATATTGCCGTAGAACTTCTCTCGGCAACGCAACTCCTCAGGGTTCATCGATGAGTGCTGTAGCTCCATAACCAGTCCCCTATCAGTCTTGATGTCGGCGATGTGCTTCTCGCCGTTCTCATCAAAGTGAACTACCTCTTGCCAGTGATGTGGGAAATAGTCCTTCCACTTACGGTGCCAATCTGTCTCATTCTCCCACCAGGGATCACAACGGCGGCGCGGAGAGTGGGCCCAATGCCAGAGGACAATCTCCCCGCACTTCGCGATCATTGCGCGGTCACAAAACTGACATTGCCCCCGTGCCCCCGGTCGCGCCTCAGAACGAATACTGTCAATCAGTGCAAATTTCACGTCACCTTGATGTGCCGATACGCCTCAATTCTTTGTCTCGAGATCCATCTCGGTATTTCAAACAAGTCGCTTCGCGAGGCACTCCATAGACGTTTGTTGATTCACTTTGTTTTCCGTACAGACTCTAAGATCTCTTTTGGTAGCGATATTTCCATCAACTGCCAAAACCCGTCCTCCGTGCGCCGCAGCTTCAGGCCAAGAGTGATCGGTTTCTGATCTTTTGATGAGGGGAGAATGGTCATTTCAGTTACTGCGATGTTGCCGTCGATCGTAGCCCACTCGAACGGTCCAAGACGGTTTAGAATGTCTTGAAGGCTTGCTGCATTGATGGCGTTTTGCTGATTCGGCGGATTCAAATTACCGGTTTCTACATAGCGCTCAATTTGGGCTTCAAAGGCTTCGACAATTCGCGGCTTCATTAGTTCGACGAAGGCTTGTCCCAAAGCCTGCCCAGACCGTTCGGTGACTGATCCTGCCTGGTCGGGTGGAAGGCTCATGAGGTCGTCGATAAGTCGCCCGCTCACCGCCCTGATGTCTACGTGTTTGCGGAACAGGTGCAGGTTATGAGTTCTTACCGCGGTGCCTATCTGATGCAGTGAGTATTCGGGTCTACCCCGCCACCAGTAGTCTAAGCCAATTATTAGCCCAGCCACCATAAAGCAAAGTACGCCCAAGGCGAGTCCGATTATGACGAACAGCTTGAAACGATACGAGTCAGAGCGGATTTCCATGAGGCTACGACGCCTGAAGAAGAGATGTGGGAGAAAGCAGAGCGGAGTCTATTTCTTTTCCTGCCCTAAGGCAACAGCGGGTCTGCTTTGCCTATTGATTGCTAACAGCTACTCGATGATTATCGAAGGTAGCAGTCTGGCGGCAAACTCGACGAATGGCTGTCGGGTGAAACGGTTTGGGAGATAATTACCTAAAGCGATTTGATAACCTTAAAGTTGAAATCATGTGACTAGTGTTCATGCTTTCGAAATACGAGCTCTTATGCTCCCAGAGCTAGGTCCGAGTCCGCAAAATGCTTCGTCAGAAACCATCGTTCGAGTGTTGAAGGGAAAGTGGCCCACCGCTTTCGAATAATCCTGCCTGGTAGCTTTGCGTTAACTTATCTTAAATCCTGAAGCAAAGTCATAACTGCCGATTCGTTTACCTGAGAATCCGTCATGCACGATGACTAAGCCTAATTGACCTCGCTTCTCGAGATCGACATGACACAGGGCAACGGCCTTTAACGCAGTCTCTTTTGCGTCTACATCGATAGCATAGAATTCTCTGCCAACATATGCGTGAGTAACGCCAGAGTAGCCGGGCTCAATCTTTGTGAAGCCACCGGCAGTTTTTAACCTCTCGACAGTCTCACAGCCCTTTTCTTTACCTCGCAAGGCTTCGGCGCGTTCACCGACACTAAGCGGCTTGTTATCCGATCCAGCACAGCAAAAGATTGCCATCGAAAGCCAGAGGGCAATGACGATCAAGAGGGAGGCAAAAGAGGATGTCATAACACTGATCCTTTAGAGCGATGGAACTGAGAGAGCCGCTAATGAAAATGAACCCAAAAGGCCACCGCAATCAGCAGACTTACTATGACTGCTATTACTCCGATCACCACATGTAAGGCGCGGGAGTTTCATTGGTTTTCTAGCGAGCAGTTGAGGCAGATTGCTACTTAAAGCTCTCTGCCCACGTTCTTATGTTTTGAAGGGTCTCCGGTTTTAGTTCGACTTCGTACCGTCCGATCTGCATCTCCAGTTTTTTAGCTCTACCGATACGCTCTACGGCCGCGAACGGTACTTCTAAAACCAACTGCTCGATGACTCCGTTGTTTACGACATCGGAGCGGCCTATGCTCATTTTACCGAGTTCGTATCGCTGCCCGTCCTGGATCATGCGAACCGTGTTGTCGGTATCTTGAAAGTACCATTCTTCTGTATACGACCGGAGAAGCATTGTGACGGTGGCAGGACGATTAAGCAGCGGATGTTCACCCTTGAACGTGGTGAGAAAACTTAAGATAACGTAGCCGCGCCGATCCGGCATCAAGGACTCCGTCACCCTGTAACTCGTTTCATCTTTGAACCGATCGTACTTACTCACGATCCCGAAGTCTGATTGTTGAAACGGCAGGAGCAGCAGGAGCGCAAGGAGTAGAGGTTTCATAGTGGGACGGGAGTTTATTCCTGCGGTACAGAGCCTGTCAAACTTTCTTCTGCTTAATTAGTAGAATCACTTAAAGCGCTTCAGCAGCTTTAAAGTTGAAATCAGTTGGCGAGTGTTCATGCTTTCGAAATACGAACTCTTAGGCTCTCATGAGCTAGGTCCGAGTCCACAAAATGCTTCCTCAGAAACCATCGCTCGAGTGTCGAAGGGAAAGTGGCCCACCGCTTTCGAATAACCTGCCTGGTAACTTTCTCGTGTTCGAAAGCCATAGTGAGACCAGTCCCAGGACCAGAGAATCTGATCTTTTTTGACTTCGAATCTCCGACCAAACATGCGACGAAATTGAGCGTGGATGCGGCGCACTAATTGAAAATCCCGAGACGCTGTGGCCTTGCTTCGCTTCATCGTGTTGGCAGTCAGTGACAGCCAACCATAGGAACTTTCGAGCAGTTCGGGCGCGGTTTCGATAGCGGCGAGCAGTCTAACGATGCGATCGGCCGTTCCCTTCTCTTGCGCTGGTGCAGTTTCCTTCGCCCTGCATTGCGCTTGCAGATTTCTTCCCAGTTCTGAGGACGCCAGGGTCCACTCATTGTTGATTTGAAAACCTTTGATTAATCAAAAAGTTGCTGCAAAGTTGATTTATTTATCAAACAATCAAAGCTTTCCGCTGGTTTTCTCAGGTTTTAAAACTGCTCCCTCGAGTAATGTGCAAACTTTGCACGTTATTCACGCGCGCGCGTTTTTTGTGGCGAATTTATCTTCTGCTGCTGTCCACCATGATCGGTGTATGTGATTTCAGCCCAGACTTGGACCACAATAAAGCCTCGACGTTCCCTAGCCATGGTTTTGTCCCTCCCTATTGGAACAAAAGAGCCTTGCTGAGTTTGAATATCCGCTTTCGTTTCCGCTTTGATTCTTTATCTCGGCGAATGTGAGCGAATTGTACAATACCCAGCAAGGCTAAATTATCGAAAAACACGCGATTTTTTATCAGTGCGTGTGTTGTTCAACGTCCGCGAATCTCGGTCGCTTCGGCTGTTAACCGAAGGGTTGTAGGTTCGAGTCCTACCTGCGGAGCCATTTTATTTTTGCAGGTGTTTGGAACGTAAGGCTTTACCTCACGAACCTAAGATAGCCTGTCACAACTAAGTCACAAAGTTTTGGGTTACGGTCAAGTGAGCCCCTCTGTTGTTCCACCACTCTCCAGACGACACTTCTTCTGCTTGTTCTGCGATCCCCAATTTGACGGTGGGACCTGTGGTCCACCTCGTGACCCGCCACATACACAAATAGTGGGGCTTAATGACGCTCGACTAACCGGGGATAAGCAGTTTGATAGGGTGACCACCAACATTCGGGGGAAACCCTAACTATACACCTGATTTGGCGATGAAAATGGTGTTGATGCGGTCGTCACACGAAACAATTCATACCGGATGAGCTTGCGATAGCGTTGGATTTGGATGTTCCGGAGGTTATAGAAATCATTACGATACTTGATTCTAAGGGTTGGCTCGGTGGCAACGATGAAGGGGTAAATTTAAATGCCGCAGGTATATTAGAATTCGAACGACGGCAACAGCCGCCAACTCCGGCAACGAACGTTATGTACATCAATCAAAATTATGCACCTGTAGCACAAGGCTCGAATTTTACGCAGCGTGTTACGCAAATAAGAAATGAATTCGATGATTCGATTCATAAATTGCTTCACGCGGTGGAGGAGTCGAAAGATTTATCGCCTGTTCAGAAAATCACAGTTAAAAACGACATCAATATGGTCCATCAACTTGCCCACATGGAAAAGACACCGGAGGTCATCGACACGGCCTCAACCAAGATTGACAGTATTAATTCAGTCGTCTCCTCAACGGCCGATATCGTGTCATTAGGAGTTTTTGTTATTCCTATCGTTCGCGCTTTCTTCGGCCTTTAAGAGTAAGTAAAAACCGCCTCAATAGTTTAGCTATCAAAGCGGTTCGGCCACAGGCATACCTCCTCCAGAGCGCCCAACTAACTCTCGAAGTTAACCTAATGGCCCACTCTCTTCGTGGTCACGTCTGCATCTTCGAGGACGGTTTCCAGGTTACAAACCTTTCGAGAGCTCACAGAGTTATTTAATCGTCGTAATGGTAAAATCCAAAAATCTTTCTGGCTGCA
>DATFDT010000104.1:0-44977 GCA_035251975.1 Pyrinomonadaceae bacterium | reverse complement strand
AAGGAAGAACGCAAAGAGTGCTCTTTCCCATAAGGTATAGTTTCCGGCAATAGCAAACTGTATGACCTTGCCAAACAAAAGTAGCCCTGTCACGATGAAACATACCTCCGCAAGCGTGAGCGACTGGACATCGAAAATAATTTGCAACCCTAACATGGCCAGCCCTGTAGCGGCGACAAATGCAATAAAGTTCCAACCCAACAAGGCCCCAAAACGCAGTTCTCGCCAGATCCGTAGCGGCATGAAGCTCCTGACCACGCGAAACACGGAAGCAGCGACACGACGAGCCTTTCGCCAGTCCTCTGCCAGTTGGTCAAGCGGTGCGAGCGACTTCTTGTTTTGCGGACGCTCCATCGGGCAATCTCTACTTTCGGCAGGGATAGAGGATCGATATTCCTCAGTGCTGCATTAGCAGTGCTCGAACATAGTCAAACCAAACAGCACAGAGCAGCACTCAGAGACACTGAGGATTATAGACCACTAAGGAAAGCTATTGAACAGTCCTGAGTTTGGGGAGCGTATGACGTGAGTTATTATCTGAGTATCCGGCGAGCTGCCGGGTTCTCATTCGTTTGAATCTTCGCGCGCCTCACCGCTGGATTCCATCAGCCTACAAGCGGTTCAGCGAAAGAGATCGTTCTCACATGAATAATCAAATGAACATCGTGAATGCGCTCATCAGTCGCAACCGGAGTTAACAGGCGGTCGGTGGTAATCTTCAATTCAGTAATCAATCTGTCATCTCTCAGCAAACAGAAAAACGGGTCTTCGTCTGGACTCGGTATCTCTCCGGCCACCTCCGAGCATTCTTCGGGCATTCGTAGGGCGTCAAGTAAGACTTTCATCCGATTGTCAATGTCTCCGCCATGCTTTACTAGGCCGCCCGGCTGGTCGCGCCTCAGAAACAGTATGTCGAGGGCACATGCGTCTTCGCTTTGACCGTCTTCGCCTACCAGTGGCAAGAATCTATACCCGCATCTGGCGTACTTATCCGCCTGAACGTCATACCTGTAACGCGCCTGTTTATGATCCCTCTGCTCCATCCAGTGGCCACGCAAGTAGTGGTTAGCCTTCCAGTATTCCCTCAGTTGCGGGTGCAGCACCTTTCTTATACGGTGTTTGTCCTCAACCCGCGTATTACTCTGAGAAGCGGCAGGAAGTCTACCTTGAAAGATTAAGCGAAATTCCATTTTGCGTGCATCCTCGACGACCGCTGGGCCAGTCGTCATACCTGAAGACCTCGACCTGCGAATACGTGACACAGAGCGATACCGAGAGACACTGAGAGATTATAGACCAGTGAAGAAAAGGAATGAATTAGGCGATGGGATTGAAGCTCTCGAAGTATTCCAACAATGCGCGGGCCTCGACGGGATTCATGGCGTCAATTTCTTCGTCCGTCTGCTTGCGGCGAATGAGAATCCGAAAGTGGTCAGCGAGCGACTTGGTCATGCTTCGATCACTCTGACGATGGATACATACTCGCACGTCATGCCCGATATGCAGCAGGGCGCTTCTGACAAGTTAGAGCAGATGCTATTCACCAAAACTGGCACACAATAGGGTCAAAAATTCGGCTGGCACACTATAGGCACACAAAAACGGGCGACTCACTTTTGGGCCGCCCGTAAGTGTTTGATTCTATTTGGCTGGGAGGCAGGGACTCGAACCCCGATAGCCAGATCCAGAGTCTGGAGTCCTACCATTGGACGACCTCCCAGCAAGAGGAATTTGAATTTACGTATCGAGCTTCCGCTTGTCAACTGAGGCTTGTACACAAAAGGCGCAAAGAAGAACACAAAAAGCACAAAGCACATTAGCTGATGATTGGTCGCCCGATTTATTGAGCGAGATCACTTCACTATATGCTTTGTGCCTTTTGTGTTCTTCTTTGTGCCTTTTGTGTACTACGCGCGGTCCTCGACGCCGTCGAGCTTGAAGCGTCCCGCGGCCAAAAGTGCGGTGGCGTCGGCGGGACGATATTCCCAGTGCCATGATTCGTTCGAAACAGTGCGGACGAAACCGTGCTTTGGTCCATTCAGCTTTAACCACTCGTAGATCTTGTCCGATCCGTCAAACATGTTGTGACGAGTGTTCAGATCAAACGCCTGACCGTGCTGGTGATTTGAATGGCCCGGCTTCGCGGCGAGATTGCCGCGGCCCGATTCAAACAATCGCCGCAACTCCGCCTGGCGCTGAAACGTTCGAAACGCACTGTTGATCGAAAGCTGAATATTCTCTTCTGCAGCCGCCTCGGCGAGTTTGAGATAAGGATCGAGACTGTCGAGCGTGATCTGTTCCATCTCACCGCCAAACCCGACGATATTCACGAGCAGCTTTGGACCAAGAAACTCACCCCGGCGCCAGCATGCATTTGGCCCTTTGTTGTCGATCCACTCTTCGGAAAAATAGAGATCCGAGCAACCGTCTTTTAGATTTGAAAGCCTGGTCCAACCAATCTCTGCCCCAGTCTCCATGCGGCCCTCGAAGATCTCAATCTTGCTGACTCTGACAAATTTCCCATCAGGCGACGTTTCGATAATAGAAACAAACGACCGGAGCGGGATCGTCGTACCGCGAGAAATGAACTCGGGCGCGCCATCGCGTATCAACGCATTCGCGTCGATACAAGTCATGTTGCTGCCCGACGGTTCGAAGTCCCATTTAGACGGCGCGAGACCGGCGGTTTCGTTCTTGAACCCGCCCTCGAGATTCATCGCGGCGGTCCAACCATAAACTCGATCACTACCGGCCGCTGTGGCTAGCACAAATGTGTGCCTGCCGGGATCAGTCTTGACGCCAGTCACCTTGATCTCCGTGCGTTGAGGAATCGTTTTGACGTCGCCAATCCGTTTGCCCGGGAGGATATCGTCCCCTGCCTGGTAACGCCGCTCCTTCAACTCCTCATCACGAATGATCGATTTGCTCGATTCGACGACGAATGTTTTGTTCACGTAGCTCTTGTAGTTCATAGCAACACCGTAATTCCTTTCGGCGTTTTGCCCGTATGGTATTCCACACACTGCAAGCTGCTTAAAAATTAATGCTTGAACCTGATGCCTTCAAGATGCACAATGTGCACGGCTGTAACTTGTCAGCGGCACACTCCTTAATAACAACTAAAGACAATTGCCTTTTCTGAGCTCCCGGAGAAACAACGAATATCAATGGCTGAACACGAAGACCAGATTGCACAGTATCGTCTACAACTCGAAGAGACCGCCGCATTAGTAGCCCGAATTCGTCATGAGATCAATAACCCGCTAACCGGCGTCCTGGGCCAGGCCCAACTCTTGTTGCGTGAAGACTTGAGCGAGCGCTCACGAAAACGCGTGCAGACGATCGAGGATCTGGCTTTACGTCTGCGTGATATTGTGGCCCAGTTGCGTGAGGTGCAGCGGCCGGGTGGTGACGGCGAATCCAGCTAAACCGAAACTGTTTCTTCGTCTTCTACCAGATAAGGACTTACCTGAGGCGTTTCAGCATCTTCCGCCAACACGGCCTGAATCACAGGCAGGCTCAACGAATGTTTCGTCGTATTCAGCGGCACTGATTTACCGGCAGCGTAGACCTTATGCCGGCCATTGTCCTGGTACCACTCAGCGAGGCCCGCCGTCTTGTGCATGTTCTCGATGATCTGCCGCCAGCCGACGCCGGTGTTGTAAGCGCAAAATGAGATCTCGCCTTCCTGTGTGCCGTAGGGAATCACGCACATCTCGGTGCGGCGAAAGTCGTAGTTGAAAAGATCCTGGAACCACATTCCCTCGACGCAGAGCACGCGCCAGATGTCTTTTGTATCAGCGGTCTTCTGCGCCATTCGATCGTTTCGATCGGAATTGGAATTAGTGGACGAAGGTTTGAATAAGTTGATGATCTGCGAGATCGGAAAACCTTCAGGCGCAAGCTCCGCGCTGAAGTTGCGCATGATCGTCATCCCGAGCTGCGCGTACGAGAGTTTGCGGCCGCGCGCGGTATCAGTGATCACCGCGACGTCCTTCATAAACTGCTCGTAGTTAAAGAACTCAAACAATGATCTAAACTCGCCCGTCTTTTTATTAACTACAAGCAACGTAAAGATGCCGCAGTTTGGATGGCAGTTACACGACGACCATCCCCACGGCGCATCGGCGCCTTGCAGCATGTCCATCACGCTCGTGAATGCTGAATAAGACGAGAGCGGGAACCAGTCGCGGAGCGGTTGAATGTGACCGCCGAGCTGGTTCTTGAGATCGTGCGTCATGCCGGCGAGCGTGTAGCGCCACTTCGTGCGCAGCTCGTCGGAGATATCTTCATCGCGTCCAGTAAACGAAACCGGTTGGAACGCAATCGTCTGCACCTTGTCGATATTCTTCGCGGCAAACTCGACGATCTGACCGATACCGTCGTTGTTGATACTGTTGACGATCGTCACGACGAGCGTGACTTTGATACCAGCTTCAGCGAGGTTCTCGATCGCTCGCAGCTTAACGTCGAACAAGTTGCCGACACCGCGATGCTTGTTCTTCTCTTCACTCACGCCGTCAAACTGAAGATACACACCATGCTGTCCCGCAGCCTTCGCGGCCTTGCAGAACTCGAGATCTTCAGCGAAGCGGATGCCATTCGTCGCGGCGAGTATGCGATAGAAACCGATCTTCTTCGCGTAAGCGACTGCGTCGAGATAGTAAGGCGAGAGCGTCGGCTCACCGCCGGAGAAGAGAATGATGACCTGTCGTCGCGGCTTGAACGAAACGGCGCGATCGAGAATCGCTTTCGTGTCTTCAAACGTCGGCTCGTGAACATAACCAACCTGGTTCGCATCCATGAAGCACGGATTGCACATCATGTTGCAGCGATTCGTCAGGTCGACAGTCAACACCGCGCCGCGTCCAAACTTGATATTCGAAGTGCCGTGATGATGAACGTCTTTGTCTTCAGCGGCCTTAAAGTCACGACCGAAGAAGAGAGACTCGATGCGTTCGAGAAACGCAGGGTCAGTCGACATCACGTCTTCAAACTGCCCGTGCTTCGGACACGTCTTTCGCATCACGACGTTGCCGTCAGCTTCGAGTATCTGCGCCTTGATCTCACCGGGATGCTCAAACATCAACGTGTCGAGCGGCACCGCGCCAGTGATCACCGCATTGCGAACTTCTTTTACGCAGGTCGGACAAAGACTATCGGTCTCGCGTGGGAAACCGAGTGGCGGAGCAGTGCGTTCGTAGGACTTGAGAAGAGGACCAGGCGCCCAGTTCGGGCGAATCGCTTCACCTTCCGGGAGTCGCTGGTTGACTGACTGAAACGCTTTCCACGCGACATCCGAGAGGCCGGAAATCAGCCGGGAGCTCTTCACTCCCGACAACTTACTTTTTTCTGACTCCCCGCGGCGAAACTGATCACTAAACAAAGGCTTTCGGTCTCCTGTGGTACTCAAAAACACAATAAAGCCCGAGCATCATAAACATGATTTGCAGGATCCACAAGACGCGATTATCCTGAAACCCCTGTAAATCTTGTCAATTCTGTCAAAAATGGCGATTCATCCCACAGCGATCATTGAGGACAACGTCGAAATTGGCCCAGATTGCGAAATCTCGGCCTACGCGGTCATTAAACGATATACCCGCCTCGGCGCCCGAAATCGCGTCTTCGAGCATGCGGTTATTGGCGGCGAACCACAGGACGTGAAGTTCAAGGGCGAGACGAGTTATCTCGAGATCGGCGACGACAACATCATCCGTGAGTACTGCACTTTTCATCGCGCCAACGGTGAAGGGGAAACGACGCGCATCGGGTCGCGCAACTTTTTCATGATTGGAGTGCACGTCGCGCACAACTGCGAAATCGGCGACGACAACATCTTCGCCAACGAGGTCGCGCTCGCGGGGCATATCACGATTGAAGATCACGTGTTTCTTTCCAACAATGTCGGCGCGCACCAGTTTGTGCGTATGGGCCGTTACGCGATGATTGGCGGAAAGTCGAAGATCGTGCAGGATGTGTTACCGTTTTTCATCACTGACGGAAATCCGTCGCGACTGCGAGGCGTGAATAGTGTGGGTCTGCGGCGCGGTGGTTTTTCTGAAGAAGAGCGGCGCGCATTGAAAGAAGCTTATAAGTTGTTATTCAGATCGACGATGCCGGTTCAGGATGCGTTGCGCGAGCTCGAGCAGGTTGACGATGAGAACGTTGCGCATCTGGTGAGGTTTATTCGCAGCTCGAAGCGTGGATTCATAAGAGCATGAAGATGACTGTAGACGAACTAGCGCACGTAGTTAACGGTCGTGTTGTTGGCGACCCTGGAACAAGGATTGAACGGATCGCGGACCTGGTTAACGCGGATCAGAGTGAGATTGCGTATGTCGATAATGAGAAGTCGTTTGACGTGGCGACGGAGAGTAAGGCGTCGTGTTTGATTGTTAAAGAGGGGCTTAGTGAGAGGTTTGCGGATAGGACGTTAATAGAAGTTAAGAATCCGAAACTTGCGTTCTCGTTGATCGGCGCGGCGCTGCATCCGCCTGTGCGTCGGGAGCCAGAGATCCATGCGACGGCGGTCGTTGCTGAGACTGCGGACGTTGCGTTGACGGCGTATGTTGGACCAAACGTGTGTGTTGGTGAGTACACGCATGTCGGTGCATATACGCGGCTCGAAGCGGGTGTGGTGCTGGGTGCAAACGTGAGTGTCGGTGATGATTGCGTGCTGCATCCGAATGTTGTGTTGTATGACGGTGTTTCGATCGGCAATCGCGTGATACTGCACGCTGGTGTCTGTCTGGGGGCGGATGGGTTTGGTTATGTGCGACACGATCTCGGTTACCAGAAGTTTCCGCAGATCGGAATGGTGGTGATTGAAGATGATGTCGAGATTGGTGCGCACACGTGTGTGGATCGTGCGGCGCTCGGGCGTACGCGCATCGGTCGCGGGACGAAGCTCGACAACATGGTCCATGTGGGCCACAACTGCGACATCGGCGAGCGCGTTGTGATCGCCGCGCAGACGGGAATTAGTGGCAGCGTAGTGATCGAAGATGACGCGGTGATTGGCGGGCAGGTCGGCTTCGGTGATCACACGCGAGTGCAAAGCGGCGCGGTGATCGGATCGAAGGCCGGAATCTTACCGGGAAAGATCGTGCGGCCGGGTGTTTGGTGGGGCATACCCGTGCAGCCACTCGATGAGTACAAGCGCATGAACGCGCACATGAACCGCCTGCCGCAGATGCGTGACGATATTAAGAAGTTACACAAGGAAATCGAGGAATTAAGAGAAAAGTTAGCACGGATGAACACGGATTGACTGAACGATTAATTCCGCAGCGCGCTGGGAAGCTCCGGGCTCGCCGAGTTTATGAGCGACCTCTCGCAAACGTTCGCGCAGCTTTTTATTAACATCCGGATCTAAAAGCTTCAGCAGCTCTTTCACGACTCTCTCACTCGTCAAATCATCCTGCATCAGCTCCGTTGCGATCTCTTGTCCGGCGACGAGATTGACGAGTCCGTAGTGTGGCACCGTAATCAAGCGCCCGAGCGTGTGCCAGTTGATCGGCGACTCCTTATAGACCACGACCATCGGCGTTTCGAGTAGCGCGGCTTCGAGCGTCGCGGTCCCGCTCTTAATCACCGCAGCATCAGAAGCGCCGACGGCTTCGCGAGTCTGTCGTTCGATTAGTTTGATATCGTTTGCAGTGATCTCACGCACCTCAGCAACCGTGCGGCTCGGCGCGACCACGACGACCGATTGAATCTCCGGTCGCAATGTTCGGAGCTGCTCAATCGCTTCAATCATCGGTGGCAGTATTCGTTGCAGCTCTTTGATCCGGCTGCCCGGCAGAAACGAAACAATCGGACGCGCCGGATCGAGATCGTTGCGCCGGCAAAACTCTTCACGCCCAAAACGCACCTTCACCTCACCCGCTAACGGATGCCCGACAAACTCAACATGCTCGACCGCGCGCGCCTTGTACCACTCAACTTCAAACGGCAGGATCGATAACAACAGATCGACATCGCGCTTGATGTTGTTCACGCGACGCGCCCGCCACGCCCATAATTGCGGACTGATGTAGTAGATCACTTTCAAACCGCGGCGATGCAGGGATGAAGCGAGTCGAAGATTGAACTCGGGCCAGTCGACGAGGATCACTGCATCAGGCGATCGTTCAGTCGCGGCAGCTTTTAATGCTCGAAAAGCGCTGAGGAATTTTCGAAAGACGCGCCCGACTTCCACGATGCCCATGATCGCCAGCTCATCGGAATTGACGATCGTCTCGACACCGACGTCACGCATCAGCGGACCGGTCGCACCGAAGAAATCAATGTCTGCGCGTTGTTGTAATTCTCGAACAAGCGCGGCTGCGTGAGCGTCGCCCGACGGCTCACCGGCGACGACCATTAATTTATGGCGCTTCGGCACCCGCGGATAATAGCAGACAGGATTTACAAGATGTTTCAGGATTTACAGGATGAGATCTTGTTCATCCTGAGAAATCTTGTAAATCCTGTCTAAATTTTTATGTTAGCATCCACACGCCCTTATGAATCGCCTCGCTCTTGTACCCCTAATTCTTTTATCCGTCTGCTTGTCTGTCTTCGCGCAGCAAACCAATCCGGTCGATCGGAAAGTCGCAAACCCGATGACCGACACGCCCAACGTCAATCCACTTAATAACGATCAACCTGTGCAGCGCCGGCCGCCCACACAAAATGGTGTGCCAGGCGTTGCCACGGATGAGCTCAAGGTTGAGTCTACAAAGCAGGAGAAGTCTGGTCCTGAGAATGCAGTCGTTGCTGTTTATGAAGGAAACGTTGACGCGCGCATCGGCACGTATCGACTCCAGGCCGACAAGATCACGGTTTACGAAGCTGAGAACAAGGTGGTCGCGGAAGGCAGCGTCGTTTTCGATCAGGGCGATCAGCAACGTATCACCGGCTCGCGTGGTGAATGGAACTATCGCACGAAGACGGGTTACTTCGTCGACTCAACCGGCTACACGAATTCAACACAGGACGGCACGCGCATTTATTTCACTGCGGATCGCGTCGAGCGAGTCAGTCTCGATACGATCGTGGCGACGAACGTGCAGGTAACAGCTTGTGACGAAGACGTTCCGAAATGGAGTTTTCAAGCGAAAAAGACGCGCATCAAAACCGGCGACCGTGTTTACGTTTACTCGCCGACGCTGAAACTCAAAAACATGCCCGTGTTTTTTCTGCCGTACGCTTCCGTATCGATCAAGCCACGCGATCGAGCTTCCGGATTTTTGACGCCGACATTCGGCGGTTCAGGCGCCAAGGGATTTCGTTTATCGACCGCTTACTATCAAACACTCGGCCGCTCCGCCGATGTCACACTTCGCAACGACATCTACACGCAACGCGGGCTCGGCTTTGGCGCCGATCTACGCACGCGCGCCAACTCGCGCTCGTATCTCAACGTCGGTTTTTACGCCGTTAAAGATCGAGTATTTGGACCATCCGCAGACGACGCGCATCCGGATCAGGGCGGGTCGAGTCTTTATGTTGATGGCGTACACTATTTTAAGAACGGTTTCATCGCGGTGGCTGATGTGAACATCACGTCCAACCTCGCGTTCCGGCAGGTCTTCTCCGACAACATTCAACAAGCCATCTCGCCCGAAGAGACGTCGCAAGTTTTTATAAACAAGGACTACAACGACTACAGCTTCAACTTTCTCATTCGCTCGCAGGTGACGTCGCTGGAAAACGCGCGCATTCGTATTCGCCAGTTACCGAGTATCAGTTTCGAAAAACGTCCGGGCATCGTCAGCTTCTTCAAAAATCTTCCACTCTACTTTTCGTGGGAGAGTTCTGCTGACGGAGTTAGTCGGAAAGAGACGGTTGAAGACCAGGTGCGGTTTGTGAATGACGTGGGCGGCAATCCGATCATCTCGCCGTCGATCGTACAGCGACTCGATCTGCACCCGCGCTTCGAGCTGCCGTTGACCTTTGCCGGTTGGTCCGTCACGGCATCAGGCGCCGGGCGCGTGACGTTCTATTCAAACTCACTCGATCCAGCCACGCGCGACGTTCTCGGACGCAACGTGACGAGAGCCTATGGCGAGTTTGAGCTCGACGTACGACCGCCTGCTTTTGCGAGAGACTTTCGTCGCAACGGCAATTTCTTCTTTCGTCATGTGATCGAGCCGTACGTGGTTTATAGAAAGCTTTCGGGCATCAACGATTTCGATCGCATCATTCGTTTCGATTACATCGACGCGGTTGCCGATACAAACGAGATCGAGTTTGGCATCGCGAATCGTTTTTTCACGCGGCGCTCGACTGAAAACGTCAGCGATGCACGCGCGACCAGCACCGGTACCGAGAACCGGCAGCAATTGTCGACTCAGCCGTACGAAGCGCTCACGATCACGCTTCGTGGTAAGTATTTTTTCGATCCATTCTTTGGCGGTGCACTCGAGACGGGGCGTCGCAACCAGTTTTATCCACTCAACACGCTTTCCGGGTTTGTTTATGGCGGCGTTCCAAGACGCTTCTCGCCTGTGAACGTCGACGCGCGTTATCGTCCGCGCCGGGATCTCTTCGTCGATGTGCGCAGCGATCTCGACACGAATGGTCACGGCATCCGGTCGTTGTCGACGACGTTTGGGTTATCCAAACGGACCATCTCAGTGTTTCAGAGTTTTTACTACACGCGGGCCATCGAGCTTTCGCCTGACCTCGTGCAGTTTGCGGATCCGCGCGGGTTCGAAGCGGGAACGGTGCGTGGTTCGCAGTGGAGCCCGGCGGTGTTTTTGGGCAATCGCGACCAGGGGTTTTTCGGTGGCGCGTCGTTCTTTTTCGACTTTCAGAAGCGGCCGGGAAGAGGCGACAGCTCGTTGATCAGCTCGACCGTGACGCTCGGGCATGCCTGGGACTGCTGTGCGGTCGCGGGCCAGTTTTCGAGCTTCAACGTCGGACTCAGAAAAGAGAACCGCGTGGTTTTCAGTTTCCGGCTGAACGGGATCGGAAGCTTCGGCACCGAGCAATTCGGCCAACGCTGGCGCTAAGATTTCACTCTGCGTAACCTCTGCGTCCTCTGCGTCTCTGCGGTTTACATGCTTTTCCATTTTGTTTTACCGCAGAGGCGCAGAGGACGCGGAGATTACGCAGAGAACGGTATAGACGGATAGGCTTTCTGAAAGCTATCATGGCACGGCGGCGTTCTGCTCGCCTTGCGGCTCGGAAATTGTTGGGCATCCCTACGACGGTTTTGCGCACCTGACGTGCCGGTATTTTAGGAAAGACTACCTCCCCGATTGACGCGCTTCCAAAAGGAACTGAATTGACCATCCCTCTCTTTTTAAATGGCCGACGCGTGCGCCTCGTCTGCCGTCAATTGGTGGCCCTCGGACTGGTCCTAACCGTTTTCTTACCAACTCTAGTCGCGACAGTCTCAGCCAGCGCCCCTATCGACACTCCTTCTGAAAACGAGCACTGGCTTATTTATCGCGGCGCGAATGGCGACACCGTTTGCCGCGAAGCCACTGAAGCAGAAGCGCGTGAGTTGGATCAGATCAAACCGACTGGCCTGCAACAGATCAATCACCTGGAGCTCTTAAAACCTCGTTTAAGCACGGAAGATTTGCCACAGCACCTGACGATCATTTTGCGCGGAACTGATAACTTGAAGCAGAATCCCGCGGCGGAAGCTGCCTTCAACCGCGCCGCTGCTGCCTGGGAGAACGTGATCAATTCCCCGATTACGATTTACATCGACGTCGATTACGGTCCTACCAATTTTGGAGCAACATGGCCCGCGCAGGTATTGGGCTCGACCAGCTCGCCGGCCACAGTCGGCATAAACTACGACGCGCTGCGGCGACAATTAATCGCGACTGCCAACACTCCCGACAAACTCGCGGTTTACAACGCTCTGCCGGCCAACACCTTACCGACAGATCTCGGGAATATAACTTCACTACAAGTCTCCAAATCGATTGCGCGAGCCATTGGGTTCTCAGATCCGACCGCGCCGGCCCCTCCCCTTCCGTCCCCTTCCGCTTCCCCGCAACCCTTAACGGCTGACTCGGCAGCCCGAATCGGTTTCAATTCGCAAATCGTTACTTACGATTTTGACGGGACTAACGGTATTGCCGGCACGGATTTCGAAGCCGTTGCGACTCACGAGATCGGACACGCGCTGGGCTTTACGTCTCGATCCGGAGGTACGCCAGGACAGGCCGGAACGGTGGCGCCCGCGATGTGGGATCTATATCGTTTTAGACCCGGAAATACGTCCACATCGGCTCCGCGAATCATGACCATCGGCGGTCCGTTTCCCAACTCTCAAGTCTATTTTGTTCCGAGCCAAAATGAGCTCGGACTCTCAAACGGTGGTCCTGATCCAGATAACGATCCAAACAGCGCCACGAATAATTCCGATCACAATCAATCAAGTCACTGGCGACAGGCGATCCTAAATGGCGATCTTATAAACGGGTACATCGGCATCATGGACCCGCGCATTCCGGGAAACATCAGAAGACAAATTACGGTCAACGACATCAACGCGCTCAATGTCTTCGGCTACAACAACAACAGCATCAGCCAGGGACCGCCACTCAACGACAACCTCGCTTCGGCGCAAACGCTGGCCGGCTGTTCCGGAACCGCGGGTGGCACAAACGTGTTCGCAACTCGCGAAGCAAACGAGAACAATCATTCTCCGGATGGTAACGGCGGCAATCGTTCCGTTTGGTATCAGTGGCAAGCGCCGGCTACCGGCACCGCCACGATCGACACTCTTGGAACCGGGTTCGATACGGTTCTTGGCGTTTATACCGGAAATAGTTTCCCGCTCAGCGTCGTAGGTAAAGACGATGATACGGTCGAGAGAACCAGCAGAGTAAGTTTTGCTGCCAATGCCGGAACGGTCTACAGGATTGCCGTCGACGGATTTAATAACGCCAACTCGGGAGGTGATGCTGGTCCAGTCACGATCAATTTCTCGGAAACCAACTGCTCGCCCTCGGCTGTTCTGCTCAGCGCCGCGAATTTCACAGTTAATGAGGGCGCAAATTCGCTGACAGTTGCCGTCACTCGCACTGGCAGCACCGGCGCCACTTCCACTGTTAACTTCGCAACCAGCGACACTGCCGGACTCACGAATTGCACCGTTGCCAACGGAACTGCCTCGGAGCGCTGCGATTACGGCTCGGCTAACGGAACGTTACGATTCGGCCCGGGCGAAACCACAAAATCGTTCACGATTCCGATCGTCAATGATGGTTTGGTCGAAGGTAACGAGACGTTTTCGATCACGCTGAGTTCGCCGTCAGGTATGACGCTGGCTGCACCGCAATTAGCGACTATCACCATCACAGACGACGACAACGCGGCGCCCGCGCAGAATCCGATCGACGGCATTCCTTTCTTCGTCACACAGCAGTACATCGACTTTCTCGGTCGCCTGCCGGATCCTACTGGTTTCCAAAACTGGGTGGATACGCTGAGCGGCTGTCCGAATGGCGGCTTTGGCGAGAATCTTAATCCGAGCTGCGATCGCGTACACGTGTCGGCGGGGTTCTTCCTGTCGGCGGAATTTCAGGGACGTGGTTACTTCGCGTATCGCTTCTACGAAGTCGCGCTCGATCGACGACCAACTTATGCTGAGTTCGTACCTGACCTGTCGATCGTGGGTGGACCACAGTCGCCGGAGTCTGAAGTGCTGAGCAAGCAGGCTTACACGGACGCCTGGTTGCAGCGATCCGAATTCAAGAGCCGTTACGACAATCTCTCAAACACCGCTTACGTGAACGCGCTCGAGGCGAACGCGGAAGTCACCGTTTCCAACAAGCAGGCGCTGATCGATGCACTCAATGGCGGTCAGATGAATCGCGGGCAGGTGCTGCGCAATATCGTTGAGAGCCAGGCGGTTGCCGACCGCTTCTTCAATCGTGCGTTCGTATCGATGCAGTATTTTGGTTACCTGCGGCGCGATCCGGACACGATTGGATTTCAGAACTGGCTCGACACTCTGAATGCCGATCCCAGCAATTTCCGGCACATGATTTTTGGTTTCCTGTTCTCGACCGAATACCGTCAACGTTTCGGTCCATAAGTTTAGCCACGCATTACACGGAGAGTACTGATCTTTTTCCCCGGGAGTTTAGTTCCATGTCTACATATATTCGAATCCTTCTTGTTTCTACAGTGTTCCTCGCCCTCCTCGTTGTAGCAGCCGTGAGTTTTCCGGTGCGATCGGGTGCGCAGCGTCAAGCGACGCAGACGGCGCAAGCGACGACTCCGCGAAAGCGACAACGCCAGCAGATGTTTGTGCCCGGGGAAATCCTGGTGCGTTATCGCAGTGAGCCGATGGCGAAGAGCAAGGGCGCCTCGATGCGCATTGCCGCGCACGATGGGAGATTGTTTTCCGTCGATCTAAAACGCACGCATGGTTCGGATCTTCTCCCCGGACTGCGACTCGCACGAGTTGCGCCCGAAGAAACGCTGGAAGCGGTGGCTGCTCTTCGCCAACAGCCGGACGTGATTGACGCTGAGCCAAACTACATTCTGAAAGCCGACGTTAATCCCAACGATCCACGCTTCAATGAACAATACGCCCCGCCTTTGATAGGGGCGCCGCAAGCATGGGACACGCGAACAGGCAGCAGTGGAGCGGGAAGAGTTGTTATCGGTGTCATCGATCAGGGCATCGACTTTAACCATCCCGATCTAGCAGCGAATATCTGGATCAATCCGGGCGAGATTCCCAACAACAACGTCGATGACGACGGCAACGGATTTAAGGACGACGTCCGCGGATTCAATTTTGTTGATAACGATGGTACGACGTTTAGTGGTCAAGCTTCCGAGGACCACGCCAGTCACGTTGCGGGAATTGCGGGTGCAGTTGGTAATAACGGCGTTGGTATTGCCGGGGTTAACTGGTCGGTTGGTTTGATGTCTTTGAGATTTCTTGATGAAGACGGTTTCGGCAGTACCTCAGATGCGATTGACGCAATCCAGTACGCCAGGACCATGCGTAATCTTTGGGACACGACCGGCGGAACAAAAGGCGCAAACATCCGCGTCCTGAATGCAAGCTTTGGCGGGGCGCTCTTCAGTCAGCAATTCCTCGACGCTATCAACCAGGCAAATACGAGCGGCCTTCTGTTTGTCGCTGCTGCCGGCAACGTCGACAACGGAACTATCGAACCAAACAACGATCTGGTTCCACACTTTCCGTCAAACTTCGACGCTGCAAACATCATTTCGGTCGCGGCCTCGAATGCGAGTGATACGCTCACGAGCTTTTCACATTTCGGTGCGACAACCGTCGATATCGCCGCGCCGGGTAACGCGATTCTGAGCACGACTCCAAACAACACTTACTCATCCTTCAGCGGTACGTCGATGGCTGCGCCGCAAGTCTCCGGAGCGGCAGCGTTGTTGTGGGCGCAGAACCCTAACCTGACAGTTCAGCAGGTTAAGAATTTGCTTATAGCGGATGGAAGTGTTTTTGCGAGTCTCTCAGACAAGATTTTGAGTCAACGACGACTGAACGTCGGCAACAGTATGGCGGGGCTTATTTCCGGTGATGCGACGCCGCCGGGAACAGTCGGGAGTTTCCACATCAACTCTCAGAACGGACGCAACCTGAATGTCGGTTGGACCGCATCCGGTGACGATGGTGCGGGTGGTGGTAATGCATCGCTTTATCGAATCGACTTCACCGACGGCGGTACCGGCCAGGTGACAACGCTGAAAGGCGTCATTCCGAAAAATTCCGGCTCGCTGCAGTCAGTTGATATCAGAATTCCTTTCAAACACCTGTTGGGAACTTTGACGCTGCGTGAGTTCGATAACGCCGGAAACGAAGGAACACCGGCGACTTTGCCGGTTGGTGTTCCGTTATCTGCTGGTGATCCTTACACGATCAGTGTTGGCAGTAGCGCCGCGCTTACAAGCGGCGGGTCGCGAATCAATCTCGATGGCGACGATCGCTACGCCGATTTCATTCTGCCTTTTTCGTTCCCATTCTTTGGCTCGAACTTTACCGAGCTGACGATCTCCACGAACGGTAATCTTTTCTTTTCCGAGCCGCCACGGCGAATTGGTTTGGATCCGGGCGTCCTTGATGACGCCGACGATCCACCGGGTTCCCCACGCGCGCTGGGCGGCTACAAGATGATCGCCGGACTCTGGGAAGATATCGACCTGAGCACCTCGAAACGAGCCGATGCGGGCGTTTATGTAACCCAGTCGGCTAACCAGATCATCTTTCGCTGGCAGGGCGTTCCGTGCAACTTCGACGGCGCTAATTGTACGGGTGGCGCTCCGATCAATTTCGAGGTTGAGCTTAATTCAAACGGCGTCGTACGCAGCCGTTACGGCAGTGGCAATACGTCACTCATTCCCACAGTGGGACTCGGCGGCGGTGAACAGGACGGTTACGTCGTCGATTCGCATACGTCTCTCGACGAGCAAACAACGAAGTCTCTGACCAACGCTGGACAGGTGACTTACACGCCACGCGCTGCGTCAGCCATCTCGCTTCAACTCGAGTCTGCGACGAGCAGCGTTATTGAAACCGCGGGCCATATAGACATTAACGTTACGAGGACAGGCGATCCTAATGGTTTCGCGACTGTGAACTACAAAACCAGCGACACCGCCGGACTCACGAATTGTCAGGTCGTAAACGGCAAGGCTTCAGAGCGCTGTGACTACGAAACGACGGCGGGTACGTTGCGATTCTCGGTTGGTGAAACGACGAAGACCATCATCGTTCCAGTCGTGGATGATGTTCTTGTTGAGGGAGGTGAGACTTTTACGCTCACACTGAGCGGTGTCTCAGGAGCCGGTCTCGGTACGTCGACCAGCACCGTAACCATCAATGACAATGACAACGCGCCGTCCACTCAAAATCCGATTGACGGAGTTGAGTTCTTCGTCACGCAGCAATACATCGACTTCCTCGGTCGTTTGCCCGATTCGGTCGGTTTCGCAAACTGGGTGGATACGCTGGGCAACTGTCCTCAGGGAGGCTTTGGAGAGAATCTTAATCCGGGCTGTGATCGCGTACATGTGTCGTCAGGGTTCTTCTTCTCGGCGGAGTTTCAGGGACGTGGTTACTTTGCATATCGCTTCTACGAAGTCGCGCTCGACCGGCGACCGACTTACGCTGAGTTTGTGCCTGACATGGCGATCGTGGGTGGACCACAGTCGCCGGAATCGGAAGTGTTGAGTAAAGCGACGTACACAGAAGCGTGGACGCAACGTACCGAGTTCAAGACGCGTTACGATGCATTGTCTAACCAGGACTATGTGGATGCGTTGCAAGCGAATTCGGAGATCCCGGTTTCCAACAGGCAGGCCTTGATCGATGCGCTCAACGGCGGACAGATGACGCGCGGCGAAGTGTTGCGCAACATCGTCGAGAGCCAGGCGGTTGCGGATAAGTTCTTCAACCGGGCGTTAGTGACGATGCAATACTTTGGTTACTTGCGCCGCGACCCGGACTCGATCGGATTCCAGAACTGGCTCGACACGATAAATGCGGATCCGAGCAACACCCGGCACATGATATTTGGCTTCCTCTTCTCAACGGAGTACCGCCAGAGATTCGGACCGTAATGGTCAAAGAACGGGCGGCCACGGAGGGCCGCCCCTACAGTTGTAGTCGACCGTTGAGCAACAACTGTAGGGGTGGCCCTCCGTGGCCACCCGTTACGACATTAATTACAAAACTATGCGACATTCATCCTCATTAAGAACGTTCCTCCTGTTACTCGCCGTGTGTGTGTTTGCGGTGGCGAGTCTTTGGCCTGCAACTCCTCCGGCGCTGAGTGCCGCGGCTGAAAGCCCCGTCGCTTCTGCGTTTACGCCTCAGTCTTCTGATGCGCTGTGGCGTGATGTGAAAGTATTGCCGGAACAGCAACGACAGACTGCCGGTCGTCCAAACAAATATCGCTCACTGAGCCTCGATACGATCCACCTGCAATCGCTACTGCGAAGAGCGCCGCGTGAATTCACAGCCGCAGATGCGCCGATCATCAGTCTGCCGATGCCCGATGGGTCCATGCTGCGTTTTAAGATCTACGACTCACCCGTCATGGAACAAGGCCTCGCGTCGCGTTTTCCGCAGATACGCACTTTCACCGGGCAGGCTCTCGATGGCAGCGCAGTCACCACCCGCTTCGATTGGACGCCGCAGGGTTTTCACGCCATCCTTCTGACTACCCGAGGCACCGTGCTGATCGCGCCCGATGCGCCAAATCAAACGTCGTCCTACATCGCTTTCTTTCAGGGTGACCTCCCGGCTGGCTCAATGGAGTGTGACGTCGATACTTCTACCGGCGAGCCACTCGTCGCCGTGAAGCAGATGGGGATGAAGGCTAACCTCGTGTCTTCAGGGGCAGCGCTTCGAACGTATCGCCTCGCAGTTGCTACTACCGCCGAGTACACGCAAACTTATGGTGGCGGCACAGTCGCGGGCGGCTTGTCCGCTGTCACGACTACCGTCAATCTCGTCAATGCCATCTTCGAGCGTGATGTCGCCATACGCCTGGTCCTGATCGCGAATGAGGACCAGATCATTTTTACTGACAGCGTCACGGACGGCTACACCAGCGACAATGTGAACTCGCTGATCGGAGAGAACCAGGCGAAGCTCGATGCAGTGATCGGTTCAGCCAACTATGACATCGGACATGTCTTTGACGGCGGGATACTTCCCGGCGGTTTCCAGTTTCAGGGTCTGGCGTCGCTGGGTGTCGTGTGTCGCACAGGGGTAAAAGGACGCGGCGTAAACATAGTCAAGAGTAGACCGCCATCAGATGTGGTCACTTACTATAGCGCTGCGCATGAGATGGGCCACCAGTTTGGCGCCACCCATACCTTCAACGCGACTTCCGGTACTTGCGGACCACAGCGCGCCGCCGCGACGGCTTATGAGCCCGGCACAGGCTCCACGATCATGGGCTATCGCTTTGCCTGCGGATTGGAAGACATGGAGTCCCAGGACACTTACTTTCATACTGCCAGTATCGAGCAGATCGTGGCTTACTCGACCGGAATCAATGGTGGTTCATGCCCCGTTACGACTCCCACCGGCAACAACATCCCAACCGTGGACGCGGGATTGAGTTACACCATTCCGCAAAGCACGCCTTTCATGCTGACTGCGACCGGCAGCGATCCGGACAATGACAGTTTGACTTACACCTGGGAAGAATTTGATCTCGGCACTCCCGGACCACCAAACACGGACGACGGTTCGCGCCCGATCTTCCGCTCGTTTGCTCCTACAACAAACCCTGCGCGTCTCTTTCCGAGTTTGTTATTCATTACTTGTCCGCAGTGCTTCGTTCCGTTGAGCCAGTCGCTGGGCGAGTCGCTGCCGCTGACGACGCGCCAAATGAAGTTTCGCGCGACCGTGCGTGACAATCGTGCTGGTGCAGGAGCAGCGAGCTCTGATGAAACCACCGTGAATGTGCGAGCGGAGGCTGGTCCGTTTACGGTGAATCGGCCAGACACGTGGAACGTAAAGACTTTGCAGACCGTCACCTGGAACGTGGCCAATACGAATAACGCCCCGGTGAGCTGTGACACAGTAAGAATCAGTCTTTCGCGCGACGGCGGAATTACCTTTCCGATTATTCTGGCGAACAGTACTCCAAATGATGGCTCTGAGACGGTGGTCGTCCCCGGCACGCCCAACCCCAATTCGAGAATCAAAGTTGAGGCGGTGGGAAACATCTTCTTCAATATCTCACCTCCCTTTGAAATAAACGGTGTGGAAGACTTGAGCATGCAATTGAGCTCATCTGGCTATACCGTGAATGAAGGTGCGGGTTTCGTGAATGTTCATGTGACGCGTGGCGACACGTCCGGAGCAGCTACGGTGAATTACGCAACGAGCGATGCTGCAGGCCTGACGAACTGCACGATCGCAAACGGAGTGGGGTCGGAGCGTTGTGACTATGCGACAGCGGTCGGCACGTTGCGGTTTGAGGCGGGTGAGTCGAGCAAGACGATTACTATCCCGATCGTCGATGATGTGCTGGCCGAAGGAAATGAAAACTTTACAGTGACGTTGAGTGGCGCAACAGGTACCCCACTCGGCTCACCACAGGTGGCGACCATCACGATCACGGATGATGATGGGACGACGGCAGCATCGAATCCGATCGACGACATTCCATTCTTCGTCACGCAGCAATACATTGACTTCCTTGGCCGCTTGCCTGATGCCACTGGTTTTGCGAATTGGGTGGCGACGCTGAACGGGTGTCCGAATGGCGGCTTTGGAGAAAACCTTAATCCGGGCTGCGATCGCGTACACGTGTCGGCCGGGTTCTTCCTCTCGGCAGAGTTTCAAGGTCGTGGTTATTTTGCGTATCGCTTCTACGAAGTGGCGCTGAATCGACGACCGACGTACGCTGAGTTTGTGCCTGACATGGCGCTCGTGGGTGGACCGCAGTCGCCGGAATCGGAAGTGTTGAGTAAGCAAGCCTACACGGCGGCGTGGACGCAACGACCAGCGTTCAAGCAGCTTTACGATGGTCTGAATAACTCGCAGTATGTGAATGCGCTCGAGGCGAACGCGGAAGTCACTGTGTCCAACCGGCAGGCCTTGATCGACGCGCTCAACGGCAATCAGATGAATCGCGGAGAGGTGTTGCGCAACATCGCTGAGAGCCAGGTGGTTGCAAATAAGTTCTTCAACCGGGCGTTCGTGTCGATGCAGTACTTTGGGTACTTGCGGCGCGATCCGGACACGATTGGATTTCAGAACTGGCTCGACACCTTGAACTCTGATCCGAGCAATTTCCGGCACATGATCTTTGGCTTCCTCTTCTCGACCGAGTATCGCCAAAGGTTCGGACCATAAATTTTGGCCACAAAAGGCACAAAAATTCACAGAAAAGAACAAGTCAGGAAGAGGGATTGCCCCGCTGTTTTAACTCATGCGGCGGAGGCAAGCCCCTCTTCCTGACTTGTTCTTTTTCAAGCGCTTGTGCCTTTGTATTTTTTGAGCTTTTTGTGATCCCCTCTTCTGATGAACATCGCACTTGACGGCATGCCGCTGGCCTCACCGCTGACGGGCGTCGGACATTACACGGCCGAGTTGGCGCGCAATCTGGCGATGGTCGCGCCGTCCGATTCGTTCACGTTCATCTCACCGCACGGACTGCTGAAAAGACGCTGGTGGAGCCTCGGCCTGCCGCTTCACTTGCTGCGAAACTCCTTCGATCTATTTCACGGCACGAATTATGAAATCCCATTCTGGTCGCGACGCCCGACTGTCGTAACGATTCACGATTTATCATTAATGCTGCTCAGAGTTCACAGAGAGGATCTCATCTGGCGCGCAAGCTGGCGTCTGCCATTCATGGCAAAGCGCGCTTCCAGAATCATCACGCCCAGCAACAGCATAAAAAAGGAGCTTTGCGAAGGATTTGATATCCCTCCTGACAAGGTGGCAGTGACGCCCGAGGCGCCCAGACCAGTGTTCAAAAGAAGGGAAGACCCCGAGCTCCTGCGCCGTCTAGGGATCGAGGGAGACTTCGTTCTCTTTGTCGGAACTATCGAACCGCGCAAGAACCTGCGTCGCCTCGTCAAAGCTTTCGATCAAATGCTGCGTAACACTTCGTTGTCTCCGAAGCTCGTGATCGCCGGCGGGAAAGGCTGGATGATGGACGATTTCGTCTCGTTCATCGAAGAGAAAGGTGTGGCCGATCGCGTGTGCCTGACTGGTTATCTTCAGGACGAAGAGCTATGCACGCTTTACTCGGCTTGCACGGCGTTTATTTACCCGTCACTCTACGAAGGCTTCGGGCTACCGCCGCTCGAAGCGATGGCATGCGGCGCGCCGGTGATCACGAGCCGGACGCCGGCCCTGATGGAGACTGTTGGCAATGCCGCCCGGCTGGTTGATCCCAAGGACATCGACGACATTGCCCACGCGATGACCGAAATGCTGAGCGATCAAACAGCGCGTGAACACTACGCAGAGCTCGGCAAGGTTCACGTCAAACAATTTTCCTGGGAACAAACCGCCCTAAAAACCCTCGAAGTCTACCGGAAATTGACACCGAAGAAGCCACTGTAGGGGTGGCGCTCCGTGGCCACCCGTTCCGACAAAAGAACGGGCGGCCACGGCGGGCCGCCCCTACAGTTATTTGTTTTGTGCCTTTTTGTGGCTAGAACCGGTTCAGATACTCAGTCGAGAAGATGAAACCGAAGATCATGTGACGGAAGTTGCTCGGATCGGCGTCGAGCGTATTGACCCAGTTTGTGAACCCGATCGAGTCTGGATCACGTCGCAGGTAACCGAAGTATTGCATCGTCACAAAGCCGCGGTTGAAGAACTTATTGAATACCGTCGGGGTCTCGACAAAAGTTCTCAACACCTGGGCACGAGTTTGTCCGCCATTCAGCGCCGCCACGAGGTCGGCTTTATTCGAGAGCACGACGCCGGCCGTCTGCTCCAGTTTGTCGACATAGGCTTGATTGGTCAGACTATCCGGGTAAAGCGTTTTGAATTCGGCCTTCTGCACGAAGTCGTTCATGTACTGGTTCTTGCTTATGACTTCCTGCTCGGGAGATTGAGCGCCACCGACCTTCTGCATGTCCGGAATGAACTCTTTGTACGTTGGACGGCGACCCAGTGCCGCATCGTAGAAGCGATAGGCGAAATAACCGCGGCCCTGAAACTCAACCGAAAGATAAAAGCCGGCTGAGACGTGGACGCGATCACAACTCGGATTGAGATTCTCTCCAAAGCCGCCATCCGGGCAGGCGCCCAACGTCGCCACCCAGTTCGAAAAACCGGTCGAATCTGGCATGCGGCCTAGAAAGTCGATATATTGCTGCTGCACGAAGAAATCGATGTCTGTGATAGTAATAGGCGTATTCGTTCCCGGTCTCAGGCGCACGGGTTTGACCTTGATATTGCCGTAAAAAAGCTCGGAAGGCAGTCCAGGGGTCTCGGTTTCTATCCTGAGTGTGGGAGGCGATTGGGCCAAAACAGGGACGGCAACAGCGCTCAAAAGCGCAATAATCAAAAGACTAAAACCGATCTTCATTGTTTCTCCTAGATTCCCAATTAGTTTGCTCGGGTGGGTCGGATTGGGGTCTGTCCGTGAGCGCCTCTCGCGCTACCAAGGCCGAGTATAGCGATCTGAGACAAACGCGTCAATTAAATCGTCCTGATTGGATTATAGGTCTAATCATGCTAATCCTGTAAATTCTCTAACCCTGTCAGAAGACATGTTTACGGAAGTCCAAACCGCCCCATCCGAGGTCAAAACCGACGGTAATCGGACCGAGTTGTCGATTCTGATGCCGTGTCTCAACGAAGCCGAGACCCTCGAAACCTGTATCAAAAAGGCGCAAAAGGCTCTTGAGGATCTGAAAGTCAACGGCGAGGTCGTCATCGCTGATAACGGAAGCACCGACGGCTCGCCGGAAATCGCTGCTTCTTTAGGCGCGCGCGTGATTCATGTGGCCGAAAAAGGTTATGGCAGCGCGCTCCAGGGTGGGATCAAGGCGGCCCGCGGCAAGTTCATCATCATGGGCGACGCCGACGACAGCTACGACTTTACGAACCTCGGTCCGTTCCTGGAGAAACTGCGCGACGGCTACGACCTCGTGATGGGAAATCGGTTCAAAGGCGGCATTGCGCCCAATGCCATGCCTCCGCTTCATAAATATCTGGGCAATCCCGTGTTGACCGGCATCGGACGGCTCTTTTTCCGAAGCCCCTGTGGCGACTTTCACTGCGGCCTGCGCGGCTTCAGCAAAGCGGCCATTCAACGTCTCGATTTGCGGACGACGGGGATGGAGTTTGCGAGCGAAACGGTGGTGAAGGCGTCTTTGCACGGATTGCGAATTACCGAGGTGCCGACGACGCTTTCCGTCGATGGACGAAACCGGCCACCGCACTTGCGAAGCTGGCGCGACGGCTGGCGTCACCTCCGGTTCCTTTTGCTTTACAGCCCGCGTTGGTTGTTTCTGTATCCGGGGCTGTTGCTGATGTTGATTGGCACGGTGGCGAGTGGATGGCTGCTTGTTGGGCCGAGAGTCGTCGACGGAATCACACTCGACGTACACACGTTTCTGTATGCTGCGATCGCGATCGTCATCGGTTACCAGACAGTGATCTTCGCGATCTTCACTAAGGTGTTTGCGATTACTGAAGGACTGTTGCCAGAAGATCCAAGGCTCAAGACGCTGTTTCTTTACATCAAGCTCGAAACCGGCATACTCGCGGGTGTACTTCTGCTAGCAGCCGGCATCGGTTTGTCGATTTATGCGCTGAGTTTCTGGAGCTCGAGATCGTTTGGACCACTCGATCCGTCGCAAACGTTACGTCTCGTGATCCCTGCAGTGACTCTGATCGCGCTCGGATTGCAAACTGTGTTATCAAGTTTCTTTCTCAGCATACTGGGATTGCAACGACACTAATTTTGATTTCTCTGTGCCACCTCTGTGTTCTCTGTGTCTCTGAGGTGAGTTAGTGCTTTGAATTAGTTAACCACAGATCCACAGAGAACACAGAGGTTGCACAGAGATGAACAATAGTCGAATGAGGTTATCAAGGATCATTGTTTATCTGTGGATAGCACTGCTCGCTTTCTCCCTTTACATTTCAGCGCGCACTTCTTACCGGCGAGCACTTCAGACAGAAGAGTTTGCTTACGCCTGCGATTCATTTGGTTACCTGCGCATGGCGAAAGAGCTCCGGCACGCATACGAGCACGGCACGTGGCCCAGGTTCGAGCTCGAATCACCGCAAACGCGACTGCTGATCAACTTCATGCTCCAAAGCAATGTTCCGTCGACGCGCTGGGATGAAGCAATTGCGCCCCACGCGCATCACTACGCCCCGCAGTCGGGCTACGTGATCGCGCAATACCCGCCGGGAACTGGTCTCGTGCTCTCGATGTTTCCGCAGGGCGAAGCGGTCTATCGTTTGAATCGCCTTGTTGTGTGGGTGTTCGCGGTTATCGGCTTCGGAGCGTTGCTGATTGCGGCCTGGAAGCGAGCGTGGGCCACGATCGGGTTAGTTGTGCTGGCGCTAACCGTTGGATTTATGGTGATGGCCCGACTCGGCGCGCTGAGTTTCTCGATGAATGCGGGGCTCGTACCGATCCTTTTGACGTCTGTGTTTACCCTGTTCGCGTTGCGGTTCAAAACGGCTGATCGTGATGGTCTCGCGTTACTCTGCGCATTGCTTGCCGGTATGTCGCTGGGAGTAGCGACGATGGTCCGTCTGCCGTCGTTCTTATTGTCGGCTGGTTTTTTGATACTGCTCTGGCCAGGTCTTCGCAACTTCCGAATCAAAAGTCTGCCAGTAGTTTTCGCGCTCGGCGTGACACTCACGGGCGTACTTCCAGTCGTGATTAACCAGCAGGTCGCCGCAGGCGCGTGGTATCTCACAACCTATTCGCGAGCAGACGCTGAACCACCGACGCTGAAATATTTAGGCCAGAGCGCTAACTACTTTCTTTTTAGTGGCGATGGATCTGTCGATAACTGGTCTCTCGTTGCCGGCGCGGTGGGTCTCATCGGTTTCCTGTTGCTCTACGTGCGGCGAGACTCGAACCAGACGAATCGTCTCGGGTTGAGTTGGAAACGATTGGTTCTCGCGGTACCGCTTATGTGGCTGCCAACGCTTTGTTATTTTCTCCTGCACCGGATTAACGGCGCGCACTACATGGTCTCTTCGCTATTCGCCACGGTGACGCTTCTTGGTTTGGGAGCTTTTGCAATCGAAATCACGAGCAACGCCGCGCTGCGATTCGAGCCGCGACGAATCCTCTCGTGGGTGGCGCTGGCGCTGGTACTTTTTCCCGTTGCTGCGACACTCCAGCGAACCTGGGATAAGCGCGACCTCGGTCCGGCGCCTGGAAGATCAATCACGCATGCGCCGATTCTGCTGCCTTCGGAGCTTGTAGATGACAAGGCGTGGATCTGGGCGGACCTGTTGACTGGTTCGCTCTGGTACTACGCAAACAAGCCTGCATTCAAGATTCAGTTCACGGACCACGAGATACGCGAGAAGATGTTCAGGTTCGTTTGGGAGCGAGGAGAGCGACAATACTTGATCCAGGACAGCGAGCAGATGAAGGTGTACATCGCCGAGATTGAAAAGCTCGGGGGCAAACTCGAGATGCGTGGTAAGGTCGACGGCCAGCCGTACTTCCTCGTCGTTTGGCCTGAAGGTGGACCTTCAAACGCGGATAAACGCGGATGAGCGCAGATCAGATTCGTGGATTTCCGCGATTAGCGATACTGCTTGGTGTTGGAGGCACGATTCTCTATCACTCGTCGCAGTTCTTTTCCGGCTTCGATAAGTTTTTTGGCGACCGCGGCGACGTGCGTGGGTTTGTCTACTTCATGGAGCACTGGTATCTATCGATACTGGGCAAAGCGTCGCTTTTTAATCCCGGAATCTTCTATCCGACGAAGCGAACCCTCGCTTACTCCGATCTGCTCTTTGGCTTTGCCGCGCCGTACTCGCTCTTTCGCGCGCTCGGTTTCGGCATGTTTACGTCCACCGAGTTCACGATCATTCTGTTCACATTTCTTGCTTACTGCACCGCGTTTGTTTTGTTGTATCGAACGCTGGGTTTTGGACTGATACCTTCCTGCGCGGGCGCGATGTTCTTCGCGTTCAATAGTCCGAAATTCAATCAGCTCACACACCTGCAATTGCAATACGTGTTCTTGCTGCCGGTGATCTTTGCGCTCGTGATCAAGTTAGCGAAGCAAGTGGAAACAATCACCGATCGAAAAGCAGCATGGCTGTTGTCGCTGGCCGCGGTTTGTTTGAATGTGCAGCTCACCACCACGTTTTACTACACGTGGTACTTCACGATTTGGATCCTGATCTTTCTCCTGCTCGCGCTCGCGTTTCGCGCATCGCGCAACTTCATCATCACCAGCATATGGAAACTGCGCCGCGCGATACTTATCGGCGCCGCGATTTTTCTGATTGGGTTTATTCCGATTGTATTGATCTACTTGCAGGCAATACGCGGCGGCTCGTGGTATCAGTTTGACTTCGTTATCCAGATGATTCCCGATTGGCGATCGTTGTTGTCGATGGGTGACGGCAACTTCGTCTGGGGCTGGTTTTACAAACGGATCGTTGGGGATCCGAGACCGTCGACGTGGGGCGAGCTGATGGTTGGTATTGGCCTCGTTCCTTCGCTCGCGTGGATCGCATTGACGATTGGCTCGGTTTGGTTGATCAAAAAGGGGCGCGAGGGTGAGATTGGTCTATTGTTTCTAGGTGTGATGATTCTCGCGACGAGTATCTTTATCGTGCTCGGCGTGAAAGTCGGTGATCACTCGCTTTGGAAATACATCTATGAGTATTTCCCGGCGGGCGGGGCGATTCGAGCAGTGTCGCGTTACGTGATCTTTTTGACGCTGCCGATGTCGATCGCGTTTGGTTATGGACTGCAGAAGGCGCTCCAGTTTGCCAACGGGAAGCGAGCGTTGACAGTCGCGGTGTTGCTGGTTGCGGCGTTCGGGGTGTTTGAGCAGTTTGGTGTGCCGCGAGTCAACGGTGCAGGTTTTTCAGTAACCGTTGAAGAGAATTACCTGAAAACGATGGCGGAGCGAATACCTGCGGACTGCGCTGCGTTCTACGTCGCGCCGGGTCCAAATCCGCAACATTCCACCGCCGAATATCAATACGATGGAATGATGATCTCGGCGTTCTCGCGCGTGAAGACTCTGAATGCGTCGAGCAGCCAGTTTCCACGTGACTGGGGTTTATACAATTTCAAGAACCCGGATTACGAGAGCAAGGTGAAAGAGTGGATCGACTCGCAAAAGATCACGACGAAGGTTTGCCGTCTCGAGCTTTGGCCGGAAGTGGAAGCTTTCGATCCGGATTTCCCAAGTTCGATCGACGATCCGGAGTTCTTTGTGCGCCAGTTGTATCGAGACTTTTCAGGCCAGGAACCGGACGCGCAGGTGATCGCTTCGCAAGTGAATAAGATCAAGAATTGCCAAGCTAACGACGAGACGTGCGAGCGCGCGCACGTGGCGCTCAACATTTTTCTCGCGACGGGTTTTCACGAGCGCGGGTTTTTCATCTTGCGAGCGTATCAAAGTGGTTTTGGACGCCTGCCGAGTTACGAAGAGTTCACGAATGCGATGCGGCGCTTTGACGAGTTTAAGGCGAGTCAAAAGTTTCCGGAACGGATCGATAGCGATGAGATGATGCGGCTCGGAAATCAAGACTTCGTGATCCTGCACTATTTTGGTTACCTGCGCCGCGATCCCGATGCGCGCGGTGTCAATAATTGGACGGAGGCTCTTGATCGTAGTGGTGTCGCGGCGCAGGTGACTGAGGGGTTCATTACTTCTCTTGAATATCGCCAGCGTTTCAGAAATTAGGGGGGTAATACTTGGCTGACCAACGATTCAATGCTACATTCTCAGCATCGAAAACGCCGAAAACCTTACAGCAAGCATTCACTTTTCTAAGCCGGAAAACTTTTGGAGCTCGGCACTGACCTCAGATCGGTTTCAAGAAACTTTGGACAAAGTTGTCGCCAAGCGCCTTGAGTGTAGACAATTGATCGGACAACCCGCATGCTAGGGACCGAGGCGAGGCCCGGCAGGGCCGAGCAAGAAAGCGCCAAATTGAAAAAGGCCATGAATTCCACTTCATGGCCTGTTAGGTGTTTTAGAGATTTGGTTAATTGCGCTGACGGCTACTCGCTGGATGCTGGTCACATTTTGGGCGAGTGGTGGCCCGCTATCCGTGTATCACAGGAGGCGGGCTAATGGCAAGATCGAGAATTGACATTTACCACGGACGCGATCCTCGAACGATACCTACATATGGAATCAGCGAGGCGGCGCACCTATTGAAGATACCAGCAATTACGCTCAAGAGTTGGATTAGTGGGCGAAACTATCCGACGCATCATGGTACAAGGAGATTCCAGCCGATCATTGAACGACCGGATAAGGATCTCCCTTTGTTGTCTTTCATAAATCTAGTAGAAGCTCATGTACTAGATGCTATTCGCTACAAGCATAATATCCCGCTCAAGAATGTTAGAACTGCCATTGAACATCTGCGAGAACGCTATAACTCTGAGCATCCTTTAGCAGAATATTCCTTTCAGCAAGACGGGGTCGATCTATTTATTGAGATCGCTGATCAAATTCTTAATGTTTCTAGACAGGGTCAGATAGCAATGCGCGAAGTTGTTTCTGCTTACCTAAAACGAATTACCCGCGACCCTCAGGGCGCGGCGATAGCTCTTTATCCTTACCTTGAGAGACATCCTCAACATGTGGAGGAAACTAAGCTGGTTCTTATCGATCCTCGCATTTCGTTTGGCAAGCCGATCTTGGTCGGCGTAGGGGTGCCAACATCTGTCGTAGTTGATCGGTTTGATGCGGGCGAAACCGTCGCTGAACTAGCCGATGACTATGGGTGCGAAGAAGCGGAGATACAAAAAGCTATTCAATACGAGCACGCACTCCCCCAAGCCGCGTGACGATATTACGTTTTTCTTGGATCGCTCCTTGGGTGCCGGAAAACAAGTTGCGGCTGTATTGCGTGAGGCAGGATTGAATATCGAAAGCCATTCGTCATGGTTCAGACATGATACACCGGATGAAATATGGCTTACGGTCGTTGGATATTTCGACTGGGTTGTCCTCAAGCGCGATAAGAACATTGGCAGAAACGTAATTGAACTAGACGCGCTGCTAGATGCTGGCATTAAATCCTTCGTAATGGCATCGGGACAATTGAGGGATGTTGACAATGCGATGATCTTTATTCGCGCGTTACCGAAGATCCTGAACATGATAGACGCAAACGATTTCCCGTTTATTGCCAAGGTGTTTCGAGACAGCAAAGTGGAGCTGTCGCAAATCAAACCAAAGGCTCGCAAGGGTCTGCAAAAAAAGAAGAGACGTTACAGTGACCCAGAAATCCAAAAAGCCATCAGAAGAATATCAGCGCTTCGAGGAGCTAGCTAAGCAATTGATCTCTGTACCTAAGAATGAGATCGATAAACGTAAGGCTGAGTATCAGCGAGCAATGAAAGCAGTGAGGTAAGGAAACACGCGCGTAACGCTGTCCCACTGAAGTCGACTTAAGATGAAAACGTGCTTCATCATAATGCCAATAAGTACTCCCTCCGATTCGCTCGAATCGTATAACCAAGACGCAGACCATTTTTTGCATGTACTGGAATGTTTGTTTATCCCCGCCATTGAAGCCTCAAATTTACAGCCAATGCTGCCTCAAGTGGCCGGTTCCGATGTAATTCATGGGGAAATAATAAAGAATCTTTCATCAGCGGATTTGGTCCTTTGTGATATGTCTCAACTAAACGCAAATGTCTTTTTCGAATTTGGCATAAGAACCGCATTAAACAAGCCAGTAGCATTAGTAACGGACGAAGCGACAACGAACATTCCCTTTGATACGGGAATTGTCAATTATCATCGTTACAACAGCTCTCTCCAAGGATGGCTGATAAAGAGTGAGGTTGGAAGACTTTCTGAGCACATCAATAAGACATTAGCAAGCGAACCAGACAGAAATTCGCTCTGGAAGTATTTTGGTTTTGTCCACAGTGGTTTCCTCAGTACGGAACAAGCTACACCTGATGACAAACTGTCTCTCCTGATTCGAAAGGTGGATTCTATGGAGAATGCTCTGCATGGTTCTCCCCGTGCTTTTGAGTACGATGTCCCCGATGGTATTCCTTCATTTCAGGAAGCACGAGAAGGTTTCGAAAGAGCTTACTTTGATAGGCTAACTTCTACGGGAAGAAGTCTCAGAGAAATGGCAGAACTGGCGAACGTTTCGCGTAGTATGCTAATGCACAAAATCAGATCTCTCCGGAATATGGACGGAGAAGGCGACGAGAAAGATTAGGACGCTAGCTCCTCGCCACGGAACAAACATAGCCGCCCCTCATTCGTTCAGATTTTGATCCCGCTCGGCATAGCGCTTCTTTTTTATCGGTTTAAGGGGTTAAGGCCCTCCCCAGGCATCGGATTCGATAGCGGCGATAAGAGTTTTTTTGACGGTTTCGGTTTGGTAGCGGGAGAGGACGTAGTCGCGGCCGCGTTGGCCCATCGAAGTGAGTAAGTCTTCATTCGCGGATAATTCAGTTAAGGCGTGGGTGAAGGTTTGGTAATCATTGTAGACGCGGCCGGCGCCACTGTCTTTGATGTGATCTGCTAAAACTGCCGAGGCTTCGCTCGCGAGCACCGGCGTGTTCTGCGCCATCGCTTCGAGAGTCACGATACTGAAACTCTCATTCGGCGACGGGCTCACAAACATCATCGCGCCTGACATCAACCGGAATTTCTCTTCAGCACTCACGAACCCTCTGAACTCTATGTCTTTATGCTCAGGAACTGGCATGTCGTCCTTGCCCGTGATCACCAGCCGCAACGGCGATGGATGTGTCTTTTTATAAGTAATGAAGTAATCGAAAAGCTGTGCACAACCTTTATTCGGATCGACACGACCCGAGTAGAGCAGGTAAGGCACGGGCATCCATTGCGGCTCACGCACGTTCGTCTCGATCGCCATCGCAACGACTCGGCCCGGCAGGTCGCCCCAGAGTTTCTGGCCCACACGCTGTTCCGCAGCCGTCAGCCACACGATCTCGCGTACGCGTCGCGCCGCGTATTTGTACGCCGGGAGATACGCGGGCAATTCATCGTGCAGTGTTGGTGCGAAGAGTGCATGACCTGCCGGAACTTGTTGCAGGCCGAAGTACGTTGTCGGGTAGAGATAGGTGATGAAGATAATTGCGCGGTAGTCGCGCCAGTTCTCGTTGAGGTAGTGCAGCAACGGCTCAGAATACGGCCCCTGGTGACGAATGAAGTCTTCCTGTAACGCCACAGACCAGTTAAGCTGCGGCACTTCCTGAGTTCGCGTCGGCGCGATTGGGCCAAACTCTTCCAGCAAGCGACGATTCAGCTCGGACCAGTAAACACTGCGTCCGATAGTCACCGGAAACCTCACGATCCGCACTTCGTCTTTAGTTTCCGGACCTTCGGGTAAAGTGTTGGCCCACTCGGAAGTGTCGACCGCGGTGGTCGTCAGTAGATCGACTTGATAGGTGTCGCTGAGAAGCTGTGCGTAATGCCAGGCGAGTGTTTCCGATCCGCCGACGATGTCTTCGTGGCACCTTTGGACGACGATTGCGACTCTACTCATTGCAGTTTAGACATCGCCTGTAGAAAGATGTGTTCGGTCATTTCATTCGTAAACATCGACTCGTAACGGTGGTAGCCACGCTGGCCCAAAGCTTCTCGTACCGCGCTGTCTCTCACAAATAGATCGATCGATCCGGCGATCAGCATCGGGTTGCGCTCGTCCCAAACGATGCCGGCGTCGCCTAAGGTTTCCGGAATCGCGGTCGATGCGTAAGCCGTGATCGGCAGTTTCATCGACATCGCTTCGACGAGTGGTACACAGAATCCTTCGTGCTCGCTAACAGTAACAAATACATCGGCGACGAGGTAGTAAGCCTTCAGTTCTTCATCGGAGACGCCGCCCGTGAACATGATGGCGTTTATAAGTCCAAGCTTTTCCACGATGCGATTCACGAGCTTGGAATACGGGCTGAATCCTTCGCCGCCTTTACCAACAATGATCAGGCGCGAGTTGTTGTTGTAGTCGTAATGATAGTGTGCGAAGACTTCGATCAGGTGATGCACGTTCTTATTCGGCACGACGCGACCGACAGTAAGTATGTTTGTTGTGTCATGCGAATACTTCTCCAGGACCGATTTGTCCGCATTCATTTTCAACAGCCGGTCGATGTGATGAAACGGCGGCACGACAAACGACGTCGACGGATCGGCCCCGAGCGAAATCAGCTCCTGCATGTTGAATGACGAATCTGAAAGGTAGAGCTCGCATTGGGCCGCGGCAAGATCGGTCAGCTCTCTTCGTCCTCTCTCGCACAGGTCCTGATCGGTACGACTGAAGCCCGCGAAAAATTCGGCGGGCGTGACGTTGTGATACTTAATCACGCGGCGGCAAGACAGCTCGCGGACGAGTTGCACGCCCGGATGCCAACCGCGCGAGTGGTGATAAATGAGGATGTCAGTCGGGTTTTTTAGAAACTTTCGAACGGGCGCGAGATCGGAAAAGATTCGAACGTCGTTGCCGTTTCGCTTGAGAACATCACGCTCGCCTAGAATATCATTACTGACGGCATCAGCAGGCGCCAGGCTCGGCGTTAGAATCGCTACACGCTTCATCGTGTAAATTCTGTAATCCTGTCTAAAAACTGCTTCTCGATCGCGCGGTTTGAAAAATTTTCCTCGTAACGACGCGAGCCTCTGTAAACGAGCGCCATCTTCTCCGCTTCGTTCGTCTGGAGGAAGTCGATCGATTGGGCCATCAGGAATGGATCGCGTTCTTCCCAGATGAGTGCGGCGTCCTGCGCGGTTTCGGGAATCGCCGTCGAAGCGTAAGCGACGATCGGGACTTTCATCGCCATCGCCTCGACGAGCGGCACGCAGAAACCCTCGTGCTCGCTCGTCATCAACAACGCATCAGCGAGCAGGTAATACGACTTCAGCGACTTGTTCGAAACCTCTCCCGTAAACACGATTCCCGAATCGATTAGCCACTCATCGATCAGTCGTCGCAACGCTGCCGCGTATGGCTCAAACGCCTTGTTACTCGCGCCGACGATGAACAAACGCGCCTGGCTGTTGAAATGATAATAGTAAGTCGCAAAGGCCTCGATCAGATCGGCGTGTCCTTTGTTTGGACGCACGCCGCCCACCATCAGCAAGTTGACGCACTCATCGTGATAGTTGTCGAGCAGTTCAAGATCCGCTTCACCCGCGCGTAGCTCGTCTGCCTGGTTGAATGGTGGAACTACGAACGTTTTGTGTTCTTCGCTGCCGGCCTCGATCAGATCTGACTTGTTGAATGCCGACGCGGCGAGATAAAGATCAGGCTGCGCGGCGACGATGTCTTTGAGTTGTGAACGCCCAATTTCGCAGAGATGCTGGTGTTGCTCGCTGATGCCCTCGAAGAACTCAGGTGGCGTTACGTTGTGATACTTAAGGATCTTGCGGCATCTTGCGGCTTTCATCGTCTCGATACCGGTCGTGCAGCCGATCGAGTGGTGATAAATCAACACGTCGTCTTTGGAGCGCAAGTATTTCAGCGCGGCAGTGGGCGCTTCGAGCTTCTCGCCCGCGAGACTCGAATTCTCTGCGAAGATGCGCACCTCGTGCCCGCGCTCGCTCAACACACGACGCATCGCGAGAACATCGTTACTCACAGCATCAGCAGACGTGAGCGTAGGAGTGAGAATCGCGATGCGGGTCATGGTTCCGTAGGCGACGTTAGGTGCGAACAAGTCAGGAAGAGGGGCTTGCCCCCGCTCGTCCAATCCAAGCAGCAGCGGGGGCAAGCCCTCTTCCTGACTTGTTCACACCTGCCATAGTAGACACAATTAAATCTCGGGTTTGCGGGCGATGACGGCGTAGTTCATTGGACCGTATAAAAAATGATTTAGATGGCTGGTCAGTTGATCTTTGACTTCGATCTTTGTCGACGAAACTGCGTGGAGTTTCAAAACGTCTTCACAGCGAAAGCCGCGTGCTTCCAACAACAGCTTCATCGTCGGAATCGGTATCGGGTTTTTGTGAGTCGGGTCGAGATAAAAATTACAACTGCCGACTAGAAGATTTTCCGGGTTTGGAGTTTCGAGAATTATGAGCCCGCCAGGTTTGAGCGTGCGTCCGGCTTCGTCGAGAAACCTCACGAGCGTTTCCAGTGGCAGGTGCTCGGCGAAGTGAAAAGCCGTGACCGCATTCAAGGTTTCATCCGACAGCGATCCGAGAAACTCCAGCGCCTCACGTTCCTCAACGTCCAGGGACAACTCTTTACACTGTTGGACCAGAATGCGATTGGTATCGATTCCGCGCGCCTGAATCCCTACTTCGCGCAGCACCTGGAGCCACTCGCCACGCCCGCAGCCAACGTCGAGTACGTCGGAACTGATCCCCGCTTTTCGCAACACTGGCAGGTAAACCTTCACTTCCTCTTTGATCTGTTCGGGCGTGCCGCGCAGTACGTCTTCGAGCGAGAAGTAAAGTGAATCGAGCAGGTGATCTTGCTCAGGATGCGATTGCGGAATTGGAGCTGATGCGGTTAGAGCAGTGCCTTCGAGCAGGCGCGAGAGCCGTGTTTCCTGTTGCGCGACGTCCATTCGCGACTTCTGCAGCCGCTCGATTAGATCGTCGATCTGCTTGTCAACCTGGACTTTCAACGCCTGCAATTCAGCCTCATACCGTGCCGCTTGATGCGTTGTCAGATCTATTCGCGCGGAAAGTTCTGACTGCGTGGTGCTGAGATTTTGCGCGAATTTTCCCTGCTCGCGGATGAGCGAGTTGAGTTGTTTTTGCAGCGATTCAAAGTGAGTGCGGTTTGCTTTTGACTGCTCGCGCATTTCGTGCGAGAGGTGCGCCACCGCGTCATTGATGTGACAGGCGACGCGCTCGAGTTGGCCCATCGAGTGTGATTCCAGCCGGCGGAAGTTCGTGATGAGCACGGGCAGTCGTCCGATCGCTACGGCCAGACGCAGAAGATAGCCGGCCACAGGCACGCGATACATTTTCCGAAGAACGGACCCTCTGCCGAGACCTTCGATCTGAGCGTTTACGTTTTCGCCCTCGGATGAAAACCGCAGTGCGCTAAGAACATCGATCTTGCTGTAACGACCGTTGTGCAGGTTTTTGAGGAAGTGGGCCATGCCCGAGTCATCAGGTTCGCGCTTCAGGATCACTTTGTAAGCGTTCCGCACAAACACTTCATCGTGAAAACCGAGCAGATCGTTGACGTGATAACGATCGCGTTTTTCGAGTTCCGGCTGCAGTTTCAGCGGCGGCAGCGAGGAGATTTGAGGCGCGAGGAAGGCGTTGAAGTTTTGAATGATTAACTGTCGATAGCGCGCGGGGTCGCCGTTGTTGAGCGATCTGCGTTTGCGGCTCTCGGCGTCCTTGCGTATCTGGGCCATCAATTCAGCTAGATTGAGCCCGTCCCCATTTTCGATTTGCGAGTCCATCTTTTACAGGATTACAGGATTTTCATGATTAATATGAAGACCGGCGAGGCGTTTGCTCGATACGGTCGCGTTCAGATTCGTCACGCCTTCCATCTTCGTTACCGACATCACTCTAAAGAACAAGCAGCCGTCCAGCCAATCGAAACTAACGGCGGCGCTGCTGTGCACGGCCACGCACAGCGAATACATCTCCGGCGCGAGCCAGCAGTTGAACTCAAACGTCACTTCAGTTAACTCGCCGCGTCGCACACGTTCAAATGGCACTTCCTGAAGCTCGGTATTCGTTCCGTAGACGTGAATGCCGTGTCGATTCCTGATCAGGAAACCGCACACGACGTCGTCGAGATCTTCGTGGGCCACATAAACAATGCGAACGGTGACCGGCTCGCCCGTCTCGACCAGCTCGACCGGATGCAACGCGCTGTCGAGTAGTTCGACTTGCAACACTTCCGCGCTGCGATCGCCATGACGATAAACATAACTGAGCGGCGCCGCCTTGCGTTCAACAAATTCGCCAGGCTGGTCTGCTGTTTTAGTCGAGCTCGCTTCGTACGCCTGTTGCCGCGCCATGATGATCTTCTGATAACGATTGAGCACGTCAGACGGTGTGCCTTCGGCGATCTTCTGTCCCTGGTTCAACAGAACGGCGCGATTGCAAAGCGCCCGGACCGCCGACGGATCGTGCGACACGAACAGAATCGTCGTCCCATTCTCCTGCATCTCCTTGATCCGGCGCATGCAACGATGCTGAAACACCGCGTCGCCGACCGCGAGTGCTTCGTCGATGATAAGTATCTGCGGTGCAACAGCGATCGCGGCGGCAAAAGCGAGACGGATATACATACCGCTCGAGTACGTCTTCAGCGGCTGGTAAATGAAATCACCGATCTCGGCAAAGCTTGCAATCTCGGGAAGCAGTTGCTCGGTTTCGGCTTTCGAGAAACCCATCAACGCGGCGTTCATGAAGATGTTCTCGATGCCGGTGAACTCCGGATTAAATCCCGCGCCGAGCTCCAGCAACGCCGCCACACGGCCTTCTATCGCTACGTTGCCGTGAGTGGGTTCCAATGTGCCGGTGATGATCTGCAGGAGCGTCGATTTGCCGGAGCCGTTTGGGCCAATAATGCCGGTGGTCGTCCCTGCTTCGACTTCGAAGCTGACGTCTTTCAACGCCCAGAACTCGCGGTGCGCCTTCCAGTGACCACGCGTCAACGTCTCTTTCAAACGGTCCGCAGGCCGATCGTAGATGCGATATTGTTTCGAGACGGAATCGACGCGAACAGCAATCTCAGGCATACAAAAGTCCAAAAATCATCCTTGGATCGGGTCAGTACAGGGAGCGGTAGCGACCTGGTCCGTGATCAGTATGCGAATTCCTAACGACTCTTGACTCATGGTTTGAACAGGTCGCTACCGCTCCCTGTACTGACCCGATCCAAGCGCGATTCCTCTGAGGGCAAATCTCAGGCATGACTCAAACTCTGCGCCTTTGCGCGAGAAGGATCAGACTCAGTTGACAGCGCTTCCAGATCTGACAGAACCATCTCTTTGATCAGCTCAGCGAACGTGTACGTCGGCTCCCAGCCGATCGCTTCCCGCGCTTTCGACGCGTCGCCAATCAGCAGATCGACCTCCGCGGGCCGGTAGTATCTCTCGTCAATCTTCACAAACTCACGATAATCGAGATCCACTTCACCGAAAGCGATCTCACACAGCTCACGCACGCTATGTGTCTCTCCAGTCGCGATTACGAAATCGTCTGCTTCCGGCTGCTGGAGCATCGAGTGCATCGCGCGCACGTAATCTTTCGCGTGTCCCCAGTCGCGTTTGGCGTCGAGGTTTCCGATGCGCAGTTCGTTGGCGATACCGTGTTTGATCCGCGCCACGGTGCTGGTCGTCTTGCGCGTCACAAACTCAAACCCACGTCGCGGGCTCTCGTGATTAAAAAGAATGCCGCTGACGCAAAAGAGCCCGTACGCCTCGCGATAGTTCCTCGTTAAATGGTGACCTGCGACTTTACTGATCCCATAAGGACTGCGCGGCTGGAACGCAGTCGTCTCTTTTTGCGGCACTTCGTTGACGTTCCCAAACATTTCGCTCGAGCCGGCGAAGTAAAAACGACACTTCGGTCGCAGCTCACGCAGCGCGGCGAGCACGTAATGCGTGCCGTTGATGTTCGTGCTCATGGTCGAAAAGCCGTCGGCGAAACTTTCCGCCACAAAACTCTGCGCCGCGAGGTGATAGCACTCGTCAAAATCGTGTTTGCTGAAAACGTGGAAGATGCTGGCGTAGCTTTCGAGACTGGCCGGATGCAGCGTTACTTGATCCAGGAGGTGTGTGATACGGCTGAACCTCGTCTCCGGCGCTTCGAGGGCCACGCGGCGGACCAGCCCGTGTACTTCATAACCCAAACTCAGCAGGTAATCGGCGAGGTAACTGCCATCCTGACCGGTAATTCCAGTAATCAGCGCTTTCTTCGGCAAAGGGGATCCTCCTGTATAAGTCCGATAAGTCGTGTAGGACTTATTCTTTTACCAGAATCAGTCCCTGCTTGCGAAGCGGAGGTGTTCTGCTTAAAATGGCCAGTCTTTAATAGCCGGCTCAGCTCCCCGAGGACATCTAATCTGCTCGTATCTGCGTCTTTATTGTTATTTCGGAGGAATCTGTGAAGCACGCTTTCTTGTTCTTGTGCGCCATCATCGTGCCTGTGGCTTTAGGTGGCTCGCTTGCCTCAGTATCGGCCCAATCGACGAGTCCGACTCCGGACCCATTCACGGTCCAGCTCACTTCATCTCCGACATCAGCTTTTAGCTCGTTAGTGAGCGATATCAGTGCAAACGGCCGCTTCGTCGTTTTCACTTCGAATGGTAACGTAGCCACTGTAAATCCGAACAACGCCGACGGCAATCGCGAGATCTTTTTGGCCGACTACGCGCAACGTCGCATCTTCCAGATCACCAACACTAAAAACGTTCCGATTCCGGTAGCATCGCCAAGTCCGACGCCCACGCCGAGTCCAACACCAACACCGAGCCCGACTGCATCACCGTCGCCAACTCCGACGCCACAACCTACACCGGCAGATCGCTCGCTGGTGAAGATCGAGATCGACAATCGTACGCCGATGATCTCACTGCAACCGGCACTGGTGGGCGGTTTGCGCAGTTACATCATCGTCTTCAGTTCGAATGCGCCGGATCCAAAGTTCTTTGATGGATCTGATAGCACCGCGCTGAGCGCTGACGCGAATTCGGAGATCTGGATTTACCGTGTCCCCGCAGTTGCGGACGTCGATCTAACTCTCGGTACTGATTTGCCACTTCAGGATCTTTCGACAGGGATGTTTGAGCAGGTTACGAAAGATACGCCTGCCAGCCGGGCGCCGACGCCCGGATCCGCCACCGTCGCGCCATTTTTCTCCGACGATAATCGCGAGCCGACAATCTCTGACGATGGCGCCATCATCGCGTTTATCTCCACGAGAGATCTCGTTCCGGCCGTTGGTAATGTTGTTGGGAACGCGGATTTCAATCCCGAATTGTTCCTTTACACCGTCGCGAGCAAGACAACTGTTCAGGCGACAAAGACGCAAGACGCTGTAGTTGGAGTTGGTCTGATCTTTTCTACCAATCCCATGTTGTCTTCCGACGGGTCGAAAGTGGCGTTCATGTCGAGCGCCAATCTGGCCAATAGCAACGCTGACAACAACGCCGAGATTTTTACGACCTCTTTTTCGGCAGGCGCGGTCGGGTCTTTCTTCCAGGTCACGCGCACGCTGAACAACGTTGCAAACACGAATGTTTTGAGTCCGGGTCGCAGGATGAGTCGCAACGGTGGCCTGATCGCTTTCGAATCGCGCGCCAGCGATCCGAAATCAAATGCCGCGCCGACGAGCGGCGTTCTCGGAAATTGGGTCTATACCGTCGGGACTGATACGTTCAATGAGGTCGGCACCAGACCGCCGATTTCAGATTTCGCGCGCTTTCCGACGTTCACTGATTACGACTCAACGGGAAATCCGGCGACGCTCGTGTTCACTTCGTTCCTGAACTTCCGTCCCAACGGAACGTTTCCGGATTCTGTCGCGACCGCGCCCGAAGGTTTGAATACAGACAACTCGGCCGAGATTTACATCACGCCGCTTCCGATTACTTCAACGAACACCTTCACGCGAATCACTAATATCACGAATCTCTTGACGTTTGGCGGCACGCGACCACTCGCGAGTGAAACGCGCAAGCGCATGACGTTTTCGCTTGGCGGCGCCGAGATCGGTGGCGGCAATGGAGATGGTGGAACTGAGGTTTTCTACCTGATAACGCCGATGATCACAAGCCAGTCGTCCGCAGTGCTCTCGTTCTTTACAGGTGCGAGCAACATGCCGGTGGCGGCTGCGACGCCGGTGCCGAGCCCGATTCCGAGTCCGACACCAACGCCTAGTCCGGTTCCCGGAACGCCGTCTGGTCTCGCGCCGGGCGAGCTCAGTATTGTTCGTTCGACTGTGGCGTTGGCTCCTTCCGATGTCACGTTTAGTTGTTTTTCAGTAACAGAGAATTGTGTTTCAGAGACGCGTCGTTCGCCGGCTTTGCCGGTCGAGCTTAATGGAGTTTCCGTCAGCGTTAACGGAGCCGCCGCCGGACTCTATCTGGTGGGCAACACAACTAAGCAGATCAATTTCGTGATGCCGATCGGTTTACCGCCCGGCCTTGGCACCGTCGCGGTTAACGTGCTCGACGCCGGTGCGAATACCGACACGCTTCATCGTGGACTTGTCCAGATTATTTTCGCCCAGCCCGATATCTTCACGACTACGGGGGATGCCGGTGGGCGGGCCGGCGCCATCAATATCACGAATCCCATGACGCGATTGTCTGAACCGTTCAGTGTCACGTCTGACGACGGAACCGGGACTCAGGTGCCGACAAAGCTCGAATTGACTGTTACGGGCTTGCGCTTTGCCGCGCGGACTGAGGTCAGCGTCACGGTGGGAACGACGGTCATCACCGGCGATGCGATCCTATCCGTTCAGCCAAACCGGGAAATGCCAGGCTTTGACATCATTACCTTCACACTTCCGGCCTCATTAGCGGGTGCCGGAGACGTTCCGATACAGGTGACGTTTACGCGGGGCACCCAGCAAACTGCGGTCAGCCGCCCCGCAGATACTGCGCCACACATAACGATCAACTAGGTAGAATTAGCAAAGTAAAAATAGAACAAGTCAGGAAGAGGGGCTTGCCCCGCGGTTGCTTGGATGGGACGAGCGGGGGCAAGCCGCTCTTCCTGACTTGTTCTATTTCCTTGGGTTGTTCTACTTGTTGGCGGTTTTTGCTGGACCTATTTTTGTGCCTTTTTGCGGCCAAACCGTGGTACGATGCGGGGCGCGTTTCTCGACCTCGCCGCCAGGGAAGTTCAGATGCAGTATCCGGTCGCAATCTTAGCGAGTCTCGCCCTATTTTTTTCTCTCGGCACTCGAGAGCGACTGGAGATCCGCGACTCGTTCGAGTTCGAACCTTCCGCCCAAACTGTTCGCAAAATTCGCTGGCCGAAGAAGACCATCGAGGTCGCGTTCTCCACGTCTCTACTCTCACCCGGCTCGAACATCAAAGCTGATAGCGACGTCGTCGGCGCCGCGCGCCGCGCCCTTGCACGCTGGTCCAGTCTCGCGAATATCAACTTCCTCGTCACGTGGTCTCAGGCGACTTCCGTCAGTCCCGCAGAAGCAGGGGACGGAATCAGTCTTTTGACGATCGCCGTCACTCCCGAAAACGAAGCATTCAACTCCGAAGCGACAACCGGACGCACGCGCGTCTTCTTCGATCCCGAAACCGGCCACATCGCCGAAGCAGACATCAGCATCAATCCACGACCACGCGCCGAAGACGGAACTGAGCTTCAGTTTTCCACTGACGGCTCGCCCGGCACGTACGATCTCGAAGCGACCTTCACACACGAGATTGGACACCTGCTCGGGCTGGACCATTCTTCGGTTTTGTCGTCGACGATGCAGGGCCGACAGGCGTTCAACGGCACCTTCGGCTTGCCCGCGCTGACTGAACGCACGCTTAGCGAAGAAGATCGACAAAAGATTCGCGGTCTCTATGGTCCAAATCTGAAGCTCGGACGTATCGAAGGACGGCTCGTCGATAACCGCACGCCCGGCTCGTTGATACCGCTGAACGGTGTGAACGTGTGGGCCGAAAGCGTTGTTAATGGCCGGCTGATCGCGAGTGATGTTACTGCCGAAGACGGCACCTATCATCTTGAAGGACTGGCGCCGGGACAGTATCGAGTCGTCGTCTCGTCGACTGTCGATGCAGCGCAGAAGTTTCGCAGTTTCGAGTTGTCGAACCAGGTTAACGTTAAAGCTGATGTTGCGACGCCGCTCAACTCGAGTCTCGTACCGCAACAGGCTTCGGTTCTGAATCCGAAAATGATTGGGCTCAATGCTGAGCTCTCGACAGTTGCGCTCCCGCTCACTCCCGGTAAGCGTGTGAAGATCTACTTCGGTGGAGAAGGTGTGGATCAAGTGCCGGGCACGAGCATCGCCGTCAACTCGCCGTTCTTCACCGTCGATCCGGCAACGTTGACGCGCGAGCAGATTGCCGCGCCGTTTCCGATCGTCAGTATCGAGGTGCAGGTCGCGCCGAATACGCCGTTCGGCGATTACACGCTGCGACTCCAGTCCAACTCCGGTGAGACGGCCTACGTGCCGGGCGCGATCACGATCGATCCGGGCGTCGCTTCAACGTTCTCAAATCCGGTTGACGATTACCGTTTCTTCGTCACCCAGCAGTACATGGATCTGACTGGCCACGAACCTGACTCAGCTACGCTCGACAAACTGACAGCGCAACTGACGGGCTGCAATTCCCGCAGCGACTGCCTGCGCACACGCAAGCTCGATATCTCGACTAACCTGCTCGTTGAAAATGAATTACCTGCAACGGGCGTGTTTCTCTACGGGCTTTATTCGACCGGACTCGGACGCCAGCCGCGTTATGCAGAACTGGAAACCGATCGCGCACTTATATTGAATCAGAAGAGTGAATTGGAAGCGGTGCGCCTCGCACTCGCGAATGCGTTTGTGGAACGCGTGGAATTTAAGCGGCGATTTCCCGCGACGATGAAGCCGGCCGAGTTCGTCGATTCACTGCTCACGACGATGGCTCAAACAGCAGGCGTCGATCTCACGTCGGAGCGCAGTTTATTGATCGGTTTGCTGGACGATAGTGCGAATGGTCGTGCCTTGGTGTTGACGCGCCTCGCTTCGGACCAGCGCGTTGTCGATGCAAACTACAACCACGCGCTCGTGCTGTTCCAATATTTCAACTACCTGCGTCGCAATCCCGACGAGCCGGGCTTCAACATCCAGGTCAACATACTCAAGAGCAAACCCCTCCGCGACCCTGACGCGGCACGCTCGCTCGTCTGCAACTTCCTGACCTCCGCCGAGTACCAAAGCCGCTTCACAATGGTTCCCACACACACCAATCGTGAGTGCAACTAATCCGCGTCCTTAATCCGCGTTAATCCGCGTTAGTGTTATATTGGCCTCGCTTGAAGCAAAGACTACTCTCGTACCTCGTCTGCCCATCGTGTGAAGCCCCGCTCGATCTTTCCGTCACTAAATCCGAAGACGGCGAGATCATCGAGGGCGAGCTACGCTGCACGTCCTGCTCGAATTCGTTTCCCATCACTGACGGTATTCCGCGTTTCGCAAATCTCGATCACGTCGAGAGCGACAAGCGCGCCACGGCGGCGGGCTTCGGCTGGCAGTGGCAACACTTCACGCAGGAAGACGAGCGCTACGCCGAACAGTTTCTCGGCTGGGTCGCGCCCGTCACACCGGAATTTTTCCGCGACAAGATCGTGCTGGAAGGCGGTTGCGGCAAAGGCCGTCACACGCAGCTCGCGGCGCGCTGGGGAGCACGAGATGTGATCGGCATCGATCTGAGCGTCGCGGTTGAGACAGCCTTCGCAGCCACGCGCTCATTGCCCAACGCGCACATCCTTCAGGCCGACATCTATCACCTGCCGCTCGCGCGCAAGTTCGACTATGCTTTTTCCGTCGGCGTGTTGCATCACTTGCCCGATCCGCGTGGCGGATTCATGGCTTTGGCTTCGAAGGTGAAGCCCGGCGGTCACATCTCGGCGTGGATTTACGGCGCGGAAAACAACGAGTGGATCACGCGTTTCGTGAATCCAGTGCGCGAGAAGATCACTTCGCGGATCGATCAGCGCGCACTGCTGCAATTATCGAAGCTACCTGCAGCGTGTGTGTACCTATCGACTAAGCTCGTTTATGGACCACTGAACCGGCGCGGGCTGTCGCTCGCGAAACGGCTTTTCTACAACGACTACATGAGTGCGATCTCAAGTTTCGGGTGGCGCGAGCAGCACACGATCGTCTTCGATCATCTGGTCGCACCCACGGCGTTCTACATCTCGCGCGCTGACTTCGAAACGTGGTGGCGCGACATCGGCGCCCGCGACGTCGAGATCGGATGGCACAACAAGAACAGTTGGCGCGGTCTCGGAATGATAACTTGATGTCTACAGCACGCCACATCTGGCAGCCACTCTGGCGACTACCATCGCGCGCGGATCTAATCTTCTCGTTCGCGAAGCGCGAGTTGCTGGGTCGTTACAAAGGCTCGGCGCTCGGCATCGCCTGGGCCGTGCTAACGCCCGTCGTGATGATCGCGATCTTCACGTTCATCTTCGCGGGCATCTTCGGCGCACGCTTTGGCGCCAACGATTCCCACTGGGATTACGCGCTCTATCTCTTCTGCGGTCTGCTGCCGTGGTCGATGTTTCAGGAATCCGTACAGCAATCCGCAAACACGATCCTGGCCCACTCCAATCTCGTGAAGCGCGTCGTGTTTCCGTTGGAAGCGTTACCCGCCGCGCAAGTCTTC
>DATFDT010000103.1:0-9796 GCA_035251975.1 Pyrinomonadaceae bacterium | reverse complement strand
CATTAAAGAGTGAGTCGTATCGTGTCGTTGCGCTGCTCTGCATACTCGGCGCAGTGCTCGTTTTTGTAATTCTTCGCGGCGTCGCAACTCAAAACTACTTACTGCTGTTTGTCCAGGCTACGGTAGGCGCGCTCGCAATCGCTCACGAAGCCGTGATGTTGCGTGCGATTAAGAGCGCCATTCGCGACGATGAAGATCTCGTTCCAGAGCTGTGGTTATTCAACATCCTGATCGAGAGCCAACTTCCGACAGTCGCGCTCTTCGTGTTGCTGCTGAACGGCTGGATGACTCCTTATCAAGTCCTCGTCGCACCAGCCATCATCATTTACTTCTTATTTATCACGCTTTCGACACTGCGACTGCGTCCGAGTCTTACATTCATAACCGGCTTGCTCTCCGCAGCCGGTTATCTGCTCGTTACCTTTTACGTTGAGCTCAGCTTCAGCGACTCAACCGCGGCGTCGGAGAGATTTCCCTTCCCTGTCTACATCGTCTATGCCGTATTGATATTCTTAGCCGGCGTCATCGCTGCCTTAGTCGCGCGGCAGATTCGCGGTTATGTGCGCGCTGCACTGCGTGAAGCCAAACTCCAAAGCGAGCTCGAACAGATCAATCACGATCTCGATCTCGCACGCTCGATCCAGCAGGGCCTCATGCCCGCGCGTCCACCGCAACTCGATGACTTCGAGATCGCCGGTTGGAATCAGCCCGCTAACCAAACCGGCGGCGACTATTTCGACTGGCAACTCCTGCCTGACGGCCAACTCGCGATCAGCATCGGTGACGCGACCGGTCACGGAATTGGTCCAGCACTCGTGAGCGCGCTGTGCCGAGCGTACGCACGCGCGAGCTTTCTCGCCGATCAAAAGCAGGAGCAAATTCTCGAACGTCTCAATACCCTGCTCGCAAGCGATCTGGCGGACGATCGCTTCGTCACTTTTGCGGTCATCTTTCTAAATCCCGCCAACGCCAAAATCAAAGTGCTTTCAGCGGGCCATGGTCCAATTCTCTGTTACCGGCACGCCGTGAATAAATGGGAAAACTTCGAGGCCCAGGGTATTCCACTCGGAATGATCGACGGCATGAGCTACGAAGACTCGCACCTGAATTATTTGCGAGCGGGTGACATGATCGTTCTCGTCACCGACGGTTTTTACGAGTGGCAGAATCCGGATTCGGAAGAATTTGGTTTAGAGCGACTGAAAGAGACGATCTACGCGGCGCGAGATTGTTCCCCGGAAGAAGTGATTGCAAAACTTTATAGTGCGGTAAAAGATTTTTCGAGAGGCACCGCACAAAACGACGATTTAACCGCCGTCGTGTTAAAGCGAAAGATCACGATCGCCGCGTTGAGAGATGAATCGACTCAGGATGAGCTCGTGGCCAGTTCATAGCCCAAACGATTTTGGCATTCGTTTTCAACGCAGTTCAAATTGGTCCGTAGAATTACGGATAGGAGCACTTGCGTATTCCACCTATAATGCGACCTCCTCCTAGTAATATTGCGAAGGAGTTTTTCCCCCGACTCATTCTGCAATCACGGTCCTAAGAATAGGATTAACAGCCGCAAGCGCGAACTCAAGTCGATTGTAATAAGCGACTTTAGAAAGTTGTTGTTCTCCCCTATGCGCTGGTCTTCGCTCCGAATCCCCGTCTTCGGAATCGCTCTCCGTATACCTCTGCTCCTTGTCCTGGTCCAACCAGCCGCCGCTCAATCAACAGCTTCAATCGAAGGAAAAGTGGTCGATCAACACGGCGCTGTTATCCCCGGCGCAAGGATCATTGCTACGAGCCCGTCGATCGCTGTTGAGCGCGCTACCACATCCGACGCGAGTGGCAGATATCAATTAGTCGCCCTGCCGCTCGGTGAATATACGTTGGTGGCAAGCGCCGCCGGATTCAAAAGGCAGTCGATCGAACAACTCAAACTCGAGGTCGGAAGAAAGATAACTCAAGACCTTCAGCTCGAAGCTGGAGATATTTCAGAACAGGTATCGGTCTCTTCAGCTAACGATCCGATCGAACGTTCGACTACTTCCGTCGGGCATGTGATCGATCGGAACATGGTCCAGGAACTCCCGCTCAACGGTCGCTACTTCCTGGATCTGGGATTACTCGTTCCTGGTTCCGTAACTCCACCGCAGGGCGCTTTCTCTGCTTCGCCCATGCGTGGCCTCGGTTCACTCGCAATCAACACGACCGGCAACCGCGAAGAAACTGTTAACTACACGATCAACGGCGTCACTCTTAACAACCTCACGTTCGCATCAATAAGTTTTCAGCCTTCGATCAATACCATTCAGGAGTTCAAGGCTGACAACTCCACGTTCAATGCTGAATTCGGCGGCAGCTCGGGCGCGATCGTCAACATCGCCACGCGTTCAGGCGCCAATCAATTTCACGGAGAGTTGTTTGAGTTCTTCCGCAACGACGCTCTCGATGCACGCAATTTTTTTGAATTGACTTCTCACAAGCCCGCGCCTTTTAAACGTAACCAGTTTGGCGGAAGCCTCGCTGGTCCAATCTCCCACGATAAACTGTTTTTCTTTGCCTCGTATGAAGGACTACGCCAACGCCAGGGACTCAATATCAATAGTCTTGTGCTTAGCGACGCTCAGCGCACGTTGACCACCGATCCCGTAATCACAAAACTGATCGACTTGATTCCACAGGCCAATTTCGTTGACTCGTCAGGAACGTCGCGTTTTGTCAGTTCAGCCACTGCCCCCGTCAACGTCGATCAGTGGACGGCGGACGTCGCCTACAACATCAGCGAACGGGATCGTCTGCACGGCTACTACGCAGTGCAGCGTTCGGAATCAAGTGAGCCTACTCGCACCGGCAACACGATCCCCGGTTTCGGACTCGTCGCCCGCGCACTGCGACAGATCTTCACACTCAACGAAACACACACGTTCAGCCAGTCAGTACTGAACGAGCTACGTCTCGGCTTCAATCGCTTCTCAGCGACGAGCACACCGCTGGCCCAAACGAACCCGGCGGAGCTAGGCATTCGCAATGGCGTAAACGATCCCATAGGTTTGCCTCAGATCAATATCGCCGGCGGCAGTCTCAACTTCGGCGGACCAGCGAATCAGCCATCCGGACGTGGCGACACGACTTTCGTTATCGCTAATGTTGTTAACTGGCTAAGCGGTCAGCACTCAATAAAGATAGGTGGCGAGTACCGGCAGTTTTTCAACAACAACTTCCGGCAAACGACAGGCTCGTTCAACTTTGCGAGTTTCGCTGCCTTCATCGCTGGAACAGCAAACTCGTTTGCAGTCACGCTTGGCAATCAATCCACCAGTATCACTCAGGACGCGCTCAGCTTCTTCGCTCAGGACACTTACAAACTTCACCCGCGCCTGACGCTCGAAGGCGGTCTGCGATACGACTGGAACATGACGCCAAACGAACGCTACGACCGTTTCATCGTCTTCGATCCGGGCAGCAATTCTCTGCTTCGTGTCGGTACTGATATCGACAAGGTCTACAAAGAAAACGCCGCGAACATTCAACCACGTGTTGGTTTTGCGTGGCAGCCGTTTGCTCATGACGAAACGGTTGTGCGGGCGGCTTACGGCGTCTATATCGATCAACCGATGACTAGTATCGTGACCGGACTTGGTGGTAACCCGCCACTCGCAATTCCTTTAACTTTCAGCGGCGCGATTCGTCTGAATAATGCGATCGATGTAGCTGGTCCAGCCGGACTCGCACCCGTGTCGATCGATCACAACTACCGCAATGCTTACGTGCAGTCGTGGAACTTAAACGTGCAGCGCGAGTTTTTTAAGACTGCGTTCATGGCTGGTTATCTCGGCTCGAAGGGCACGAACCTGATCACGCGGCGCAACATCAACCAACCGCTAAATGGTGCGCGTCCTTACCAAAAGCTTTCAGCAACGAGCCCGATACTTCCGGGCACAACGCTGGGCAACATCACTGAAGTCGGAAGCTCCGGCAACTCAAACTACAACGCGCTGCTGCTAACTGCGACACGCCGCTTAACAAAAGCATGGCAATTCAACGCGTCTTACACGTGGTCCAAGTCGATCGATTACACCTCATTCAGTACCGGCGGCATCCTCGTACAGAACAGCAACGACCTGGCGGGCGAACGCGGATCTTCTGATTTCGACGCGCGGCATCGCTTCGTACTCAGCTCACTTTGCGAGCTGCCTTTCCGTGGGAATCGATTGGTCTCCGGCTGGCAACTCGGCGTGATAGTGCAGTCGCAAAGCGGCAATCCGTTTAATGTCGTGACGACGAACAGCACGGTTAACGGTGTTGCCAACACGCTGCGCCCGGATGTGAATAGTCCGGTTGCGGTCTTCGACGAAGTGGACCAGTGGTTTGATACGTCGGTGTTTACAGCAGTGCCGCGCTTCGGAAACCTCGGCCGCAACGTAATCATCGGCCCGGCATTCAATAATTTTGATTTCTCTGTGATCAAGATCACTGACATTGGAGAGGGATTTCGGGTTCAGTTTCGTGCGGAAGTCTTTGATCTATTTAACCACGCCAACTTCGGCCGGCCTGGTAATACGGTTGGAACTCCTCAATTCGGTGGCATCACGAGCACACGCTTTCCAACTGGAGAGAGTGGCTCGTCGCGCCAGATCCAGTTTGCAGTGAAGGTTATGTACTAGCGGGAGGATCCTGAATTTTGAACTGCTTCTCTGTGCAACCTCTGTGTTCTCCGTGCCTCTGTGGTGATCTTCCGCCAATGCTAACCACAGAGACACAGAGAACAAAGAGGTTGCACAGAGAAAGCAAGACCGGTCGTGTTGCGCTGTTGCTCCTTTTGCTGACACTGCTGGCGCCCGCCACGAGCGCTCAGGAGCAAACCAGGAAAGTCCTCGTGCTCTACTGGGAGAGTAAAGACTTCGTCGGCAATATCAGTTTTGACAAAGGCTTTCAGACTGGTCTGTTTGCAGATCCGTCGAGCAAGGTGGAGCTTTTCAGCGAGTACCTAGACACAACTCGCTTCCCCGGCGAGAAGCAGAGCGAATTGCTCCATGACTACCTGCGCGAGAAGTATGCGAACCAAAAAATTGATGTGGTAGTCGCCACGCCCGACCCGTCGCTTACTTTCCTGCTCAAGTATCGCAACGATCTATTTCAGAATAGCCCAATCGTTTTTGTGGCTGTCGATCGTCCGCCTCAGGAAGTGCGCGCCGCTGGTCCAGGTCTGACGGGAATTATCCGCGCTAACACTCATCGAAAAACTCTCGATCTCGCTCTGAACCTACACCCTCAAACCAAAGAAGTATTTGTTATTAGCGGAACGCCTGAGCACGACAAGAGATTCGAAACAATCTCGCGGGAAGAGCTTGCCGGTTACGACAAAAGATTTCGCATAACTTATCTCACCGATCTTCCGATCCTTGAATTACTCGAGCGCGTGAAAGCGTTGCCGCAGGAATCAATCATCCTTTACGTGTGGCATCGCTCGGCGCTGGAAACGGAAAAATCTCTGCAAACCTTCGAGGTTTTGGAAAAGATCAGACAAGTCGCACCAGTCCCGATTTACGGAATGGGAAGCCGGAATGTCGGCTACGGAATTGTCGGCGGTTACGTGCAGGACTCAGAACGGAACGGACTTGAAGCCGCCGAACAGGTTCGCAGGATTTTGAACAAGACACCCGCGCAGGAAATCCCTGTCGACAGTGCTGCTTCAGTGCCGATGTTTGACTGGCGCGAGCTGCAGCGTTTTGGAATCAACGAGAGCAGTCTTCCCAGCGGCAGCGTCATTCGTTTCAAAGAATTTACTCTCTGGGAACAATACCGCTGGCGATTCGTTGGGGTAGCGTTTCTCTTAATCATACAAACCGCGATCATTACGACTCTCCTGTTGGAACGGCGCCGGCGCCGGCACGCTAAGGATGCTTTGGATCGACTGAACGCGGAGCTGGAAGTGCGTATCGATGACCGCACCGCGGCTCTGAACGCGAAGAGTCGGGAGCTCGAATCTTTTGCTTACTCAGTCGCACACGATCTAAAGGCGCCGCTTCGTGGCATTGATGGCTACAGTCGCCTTCTGCTTCAGGACTACAGTGAAAGTTTGCAAGGCGACGGCTGCACCATGTTGGAGATGATCCAGGATTCGACTGACGAGATGGGCCGGTTGATAGATGACCTGCTCGCCTATTCCAAATTGGAGCGTCGTGAGCTGAAGACTGACACGATTGAGTTAGCGCCGGTTGTTACGTCGTTGGTGGAAGAGAAAAAACGGGAATGCGCAGAGCGTCCGATTGATTTTGTCGTCGACGTTAATGGAGCGTTTGTATTGGCGGATGCGAGTGGACTGGCTCAGGCGTTGCGAAACTATCTCGACAACGCGATCAAGTTCACGGGTAAAGTTCCGGCGCCGCGCATTGAAATCGGATCGGAAGAAAGTGCGGAGAGTTGTGTGCTTTGGGTTCGCGACAACGGCATCGGTTTCGACATGAAGCACAACGAGCAGATCTTCGACATCTTTCAACGGCTTACTGTCGCAAACGACTATCCCGGTACGGGCATCGGTTTGGCGATCGTGCGTAAGGCAATGGAGCGTATGGGCGGGCGCGCGTGGGCCGAGAGCAAGCCCGGCGCCGGCGCGATTTTTTATTTGGAGATTCCAAAGGGGTAAACAAGAGCCGGACTTCTTCTCTGTGCAACCTCTGTGTTCTCTGTGTCTCTGTGGTGGTCTATATGATACGACTCCATAACCACAGAGACACAGAGAACACAGAGGTTGCACAGAGAAGAAGCCTGTAAACGAGCATGAGAGTACTTTACGTAGAAGATGATCCGCGCGATGCCGACTTGACTGTCCGAGTGTTGTCGAGAACTGCCCCTCATATCACTCTCGAAACTCTATCCAGCGTCCACCAGGCACACGAGCGCCTGCAGCGACTCGCATCAGATCCGATCGACCTCGTCCTAACTGACATGCACCTGCGCGACGGCGACGGTCTGTCGCTGCTCAACTACATCCGTGAAAACTCTTTGCCGCTCGCAGTCGTGATCGTCACCGGTATGGGAGACGAAGACACTGCAGTCGCCGCGCTGAAGGCTCGCGTCGATGATTATGTCGTCAAACGCAAAGGCTATCTCGACAGTCTGCCGGTCACACTCGAGAGTGCTTTCAATCACTACCTCGCCGACGCCGCGCGCCGCGCTAATCCGTTGAGAGTCCTTTACGCTGAGAGCAATTTGTCTGACATCGAAAACACGCGTCGCCACCTGGCAGTACACGCCGACCACATCCAGATGGATAGCGTCAGCACGGATCAGGAAGCGGTGGTCATCCTGCAAGACGACATCAAGCGTTTTGATGTGCTCCTCCTGGATTTCAAGTTGACCAACTCCTTTAACCTCTTGAGGGAGCTGAGTCTGCAAAGCAAGAGAATTCCGCCCACAGTGCTGGTCTGTAATGAAGCAGATGAAGAGTTTGCCAGGCAGGGACTCAAACTCGGCGCTTCGAGTTGTCTCGTAAAGCGCCCCGGTTATCTCTATCAACTGTCGTGGGAGTTGGGGCAGGCACATGCGCGTGCCGATTTGGAGCACCGCGAAGCGGCGTTGCATGCGAGCGAAGAACGCAACCGCGCAATCCTAAATGCCATACCCGATCTGATGTTCATACTCGACCGCGAAGGAACGTATCTGGATTACCACGCACCTGATGAGAAATTTCTCTTCGCACCGCCGCAAGAGTTTATCGGCAAGAAGCAGTCTGACGTGTTACCGCCGGACCTCGCTGCCAAGTTTGCTTACAGCTTTGCCAAAGTCCTGCAAACCGAGGAGCCGGTACTTTTGGAATACTCACTGCCCGCGGCTGAAGGTTTACGAACTTTTGAAGCATCGATGGTGAGGTGCAACGGCGATAGAATCCTCGCCATCGTGCGCGACATCACGCGGCGTAAGGAAGCCGAGGCGTCCCTAAAAAACGCATTGGCTGAAGTACAAAGCTTGAAGGATCAACTGCACCAGGAAAATATCTATTTAAAACAGGAGATTCGCGACGCCAGCAACTTCGGCGAGATCATCGGACAGAGTGAACCGCTTAGACGGGTGCTGAGCAAGGCCGAACAAGTCGCTCCGCTCAATACCACTGTCTCGATTTTTGGTGAGACTGGCACCGGCAAAGAGCTACTGGCCCACGCGATTCATAAGCTGAGTCCGCGCCGCAATCATACCCTCATCAAAGTTAATTGCGCTGCGTTGCCGGGCTCGCTGATCGAGAGTGAGTTGTTCGGTCACGAGAAAGGCGCATTTACGGGCGCCGATTCTCGACGTCCCGGACGTTTCGAGATCGCTCACGGTGGCACGCTTTTTCTCGATGAAGTTGGCGAGCTTCCACTCGATCTACAAAGCAAACTACTGCGCGTGCTCGAAGAGGGTGAGTTTGAACGACTTGGAGGTACTCACACGTTAAAGGTTGACGTGCGTGTGATCGCCGCCACGAACCGCAATCTCGAAGAAGCCGTGCGCAAGGGAGAGTTTCGCTCCGATCTCTATTACCGGCTCAACATCTTTCCGATCACGCTTCCACCTTTGCGCGACCGGAAAGAAGATATACCCATACTCGTGACTCATCTCGTCAGGCACTTGAGCCAGAAGCTCGGCAAGACGATTGACGCAATCTCACAAGACACGATGGCGAAGTTGCGCAACTATCCCTGGCCGGGGAATGTGCGCGAGCTGAGAAACGTGATCGAGCGCGCTGTGATCATCAGTCCGGGATCGCAACTGCGTTTGATCGACGATCTCGATTCGCAGGCTTTGGAGTTGGACCTTCACGAAGAGGCCACGCTGCACGGTGTATTTCAGGTTGGTGGGACACTCGAGCAGACCGAGTACAACCTGATAATGCAAACGTTAAAGAAAGTTCATTGGAAAGTGGAAGGTCCAGGTGGGGCCGCAGAGTTGCTCAACATCCATCCCAGCACGCTGCGTTCAAGAATGCGCAAACTCCGCATCGAGCGGCCAAGATATTCGACGCAAACTATAGAGAACTAATTAAGCCCCTAAGTGATTAATCGTTCGGGCTTGTGTATTCCTGTGAGCTCTGATGATCGCCACCGCTTCGTCGGCGTTCGCAACGCAAACCGGGATATCAATATCCTCGGGATTGATGAGCGGCGTCTCAAACGACAGCATCGCATCGCGCACCCACTCGATTAAACCGGGCCACATCTTTCCCACCATGATCAAAGGCGTGTGCTCGAGGTGACGAACCTGAAGTAACTGCCAGATCATCATCGTCTCCAGCACCGTGCCGATGCCGCCGGGCGCGACGATGAAAGCGTCAGAGGCAAGCACGAAGTGATGCAGGCGCGTAAAGAACGTTTTATGCTCGTATGCGAGCTCGACGAAGGGATTAACTTCCTGTTCGAACGGCAGGTCAACGCGAATTCCCATTGATTTCGCCTCGCCCGCAAGATCGACGCCTGCATTCGCGGCCTGCATCAAACCTGGTCCACCACCAGTGATGATGTCGCAGCCCATTTCCGCCAACATCTTCGCCGCTCTCTTCGTCTCTTCGTACGCAACTGTTCCGGGCTTCGCTCTCGCCGAACCAAAGATCGTTACTCGATAACGATCGCGATGCGACGGTTTTAGACGCGTCAGATTATTAACCACATCCCACAGCCCCAGAACCGAATCGACGAGAACTTTCTTCACTGCACCCTCATCACTAAGACTCACGGCGCCCGTTCTTTGGATCTCTGCACTCATAAACTCTCCTTTGCCACTTTGGTCGTCTCAGTTAAGAACAAGTCAGGAAGAGGGGCTTGCCCCCGCT
>DATFDT010000102.1:0-37883 GCA_035251975.1 Pyrinomonadaceae bacterium | reverse complement strand
GATTTATCTGGATCGCACGGCGTCTCGACGCAGACCACGCAAGCAGGATCGTCGCGCTGAATCTTCCGGGCGTGCAAACGCAACTCGAACCGAAGCGTTACTATCCGAACGGCTCACTCGCAGCACACGTGCTCGGTTACGTCGGACTCGATGGCAAAGGTCTCGGCGGTGTCGAACAGTTTTACAACGCGAAGATATCGGGCGAGCCGGGCCAGCTTTTTCTCGAAAGAGACGCGAACGGCAAACCGTACGAAGGCTACGAGATCGCTGCAAAGCCCGGTCAGACAGTTGTCCTCACGATCGATCAAACGATTCAGTACCAGGCCGAACAAGCACTGCAAGCTGCGGTACAACAGTCGCGAGCGAAATCCGGTAGCGTGATCGTGCTCGATCCACGCAGCGGTGAGATCCTCGCGCTCGCAAATGCGCCGACATTCGATCCGAACAAGGTCTCTGAAGCCAAGCCGGAAACGAGATCAAACTGGGCGCTGCAAAACATCTACGAACCGGGATCGACGTTCAAAATCGTCGCATTCTCGGCTGCGCTTGAAAAAGGACTCGCGCGAGTTGATGAACACATTGACTGCCAGATGGGCGCGATCACTGTCGCCGGGCGAGTGGTCCACGATCATCACCCGTTCGGCTCGTTGACGATCCCCGAGGCGCTCGCGAAATCGAGCAACGTTGCTGCGATTAAACTCGGGATCAGAGTCGGTGATCCGACGATGTACGAATACATTCGTCGTTTCGGCTTCGGTGCAAAAACAGGAATCGAATTGCCCGGAGAGACGAACGGCATCCTGCGAAAGGTTGAACGCTGGCAGCCTTCGTCAATCGGTTCGATCGCGATCGGGCAGGAAATCGGTGTGACGCCGGTGCAGATGGTTTCAGCGTTCGGCGCACTCGCAAACGATGGCTTGCGAATCGCGCCGCACTTGATTCGTGAAGTGCGTGATGCGGGCGGCAACGTTGTCTATCGCGCGCAGCCGGACCAGCGACGCGTGATCAGCGCCGAGACTGCGATCGCGTTAAGAGGAATGCTTGAAGGCGTAACGCTGAACGGAACCGCGAAGAAAGCACAGCTCGACGGTTACTCAGCCGCAGGCAAAACCGGCACCGCGCAAAAGATCGATCCGAAAACGAAAGCCTATTCGTCGACGAAGTTTGTCGGTTCGTTTGTCGGCTTCGCTCCGGTGAGCAATCCGCAAGTCGTCATCATCGTCGTGATCGACGAGCCCGCCGGCGCATATCACGGCGGCGACGTCGCCGCGCCGGTGTTTCGTGAAGTTGCGGAACAAGTGCTGCCGACACTCGGCATCGAGCCTGATATCGAGACGAAGTCAGCGCCAGATCTGATCGCGCAGCAGATCAACGAAAATCCCGAACGTGCCGCGAAGATCCGCGAAAAGCAGGCGCAGTCAGAAGAGCAGCGGAAAGCCACAATGCCAACCGTGGACAGCAACGGGGGACGAAGCGGAGAAGTTGTCTACGCTGCCTCGACACGCAAGGCGATACTGATGCCCGACTTGCGTGGCCGCAGCGTGCGTGATGTTGCTCGAACGTGCGCTCAGCTCGGTTTGCAGGTTGAAGCGCGCGGCGAAGGAAAAGTTTTCAAACAGAGTCCGTCAGCGGGAACAGAGGTAAGCACAGGCCAGCTTATTTACGTTGATTTTGGGAGGTCGCAGTAAGTTGTTAAACCCGACAGATGAAACAACTCTCGAAGATGACGTACACTACGGCATTGCTGACTGCAGACGACGACTACGCAGCCAGCGTTCATCCCTCCGGGCACAAGATCATCCCCCAAAACATGGGTCGAGCGGTTATGTGCGTCCTGCCCACAGTCGTGTTAGAAGCTTTGCCGAGGTTTTGGCAAATGTTTCGATGAGCCAGAGCTCGCTTTCGAAGCTCGTTGAATGCTTGCTCGGTTCGACTGACACGCCCTCGCAGGAAGAAAAGGAAGAGGCCGTAATCACGTGAAGGTTGGCGAGGCTGCAGCTTTGATGGGCGCTAATGCAGAGAGCATCAGCGCCGCGATGTTTGACAAACAGATAAAAGATTATTCCATCGACTCGCGTTCGGTAGGCGCGGGCGAGCTCTTTTTTGCGCTCTCGCAACAGGACTACGCCCGCGCCGGTTTTAATGGTGAGTTTGTCGATGCACATCGTTTTATTGCTGATGCGTTTGAGCGTGGTGCGATTGCGGCAGTTGCGCGCACCGATCGCGTGAGCGGCGATGCTTATCTCGAAAGCGTGAAAGATCGTCTGCTGTTGGTTGACGATGCGATCGCGGCGTTACAACTGCTTGCGCATCGTGTTTACACAAACTGGGGAAAGCCGGTAGTGGCGATCACTGGCAGTGCGGGGAAAACGACCGCGAAAGAGTTGACTGCACATGTTTTGAAAAGTGCCGGGTCTAGGGTTTTGAAGAGCGAGCGGAATTACAACAACGGACTCGGATTGCCTTTGTCAGTGTTGCGCATGGTTAGCGAGGATCGTTCACCGGATCAGTTCGATCTCGCGGTTCTCGAGATGGGAATGTCGTCACCGACACACGAGATTCAACGGCTCTGCAAGATCACGCCGCCTGATGTCGCGGTTGAGTTGATGGTCGCGCCGGTGCATCTCGAATACCTCGGCACGATCGAAAACATCGCTGCGGCAAAAGCGGAGCTGATCGAAGGATTGAAACCCGAAGGCACAGCGATTCTCAACGCCGACGACGCGCTCGTGATGAAGATGCGCGATAAGCATGGCGGTCGCACGTTGACGTTTGGTATCGACAACGTTGCCGACATTTCCGCGAGCGAGATTGATACACGCTCGCTTGGAAAGATTGAGTTTCGTTTGCGAACGCCGTTGGGTGAAGCGCGTGCGTTGCTTCACATGAGTGGTCGTCACAACTTGAGCAACGCGCTTGCGGCGTCGGCAGTTGGAACAGCGTTCTCGATACCGCCGGAAGAGATAGCAGCGGCGTTGAAGACAGCGCAGCCACCGAAGATGCGTGGTGAAGTTTTTGATTTCGCAGCGGGGTTCACGGTGATTGACGACTCGTACAACTCAAATCCGCGCTCGTTATTGAATATGGTGCGAACGATGGCGGAAGGTGGTCGCGGGCGTAAGCGATTGGTTGTGATCGCGGGAGAGATGCTCGAGCTCGGACCTGATGAGGTGTCGTTGCACCGCGATGTCGGAAAAGAGATCGCGGGCAGCGGGATCGATGTGTTGTGGGGCGTTCGCGGTTTGGGTAAAGAGATCGTTGCGGGTGCGAGCGACGCAGGACTCGCGGCGACAAGGTTTTTCGATTCGTCAGATGAAGTCGCCGACGAGTTGATCAGGGAAGTGAAAGAGGGCGATCTGATTTTGATCAAGGGTTCGCGAGGTGTGGCGACGGATAAAGTGGTGAAAGCGTTGCGTGAGCGTTTTCCGTTGGCGGGAGAAGACGAAAGTTGATCTACTACTTCCTGTACGAACTCCTCTACGTCCATTTCAAGGACAAGGATTGGTATCTCGTAAAGGCGCTCAACGTCTTTCAGTACGTCACGTTTCGCACTGCTTACGCGACGATCACGGCGCTTCTGATATCGCTGTTCTTCGGCGGCAAGCTCATTGAAGCGTTGAAAGAGTGGAAGGTGGGCCAGCAGATCCGCGAAGAAGGCCCGCAGGCGCACCAGGTCAAACGCGGCACACCGACGATGGGCGGCGTGCTGATCGTCGGATCGGTTTTGATCTCGACACTGCTATGGGCGCGACTCTCCAGTGTGTATGCCTGGACCGCGATAATTGCGACGTTGCTTTTCGCCGGGGTTGGTTTCGTCGATGACTACTCCAAGATGGCGAAGCAGCGAAGTCTAGGACTAACAGGACGACAAAAATTATTGGCGCAATTGCTAGTCGCTGTGGGCGTTTGGGCAGTGCTGTTCACGGCGACGAAGTCATTCGGAGGTACTGGCTATTCGTGGAACGTCCTTATTCCGTTTTTTAAAGCGACAAAGGATCCGTTCGGGGTGAGCTACATCGGTCCTTATTTATATTTGATTTTGATCGCGGTGGTGCTGTTGGGATCATCGAACGCGGTGAACCTCACGGACGGCCTGGATGGGTTGGCGACCAGCGTGACTGTAATCGCGATGGGTGCGTTGACCGGTTTCACCTATGTCAGTAGTGACGCACGTTGGGCGAACTATTTGGACATTACTCATCGACCCGAAGCCGCTGAGTTAACAGTTTTTTGCGGTGCGATGGTCGGGGCGAGTCTCGGGTTTCTCTGGTACAACGCGCCGCCCGCGCAGGTGTTCATGGGCGACGTCGGGAGTCTCGCGATCGGCGGCGCAATGGGAACGGTGGCGGTGCTGACCAAGCAGGAGTTTATGTTGCTGATGGTCGGCGGTGTGTTTGTGATTGAAGCGTTGTCGGTGATGTTGCAGGTGGGTGTATTTAAAATGACGAGACGCACGACCGGCACCGGGCGACGCCTATTTAAGATGACGCCGTTGCATCATCACTTCGAGATGCAGGACTGGAAGGAGTCGAAGATCGTCTTCCGGTTTTTAATATTGGCAATCTTATTCGCGTTGTTGAGTCTCTCGACTTTGAAATTGCGTTAATCGTTTTTGTGGCTCTTAGTGGCAAGAAAGTTTTGATTGTTGGGGCGGCACGCAGTGGGATTGGTGCAGCTAAGTTCCTTGTGGGTCAGGGCGCGGTCGTCGCGCTCACCGATCAGAAGCCGATCGAGAAATGGACGCCCGAGGCTTTGGCGCTGAAAGAGTTGGGCGTGGGTTTGTTGCCGGGCGAGCCGCCGAGTTGGTTACTCGATCAACTCGATCTCGTGGTTGTTAGTCCTGGTGTTCCGGCGACGATCATTCCGATCCGTTATGCCGAGCGAGCGGGTGCGGAAATCATCGGTGAAGTCGAGCTCGCGTATCGATATTTGAAAGGTCGCATCGTTGCCATCACCGGCAGTAACGGCAAGACAACAACAACGTCACTGATCGGTGAGCTGCTGCGCGACGCGGGATTGAAGGTGCAGGTCGGCGGCAACATCGGCAAAGCGCTGATCTCGATGATTGAGACTTCGCGCGACGATGGTTGGACGGTCGCAGAGCTTTCGAGTTTTCAGCTCGAGACGATCAAGACGTTTCGTCCCTCGATTGCAGTCGTGCTGAACGTGACGCCGAATCACATGGATCGTTACGAGACTTTCAACGACTACGCTGCCGCGAAGCACCGGATCTTTATGAATCAGACCGCGGAAGACACAGCGGTGCTCAATGCGGACGATCCGACGGTTTCGTCGTGGGCGAGCGGCTTGCGCGCGAAGGTGATGCAGTTCAGCGTCAGGAAAGAGATCGAGGATGGAGTTTTCCTGCGCGGCCGTGAGCTGATTTATCGCGGGCAAGTGTTGCTGAACGTTGATGAGATGAAACTGCGTGGAATGCACAACGTCGAGAATGTCGCGGCTGCGATGGCAGCAGGAATCGCGGCGGGCTCGTCGATTGAATCAATGAATGGGACTGCGCGGCGGTTTGATCCGGTTGAGCACCGGCTGGAATTTGTAACCGAGATCGAGGGAGTGAAGTTTTACAACGACTCGAAAGCAACGAGTGTCGATGCGACGTTAAAGGCACTTGAGGCATTCGAGCATGAGACGGGAAAGGTTGTGTTGATTCTCGGTGGTAAAGGGAAGAAAGCGCCGTACGGACCGCTCGAACCGCTGGTACGCGCCACCGTGAGAAAGCTCGTGCTCATCGGCGAGGACGCAGAGACGATCGTGAACGAGTTGGGAACAAGCGCGCCATTCGAGCGTGCCTCCGACATGAAAGACGCAGTTGCTCGTTCATATGCGGCTGCTGAAAAAGGTGACGTGGTTCTGCTCGCGCCGGCATGTGCGAGCTTCGACATGTTTGACAGTTTCGAACACCGAGGGAAGGTGTTCAAAGACGAGGTTTCTCGCGCAGCGACGCAACGGCGCAACGAGTAAGTGCTGGCGTTGCGCCGCTGCGCCGCTGCGTGAGTAATCCTTTTTGAGATGGCTCGGAAATTAGCACCAGATAAATGGCTCTTCGCGGCGACGGTCGGCCTCGCGCTGTTCGGCGTCGTGATGGTCTACAGCGCGTCTGCGGTGTTGGCGCAGAAGGAGAACGGCAACCAGTTTCACTACGTGCTGAAGCAAGGGGTTTGGGTCGCGATCGGATTCGTCGTGATGCTGCTCGCCATGCAGTTCAACTATCAACAATTGAAGAGCCGCCGGATTGTTTACACGCTGCTGATTCTTTGCACGATTGGTCTCGTTTCGGTGTTTGGTTTTAGCAGTGTGAACGGCGCGCATCGCTGGATAAAACTTCCGGGCGTCAACCTTCAACCCAGCGAGATATCAAAACTCTCGCTCATCATTTTTCTTGCGTACTTCCTCGAGAAGCGCGCGGGTGAAGAAGGAGACTTCTGGCGCACGTTTGTTCCGTGCGGTGTGGTGACAGGTTTTTTAGCCGCGCTCGTTGTGATCGAACCGGACTTCGGCACCGCGATGATGCTGGCGCTGATCTTTACAGTTGTGATTTTCACCGCGGGTGCGCGCGTACGTCACCTTGCGTTGGCGGCTGCACCTGCTTTGGTCGTAGCTGCGGGCTTGTTGATCCTGGTGCCGTGGCGACTAAAACGTCTGATGACATTTCTCGATCCATGGGCCGATCAGCAGGGTGGCGGTTTTCAGGTGGTGCAGTCGTTGATCGCGATCGGATCCGGAGGAACGAACGGCCTCGGCTTCGCACAGGGGAAACAGAAGATGCTGTTTCTGCCGTTCGCACATTCCGATTTCATCTTCGCAGTTGTTGGCGAAGAGCTTGGATTAGTCGGTGCGCTTGCTGTCGTCGCAGTATTTGCGCTTTTTCTCTGGCGCGGCGTGCGCACGGCGTTGTTAGCGCCGGATCGGTTTGGGATGTTGCTGAGTCTTGGAATCGTGACAAGCATTGTCGCGCAGGCGCTCTTTAATATTAGTGTCGTGCTCTCGCTCGTGCCGACAAAGGGAATTCCGCTGCCGTTTATTTCGTACGGTGGATCGTCGCTCGTACCGACGCTCGCGGCGGTCGGAATATTGCTCAATGTTTCGCAGCACGCGAGCGGATCGCTCGACGTCGGATTGTTTGAGAAAGCGACGACAAAGTTGCGCGAGCGAGAGAAGTTGAACATGACGGCTTTTGATCATTGAAATGCGAGTAATGATTGCTGCCGGTGGCACAGGCGGACACATCTATCCGGGAATCGCAGTGGCCCAGGAGATCATGCGGCGCGATGCGACTTCGAAAGTGCATTTCGTCGGGACCGCAAGAGGGTTAGAGACTCGTTTGGTGCCGCAAGCTGGTTTTGAATTATCGCTCATTGAAAGTGCCGGGTTGAAGAATGTGAGTCTCGGCGCACGGATGAAAGGTGTTGCTTTGCTACCGAAGAGTTTTAATTCGGCGCGCAAACTGATGCGACAGTTTCAACCGGATGTGGTTGTTGGCGCCGGTGGTTATGTTTCTGGTCCGGTTGTTCTGACGGCCGCACTGACGAATCGTCCGACACTCGTGATGGAGTCGAACGCGCTGCCGGGTTGGACCAATCGCGTGCTTGCCCGCTTCGTCGATCGTGCAGCGGTTTCGTTCGAACAGGCGGTGCCGTACTTTCGTGGTAAAGCGAAGGTGACAGGCAATCCGGTGCGGCGCGAGTTTTTTGAAATACCGCCGAAACGACGCGAGCCGGGAAGGTTTTTTCTTCTGGTCTTTGGTGGCTCGCAGGGCGCGCGCGCGATCAATGAGGCGATGGTCGCAGCGTTGCCGAAGTTAAAGTCGCTGCCCGTGGAGCTTCGCATCAAGCACCAGACAGGGCCGGCCGATTTTGAAAAGGTAAAGGCGGCGTACGAGGCCGCGAGTTGGAGCGAGCGTGGCGACGTTCGTAGTTACATTGACAACATGATGGCAGACTTCGCGGAAGCGGATCTCGTGTTGTGTCGCGCAGGCGCTACGACGACCGCAGAACTAATAGCTGCCGGTAAGGCGTCGATCATGGTGCCGTTTCCGCTCGCCGCCGACGATCACCAGCGCAAGAATGCCGAAGCACTAGAGTCGGCGGGCGCCGCGCGAATGATCTTGCAGCAGGATCTAAGTGGAGAACGATTAGCAACGGAGATCGAGAAACTGGTGCAAACGCCGGAAGATATAGATCGCATGGAAGAAGCTAGTCGAAAGCTAGCCCACGGCGACGCAGCCGCCGCCGCTGTAGATATGATCGAGGAACTGATCGCTTAGCTTGTGTGCTTTTTGTGCCTTTTTGTGGCTAAAAAATGTTTCGTCGAATTCAACACGTCCATTTCGTAGGTATCGGAGGCATCGGCATGTCCGGCATCGCCGAGGTGCTCGTCAATCTCGGCTTCCGCGTCTCGGGCTCCGATCTAAAACGCTCGAACGTCACCGATCGCCTGCAACAGATGGGTGTTGAGATCTTTGAAGGACATGCGGCTGAGAACGTCGGACATCCACACGTCGTCGTCAGATCAACTGCGGTGCGTGATGACAATCCCGAGATCATCGAAGCTAATCGCCGCTCGATCCCTGTGATCCCACGCGCCGAGATGCTTGCTGAGTTGATGCGACTCAAACCGCACACCGTCGCCGTCGCGGGCTCGCATGGAAAGACAACCACCACATCGATGGTGGCGACAGTCCTGGGCCACGCGGGGCTTGATCCCACTATGGTCGTCGGCGGCGTTGTGGGCGCGTTTGGATCGAATGCTCACCTTGGCACCAGCGACTTGATGGTCGTTGAAGCCGACGAGAGCGATCGATCGTTTCTGATGTTGACGCCCACGATCGCCGTCGTCACCAACATCGATCGCGAGCACATGGACTACTACCACGATATGGACGACGTGCGTGCCTGCTTCGCAAACTTCGTCAACAAAGTCCCGTTCTACGGCTCGTCGGTTTTATGTCTCGACGATCCGAACGTGCAGGCGATCATTCCACTGCTCGAACGGCGACGCATGACTTACGGCTTGAGCGCGCAGGCTGACGTTTCGGCGCACGGAATCAGGCACGACAGCAACTTCGGATCGTCGTTCACCGTCTGGCGTGGGACAGATGTGATGGGCGAGATGATCCTGCGCGTACCGGGAGTGCATAACGTCTACAACGCGCTCGCTGCGATCGCAGTCGGTTTCGAGTTGGAAGTGTCGTTCGAAAAAATCGTCGAGGGGCTGCACCAGTTCACGGGCGCGGGTCGCAGGTTTCAGGCGAAAGGTGAAGTTGATGACGTGCTTGTCGTTGACGATTATGGGCATCACCCGACCGAGATCAGGGCCACGCTTGCTGCCGCTAAGCTCGGTTCAGGCGGACGGCGCATCGTCGTGTTGTTTCAGCCGCATCGTTACTCGCGAACGCACGATCTGATGCAGGAGTTTGCGCGCTCATTCAATAACGCTGACGTACTGTTCATCACGGACATTTACGCGGCGAGTGAGGATCCGATTGAAGGTGTAACGGCAGAAGCGCTAACGGCTGCCATCAAACGTTTCGGACATAAGGACGCGAACTACATCGGCTCGCTCGATAACGCTGCAGAGATTATGCGCGAGCACGTTCAGCCGGGTGATCTCGTGTTGACGCTCGGCGCCGGCACGGTGAATCGAATTGCCGATCAACTGCTCGGGTTGTTGAAAGAAAAAGAAATTGGCCACGGATCTAACGGATAAAAACTTTACGGATCGAGATCGCGCAGTCGAAGAGATCGCGGCGCTGTTGGGTGTGCGTGCGGAACGTGGAAAGCGTTTCGCGGAGCTGACGAGTTTGCGCGTCGGTGGCGCGATCGATTGGGTCATCACCCCGGACACCGAAGAGCAGGCAGCGGCGATCGTTTATGAACTTGATAAAGCGGGCATCGGGTGGCGACCCCTCGGCTCCGGCAGCAACGTGCTTGCGGACGATGCCGATCATCACTACATCGTTCTCAATCTGAGCAACATGAAAGGCAAAGTCCACATCGACGGTGAGCTGGTTTCGGTAAGCGCGGGTTACTCGCTGCCGCGACTCTGTATCGATGTTTCGCGCGCGGGCTTGTCAGGCATCGAGGGACTCGGCGGCATTCCGGGCACAGTCGGTGGCGCGCTCTGGATGAATGCCGGTGCGTACGATCACGAGATCGGAACCGTAACTGAAAAGGTACGTGTGGCTCGTGAAGGCAAGGTGGTTGAGATAGCAGGCAGTAGTATCGAGTGGAACTATCGTCACACTTCATTCCGAGAAGGCGAGTTGTTGCTTGGCGCGACGTTGCGTCTCAAGCCTGACGATCCCGAACAGATCAAGGCGCGCATGGATGATGCGAAGAGTCGTCGACTCGCGACTCAACCGCACGGTTCGCGTTCCGCGGGTTGTTTTTTCAAGAACCCACCAGCAAGCGGGATCGGCACCGGCAAAATGATCGACGAGATGGGAATGAAGGGACAGCGACGCGGCAGTGCAATCGTCTCGCCTGTACACGCGAACTTCATCGTCACTGAAGGTGAGAACGCGCGTGCGGAAGATGCGCTTGCGCTCGCGGAAGAGATTCGTGAACGCGTGCGACGCGAGCAGGGAATCGAGTTGGAGTATGAGGTTGAACTCTGGAGAGCAAAACCAGAGAACACGGATAACGCTGATAAATCCGAAGAAAGGAGTGGTGAGCGATGAGAGAACAGGTCGTGGCGCAGAAGGTTGGTAATCGTAGCGGCATCGGCAGGAGCAAGTCGGGTGTGGGTCAGCGTCCGGCGAAGCGCGCATCGGATGCAAACGTTGCCGCGCGGCTGCGATCGCTTTTGACGTATGTGCCGCTCGCGCTCCGGATCGGTGTGATTGCGATCATCGCGCTGATCGCGTTCGTTGGATACCGTGCGGCCGCGTCGGCAAGCTTCTTTCAGGTGCGAACGATCGAGACTCGCGGCGCGTCACGCGCTTCGGTTGACGACATCAAGAGTGTCGTTCGTCGCGATGTGAGTGAAACAGGTGTGTGGCAAGCCGATCTGCAACAGCTCAGCACTCATCTCGAGCGTTTGCCGTGGGTGCGCACGGCAGTCGTCACGCGTGTTCTTCCTGACGGCATCCGCATTCGAATTACCGAGCGCGAGCCGAAGGCGGTTGTGCGTAACGCGGCCGGAAGATTCATCTGGGTCGATGACGATGCAGTCTCTCTCGGTGAGATGTCGACGACCGATCAAATGCCCGCATTCTTCCTGCGCGGTTGGAACGAGGAAGATTCGAACACTGCGCGTACCGAGAATCGCGATCGAGTGAAAAAATTTCTCGAGTTGCAACGTGACTGGAGCGGACAGGGGATTTCAGAACGTGTGAGCGAAGTAAATCTACTCGATTTGCGCGACGTGCGCGTGCAGCTCGCGGGTGATGATTCGCAGATCGAAGTTCGACTCGGATCGCAGGAGCAGAGCGCGCGGCTCAGTAAAGCCTTGAGCGTTCTCGATGCTCAGCGGCAGACCGTACGCGGACCACTGATCAGCTACATCGATCTCACACAGGGGAAAAGAGCGATCGTTGGGTTAGTAACCGGCAACCAATTAACAGAGCCGAGCGTGGTAGCGCCGGCTCGTCCTAACAACTAAAGAGCCCCCGACATGGCCAAGCGAACACAGCACACGATCGGTCTCGACATCGGGACAAGTAAGGTGACGTGTATCGCCGGCGAACCTGGTGAAGGTGGATTGCTCGAAGTGGTCGGCATCGGAGAAGCAGAAGCGCGCGGGTTGCGCAAAGGCGTGATCGTCAATCCCGATGCAGCAGTCGATGCCATCAAGAAAGCAGTCGAAGACGCAGAGCGTATGAGTGGACTCGAAGCCGAAGAGGTCACGATCAATCTCGCCGGGTCACACATACTCGGTTTCAACGGGCAGGCGATCGTGGCTGTCTCCGGTCGCGACCGCGAGATCGTTGCTGAAGACGTGCGACGCGCAATCGACTCAGCGTGCGCGATTCAACTTCCGGCCGGACGCGAGATCGTCGATCGACTGCCGCAGGAGTTCATCGTCGACGATCAGGATGGCATTAACGATCCAGTCGGCATGATCGGCGCGCGTCTCGCCGTGAAGGTTCACATCGTGACGAGTCCCGTGACGGCGCGCCAGAACGCAATCAACGCAGTGAATCGCGCGGGTCTTGTCGTCGCAGACATGGTTCTGGAACAGCTCGCAGCCGCGGAAGCGTCGTTAACTGAAGATGATAAAGAGTTTGGAGCTGCACTCGTCGACGTCGGCGCAGAGACCACGGGACTGATCATTTACCAGCGTGGAGCTGTTCAGCACACAGCAGTTTTCCCGCTCGGCGGCTCGCACTTCACGAACGATATTGCTTTCGGTCTTCGCACGCCGATTCCGGAGGCCGAGAAGATCAAGCGAACTGTCGGCTGCGCGTGCAGCAGCTCTTTGAGTGAGATGGAACGCGGTGAGCTCGTCGATGTGCCGTCTGTCGGTGGACGTCCACCACGTCAACTCTCGCGTCAGATCCTTTGCGACATTCTGCAGCCGCGTGCTGAAGAAGTGTTGATGCACGTCGCTGACGAGATCAAAGACGCGGGTTGGGAGAGACAACTCTCGAGCGGCGTCGTGTTGACCGGCGGTGGTGCCTTGCTGCACGGCATGACTGAGATCGCAGAACAGGTATTCGATGCGCCGGTGCGCATTGGTTATCCCGAGCGTGATCGTTTTGGTGGGTTGGTTGAAGACATTCAGAGTCCGGCATGGACTGCCGCTGCGGGTCTCGCACTGCTCGCGCATCGCACTCAGGCAGCGGAGATACGAACTGGGGTTAGCAGGCGCGGATCGACAGGTAAGCTGACGCACTTCGTGTCACGTTTTAAAAATAGATTCGGTAGTATTTTCTGACAAGTTGTTGTATGCTTGCGCCCCGGTTGCACAAGATATTGTCCGCCAGATATCGAGGCCAGTGGCTCAAGAACCCCAACATAGAAGGAAGCGGCCTTGGAAGCCATCCCGTTTTGGGAGAGAGGAACTAACTATGACACCGGACACTCGTCAACCGGGCACGGGCATTAATATTTTTATTGATGATGATCCGCCACTCACTGGTGCGCGGATAAAAGTGATCGGCATCGGCGGCGGTGGCAGCAATGCTGTCAATCGCATGATCGAAGCCGGCATCGAAGGTATTGAATTTTTAGTTGCGAATACTGATCTCCAGGCGTTGAAGCGTTCGCGCGCGCCGATCAAGATCCAACTCGGCAGTCGTTTAACTAAAGGACTCGGTGCGGGCGCCGATCCTAATGTTGGCCGCGAAGCTGCCTTGGAAGACACTGACAAGATCATTGAAGTGCTCGAAGGCGCGGACATGGTCTTCGTAACAACTGGTCTTGGCGGCGGTACCGGAACTGGTTCAGCGCCGATCATCGCGTCACTCGCTACTGAGCTTGACGCGCTGACAGTAGCAGTTGTAACGAAGCCGTTTCATTTCGAAGGTCGACGTCGCATGCAGCAGGCGGATAACGGACTGCGTGAGTTGCGCGAGTGCGTCGACACTGTGATCACGATTCCAAACGAGCGATTGCTGCACACTGTCGATCGTGGCGTGTCACTCGCTGACTCGTTCAAAGTTGCTGACGACGTGTTGCGCCAGGCAGTACAAGGCATCAGTGATCTGATCACTGTGCCGGGTTTGATCAATCTCGACTTCGCTGACGTGAAGTCGATCATGCAGGGGATGGGAATGGCTTTGATGGGCGCGGGCAGAGCGACTGGTGAGAACCGCGCGATCGAAGCGACTCAGCAGGCGATCTCGTCACCGCTGCTCGAGGAAGCCACGATTCAGGGCGCCAAGGGTGTTTTGATCAACATCACTGGCGGACCCGATCTGACGTTGTTTGAAGTAAACGCTGCGTCGTCGATCATTCGCGAGTCTGCTGACGATGATGCAAACATAATTTTTGGCGCAGTGATCGACGAGAGTCTGACTGACGAAATGAAGATCACTGTGATCGCGACAGGTTTTGACAGAGAAATCACATCAGTAGCGTCTGCCGCTGCGACAACGGCGATTCCCGCGCCGCCACCGCGTTACGTAGCACGGCCCGCCGACGACCTCCCAAGGCCGATGATGGGTTCTCCTCGTGTTGATGATCTCGATGTTCCGACTTTCATTCGAAAGAAGGCTGACTAGAGATCATTTTGGGCAGGATTACTGCTTTTCATGGTTGTCGCGGCCGAACCGTCAATCATGAAAATACTGTAATCCTGCCTATTTTTTTGAGCGGCGACCTGATTTGAACTGCTTCTCTGTGCAACCTCTGTGTTCTCTGTGTCTCTATGGTTGTATTGCCGGAAATTCACCACAGAGACACAGAGAACACAGAGGTTGCACAGAGAAAAATTACGCCCGCAGCCGCGCCTTTGCTTGCATCGTTTCTTGCATCTAAATCTTTGCTAGCAGGACGGTTTTTCTCCTTTGCTTTTTCTGGTTTTGTTGTGTAGCATGTCCGGCATTCCTTGCAGGAAATTCCATTACGGGTATAGTTCGTTCCTCTCCTCGGATGGGCCGCAGCCTGCGAGAGCTTTGACACTGTTCTGAACATCAAACCTGTGTCCTATACATTGGTAGTTCTCGACTGGGTGTAACCGCCCGTCATAGATTTTTGGAGGTAATAATCACGTGAATCGTAAACTCATCAGAACCACACTCGCGGAAGTCAAGGGCAAAGCCCGAGAAGTTCCGCAGCCCAGAGAGCGTTCGAATGGGAGTTCCCGCGCCTCAAATGAAGGTAGAGAGCAACGCGCTCCACAGCAGCATACGCCGGTCCAGGTTAAGAAAAGAATTCCGCCTCCCAACGAAACCAACGCGGAGATCTTTTATTACAAGAAACAGATCGACGCACATACAGTGATGGTTATTGTTCTACTTGATGGCGAAGAGATTGAAGGCACGATCGAGTGGTACGATCGCGGCGCGCTCAAGGTCAATCGAAAGGGTGCACCCAATCTGCTCGTGCTCAAGCGGAACATCAAATACATCTACAAGGCTGAAGAGCGTGTTGAAAGTGCTAGCGCATAGTTAATGCCTCGCCCTGAGTTCTCGCCCTGGACAACAGTGCGTCGCCTCAAGCAATGCGACACTCAGAACAAAGCCCAACGACTTCGGGACCTCGACCGAGGCGAGTTTTGCCGCGCATCGGTATCACGATGGGAGACCCTGCCGGCATCGGGCCGGAAGTTGTTCTGAAAGCTGTCGCCGAAGAAGAAATCAGACGAGTTTGCGTGCCGGTAATAATCGGCGATGCCCAGTTGCTGGCTCATACGGCACGCACACTCGATCTGCAATCCGGTTACGACATCATTCGTTATGAAGAGTCGTTTCCCGATGACTTCTCCGAACCCGTTATCTATCACCTCGACAACATCAGCGGTTTCATCGAGCCCGGCATCGAGTCAGGCGCAGCCGGCAAAGCTGCGGCTGGATACATCGAAGCGGCGGTCGAGTTGTGTGCCGCGGGCAGCATCGATGCGATTGCGACTGCGCCGATCAACAAGCGCGCGCTGTTTCTCGGTGGTTACAGTTTTCCTGGTCACACGGAGTTTCTGGCTCATCTCACTGGAGCCGAGGAATACGCGATGGCCTTTGTCGCTGCAAACCTTCGCATCGTTCTCTTGTCGACGCACGTTCCGCTCGCTGAAGCGATTCGGATGGTCGAACGTGATCGCCTTGTGAAAGTGATCAGTCTTACGCATCGCGAGCTACAGCGTTGGGGCATCGAGCGCCCGCGAGTTGCGGTTGCCGCGTTGAATCCACACGGTGCTGAAGGCGGGCTCTTTGGAGTGGAAGAGGCGTCGGAAATCATGCCCGCGATCGAAGCTTCACGCCGGATTGATGATATAAATGTACAGGGGCCGTTCTCGGCAGACACCGTTTTCCTGCGAGCCTCGCGAGGCGAGTTTGATGCGGTGGTTGCCTGTTATCACGATCAGGCGATGATTCCGGTAAAGTGTTTGTCGTTTGGTGAGGCCGTGAACGTAACCCTCGGACTGCCTTTCATCAGGACTTCGGTGGACCACGGCACCGCTTTCGACATCGCCGGCAAAGGACTCGCCGAACATTCGAGTATGGTGGCTGCAATCAAACTCGCTGCGGAGCTTTCCACGCAGGCTGGTGAGAGTTGTCGTGCAGTGGAAATTTGAAACAAGAGAAGAACACTCACATGGAAAACAACGACACCCTTACGAACGATAACCGGCGTATGCTCGTCGCTGATGACGACCCCGCGATTCTTCGTCTCATCGCAACGATTCTCGAGAAAGAAAACTTCAACGTGGTGACGGCGCGCGACGGGCGCGAGGCTTACAAGATCCTGCAGGCGGATCCGAATTTCACTGCCGCGATTCTCGACGTAGTCATGCCGCATATTTCCGGTCCGGAGCTGGTCCGTTACATGAAATCGGAAGACCGGCTGAAACGGATTCCGGTGATGATGATGACTGCCGAACAGGATCCGAAGCTCTCGTCTGATAGTTTTTCAGCGGGCGCGGTTGTGTTTCTGCCAAAGCCGTTCACCACCGCGCAGCTACAGATCATGTTGCAGATGTTGATTGGTAAGAAGACTGCCGACTCCTAATGCGACCCTCCGTAATCCTTGTGCTTCTTTGCGGCCTCCTTATTCCGACAGAGGCGCGCGCCGATATCAGCCAGAAAAATGCTCGCAAGGTGATACAGACCATGCTCGGCTGGTCTCTACCTGGCGATGCGGTTCGCATTCAGTCGATTCGATCGAATGGGGCTGAGAGGGCGGAAGTTAGTGCGGAGCTTCAGACTGTATTTCGACTGCGATTTAACGAAGGGCATTGGGAGCTGCGCGAGATTAGAACGGCGCCGGATCGTTGGGAGCAGTTGGAAGTGATTGCGCGTGCGGCTGGGGCTGAGTTGCCGTCAGATGAGTGTGATGCGCCGTCGGAGTTTGCGCGAAGTAAGTCGGAGACGGAATTGACGACTAAGCGTGCGCGGTGTTTGGTGGCGACTTTGTTCGGCATTGCGCTGCCTTCCGATGATGTGAGGATAAGAGAGATCTCGCCGTTTGGGTTGTCGCTTGGATCGGAGTCGTCGGCGGTGGTAGAGGCGTTTGTTCGCGCAGACTTCCGTTTGGCGCGCGAGGCGAAAGTTTGGCGAGTTTCAGAGTTCAAGAGTGGTAATCGTGAGTGGGTAAACGTCAGTGGACTCGCTACTGCGATCGATCAGGTCAAACGCTCTGCAGCTACTGACGAACTTTCAACCATCGCCAAAGCCCTGGCCGAACTCCGTCGCGAACGTGGTTCGTTTGTTGTTTCTGACAGCGAATCGGTCCTGATCGATCATCTCAGCCCGCGCTATCTCACGCGCGTGATTCGTGTCGATCCATGGCACCGGCCGTACAAATACGAAGGCCAGCCGGACCATTACTCCCTCCGCTCCCTCGGCCCTGACGGCAAACCCAACACACCCGATGACGTCGTGGTCTCCGGTCCATAAGTTTTTGTGCCTTCCTAAAAATCTTCGTAAGTTTGACAATGGTCCATAGTAGGAGTAGAGTGCGCGACACTGCTCCCTAAAATAGTTGTCGCGTGAGCCCCCCTGCGACGAAGAGTAAATTAAAAACAGTTTGCATACTCACAGGAGTCCTCATCATGTGTCGTCGTGTTGCTTTGGGGTCCTCGCTGCGAATCGCGCTCGTATTGTTAACTGGTCTAGCACTGCTGCCGGTGCCGCGCGTCTCAATGTTTGTCAGCGCGATGGGCCAGGGGCGTGGTCCGCAGACTGCGCCGCCGCCGCGGCCGGGCAAGCCTGAAGGCGAGCTTCCCGATCTTGATGACGTGAAGCATGAGTCGTCGATCGAACGTGAACCACCGGCGCCGATTCCTTCTACGATTCGTTCACAGAGAAATTCCAGAAAGCCCTGGGATGGGCGCCGGGTTGGCGACCCGCCGCGCGATTCGGACCAGGCTGGTGCGCGCGGGCAAACGCTACGCTCGCATGCACGGCGGCGAATGAGAGTTCTGCCAGTGCTGTATGAGGATCAGTTCATACAAAACTTTTTCAACGTCGCTTTAGTGCGCAGCGCCACTTCCGAAGAAACACTGTACTGGAACTATCAGTTGCGCGCCGGTTACAACGAGAGCGCGTGGTCGCTGAAGTCAGCCGCTATCGAATTTGGGAGGGCGCTGTTTGAGTCCGCAGCCTACGCCGCTCGGGGCCGCTAGTCATGGACGCGAGTATGTGCGGCGCGGGTTTGAAGAGTCAGGCGAGTTTGCGAGTTTGCTTGCGGCCATAACGCTCAGCGGCGCGGCGAGTGTAGCGGCTTCGTCTTTGATTTCGGCGCGCGTAGATCCGCGTAATCAGCCCGGCAATGGCATGTTGACGCGCGATGCGGCTTTGAGTCTGCCGCTGCTGAGTCTGCCGGGACGAAACGGTCTCGATCTGGGTCTGGCGCTCTCCTACTCCTCAATGGTCTGGACGCGCTCTGGTCCTTACATCTATTTCGATGAGGACAACGGCTTTCCCAGTCCTGGTTTCCGGCTGGGCTTTCCCACCGTGCAGCGCAAAGTCTTCGACGCACAAACCGGCAAACAGTCGTACCTGATGATCACTGCTGACGCGAGTGGAACTGCGACAGGTAGGCACGTCGAATATCTACGATGCGACGGACTCGTCTTACCTGCGCCTGACGGACAACGGCCCGGACAGCGTGAACCGCAACACGTTTGCTTATCCCACGACGCTCACCAACGCCGACAACTTCAGCTCGTACGTGCAGTACCACTTCGACTTCGGCGCGACGACGCGCACGCAGTCTCCTGCTCCTGCGAACCAGTCACAGGGCGCGATTCAGACGATGACTTACAACAGTCTGGGCCAGCTCGAGCGCATCACTACGACGAGTGTGTGCCACGCTTCATTACGCTTTTATTACCGACTCGAACCGAGGAACGGAAGTCCGATCCGCCGCTGTCTGAAAACGTTGGGGAGGTACTTCGACAACGGCTAGTGGCGTTCAGATGTGGTAATTGAAAGCGCCGTTAAGTTTTGTCGACCAAACGGAACGTTCACTGGCGCGAGCCGTCGGAATGAATCAGGACGACACCGTGCGCCTAAAACAAACTCTTGACTGCCGCTTACCGCGGGTGTTAGGTTTTCTACCGGGCCTTATTCCGAGGCCCGCTTCGTTTCGACTTGCCCGCGCCATCCGTGCATACGCACAAGGCCCCGCCGATGGTGCAATTCAGCTAAAGGAATGGCTTTGCTAGCTGGACGCAAACTCCTACTTGCCGACGATTCGGCCACCATTCAGAAAGTTATCGACCTTACGTTCGCTGACGAAGGTGTGCGAGTCGTGACTTTCGGCAATGGCCAGGACGCCATTGACCAGCTCCTGGAATTGCAACCCGATATAGTTCTGGCAGACGTCTTTATGCCGGCTCGCAACGGCTACGAGGTCTGCGAATACGTCAAAACAAACGAGAAGCTGAAACACATCCCAGTAATGCTGCTCGTGGGCTCGTTTGAGCCGTTCGACGAAGCGGAGGCGCGCAGAGTTGGCGCGGATGACATCTTGACCAAACCATTTCAATCAATTCGACGACTGATCGACAGGGTGGGAGCCCTCGTGACAAGCCCGCCGGTCGAGAAAGAGAGTCCAACTGCAGAACTTCCGAAGGTCGAAGAGCCCGAGGAAGAGTTGATGGATACTTACGATTTGGAAGTCACGACGGCGGATACATTGCCGCTCGAACAGGCGTTGATAGACCATGAAGAACAGAAGGTGGAACAACCGGTTGCCGAAACGGAATCGTTACCACGTGAGGAAACAATGACAACTGAGACACGCGACGATTCCCGGAGCGATTCAGACGTGCTGTTGGACCTTGGCGAGTTTGAGCCCGTGCACGCGAGTGCTGATGACGATTTTGTTTTAGATCTCGATGACGAGCCTGGTCACATTGAAACACCTGCTTTCGCAGCGGCGGCGCCGATGAGGACGTTTGTAGAGCCTGAAGTGAAGGAAGCTGTAGCTGCGGCGAGTGTGTACGAGTCGAGTTATCAGCCAGAGCTTCACTCTTCGTTTGCTGATACGCAGGAAGTTCCGTATGCGGCGGAGATGCAGGATGTTTCGGTTGTCGAGCCTGAACCGGAGCCGATGGTCGCTGCCGAACCGGAACCAGTTGCTGCTCCGACTTCGTTTAGTCCCGGTCAACTCACTTCCGAGATGATCGACGTGATTGCGCGTCGTGTGGTTGAGATGATGTCGGACAAAGTGGTGCGCGAGATTGCGTGGGAAGTGGTCCCGGATCTGGCCGAGTTGTTGATCAAGCAGCAGCTCGAGAAACAGTCTAAGTAAGGATCGTCTTCGAAATGTTTATCTGGGCAGGTGACTTTAATACTCACCTGCTTTTATTTTTTTTGAGGTTGCAATTTGCAACCTCAAAAACTCGAAAAATCCCCGGAATACGACGTTTTTTGATTTGAGGTCACAATTTGTGACCTCAAGATCTGTCTGTCTGCCTTAAATCCAATTGTTTTGCGGGGTGAACTTGGCTGTTCAGTCAACTTTCCGAGCTCGTCGAAAACAACTCGGAAGTACTTGTCATGAGTCGAAAGCTTTCGAATCACGGCAGCGAACTTCCTATTAAGTTCTTCGTTCGATTCCAACATCTGCCGAAGTCTGATGAAGGCTCGCATGATCATGATGTTTACTTCAATGGCGTGTGCGCTATTAAGAACACTCGACAACATGGCGACACCATCAACATCGATCATGACCTTATGACCACAAATCAAGTAGATTCTGCGCTCGATTAATTGAACGGGAACGTCAACACTTGTAGTAGTGAGGTCTTTCTTGTGAGGCATTGCGGACAGATTAGCAGCGGAACTCCTAAAACACAAAACAGAAATAACATTCAAAACTTGAGGCCGCAAATTGGGACCTCAAATTTTTATAGTCCAAGAGCGTAGCTCTTCTTCAAGTTCTTCAATGGGAACGCTATCACCATTGTACAGCTCAAAACGGCCCTTCCGCATCGCGGCTATAAACTCTAAATGCAGCGCCATATCCTCGAGCCTTGTATTGTCCGGAATTCGGTTCAACAGATCTTGAGCGATTTCCTTCTCAGTCATAGATGAACTTTAAGAGCACCAGTCAATTCACACCTCTTCGCCATTTTTGAACTTTCCGCACCCTCTAGCGTAGACTGTTGCTTTTCGTTTTCATCCCGGTACGCACAGAGTTACGCATGGAGATCCCCAAACAGTACGACCCTAAAGAGGCAGAGCAGCACCACTACGAACGGTGGGAGAGGAATGGGTATTTTGCGCCGGAAATTAACAAGGATCCGGGCGCGCCGGTGTTCACCATAGTCATCCCGCCCCCAAACGTCACCGGCTCGCTGCACATGGGCCATGCGCTACAGCATACGCTCATGGATGTCATGACGCGGCACAAACGAATGTGCGGCTATCGCACCCTCTGGCTTCCGGGAATGGATCACGCTGGCATCTCCACGCAGCTAATGGTCTCGCGCGCGCTGAAGAAGGAAGGCAAAACGCGCCACGATCTCGGGCGTGAGAAGTTCGTCGAACGTGTTTGGCAGTGGAAACGTGAATCGGGCGGACAGATCACCGTGCAGATGCGTCGCGAAGGCGCCTCGGTCGACTGGTCGCGCGAGAAGTTCACGATGAACGAAGACCTTTCGCGTGTCGTAAGCGACGTGTTTGTGCGTCTCTATGAGGACGGTCTGATCTATCGCGGCAATCGTATCGTTAACTGGTGCCCGCAGGACCAGACGGTGCTCTCCGATCTCGAAGTCGAGAAGCTGCCGCAAGCGGGAAAACTTTATTACCTCCAGTATCCGATCAAGAACAGCGACGAGCGTGTAACCGTCGCGACTACACGACCCGAGACAATGCTCGGCGATACGGCCGTTGCCGTTAACCCCAATGACGATCGTTTTCGCGAGCTCGTGGGCCAGACGATCATGCTGCCACTCACCGGCCGCGAGATTCCGATCATTGCTGACGAGTACGTCGATCCGGAATTTGGAACGGGTGCGGTGAAGATCACTCCGGCACACGATCCGAACGACTACGAAATGGGTCTGCGCCACAACCTGCCGCAGGTCGTTGTGATCGACAGTCATGCGAAAATGACTGCTGACGCAGGCGCCGACTTCCTCGGTATGGATCGTTACAAGGCACGCGAGAAGGTTATTGATGATTTCGCAGCACTCGGACTGCTCGACAAAGTAGTTGATTATGACTTCTCGATCTCCAAATGCGAACGTTGCAAAACGGTCATCGAGCCCCTGATCTCGACGCAGTGGTTCATGAAGATGGACCAGTTGCGCGATCTCGCGCTCGATTTGATGTCGCGCGAAGACAAGCCGAAGTTCGTTCCCGAAACGCCTTACAAGAAGGTCTACACTGACTGGCTCGAAAACCTGCGCGACTGGACCATCTCGCGACAACTCTGGTGGGGCCACCAGATTCCCGCCTGGTACACGCCAAGCGGCGACGTCATCGTTGCCAGATCCGAAGAAGAAGCGCACGCCAAAGCCGGCAAGAGCGAGCTGACGCAGGATCCGGACGTGCTCGACACGTGGTTCTCATCGGCGCTCTGGCCGTTCTCGACACTCGGTTGGCCCAGCGACACTGACGACCTGCGAACCTTCTACCCGACTTCAGTGCTCGTGACCGCCCGCGACATCATCTTCCTTTGGGTTTCGCGCATGGTGATGATGGGCATGAAGTTCATCGGCAAGGAGCCGTTCGCGGACGTCTTTATCACGGGAACGATTCTCGACGCGCAAGGCCAGCGCATGTCGAAGACGAAGATGAACGGCGTCGATCCGATCGATGTGTTCGACAAGTTTGGCGTGGATGCAACGCGCCTCACACTCGCGCAGGTCGGCAGCACTGACACGCGTTGGAACGAGAAACAGGTCGAATCGTATCGCAACTTCGCCAACAAAATTTGGAACGCGGCGAGGTTCTGTTTGCTCAACTCGGAAGATGCAGAAGTTAAGCCGGAGATACTCGAGCAGAGCAAGGCGCTACACGATCGCTGGATCGTTTCACGACTGAACAAAACGGCACGCGACCTCAATGCGGCGATCAATGCTTACGAGTTTCACGGCGCAGTCCAGACTTTGTACCACTTCTTCTGGGACGATTTTTGCGACTGGTACATCGAACTCGCGAAGGCCGATGTAACTGCGGAACAAGCAAGCGACGCACGCACAGAAGCGCGGACTCGGCTGTTAACCGTTCTCGAACAAGCGCTGCGGTTGCTGCACCCGTTCATGCCTTACATCACTGAGGAGTTGTGGCAGCGCCTGCCCGGCGACAAGCGTTTGCACACAGCGTATCAAGGCGCTGAGCCGACAGTGATGTTGACTGCGTATCCCGAAGGCGCGACCAATTTGATTGACGAAGCCGCTGAATCGGAGATGCAGGCGATCATCGAGCTGATCTCGCGCGTGCGAAACATTCGCTCCGAGATGAATATCAAGCCGGGTGAGCGAATTCCGATCGTTGTTTTTGCGCCCGACGAGAATCTGCGCAAAGTGTTCTCCGCGGCGCGCGAACAGATCTCGCGTCTCGTTCGGGCTTCAGGCGTTTCTGTGACTGAGCAACTCGAAGCACCGAAAGCGTCGGCTCGCGCGGTGTTGGCTGGCGGAGCGGAACTCGCAGTGCCGCTCGAAGGTTTGATTGACTTCGAACAAGAACGTCGTCGTTTGCAACGTGAACAGGAAAAACTGCAAGCCGAAGCCGCGAAGCTCGAAGCGCAACTAAGCAACCCCAACTTTGTGTCACGAGCGCCAGTCGAGCGAGTGAATGAAGTGCGCGAGCGCATTGCTGCCATCGCGCAACAGTCGTCTCAACTCCAGCAGACAGTCGAGAACCTGCAATGAACTGGATCGACGAAGGCGCACTCTTCTCACAAATCAGTCTATTTCTTCGCGAAGATCTCGGACGCGGCGATATCACTACGCAGTCGATCATCGCCCGTAACACGCGGGCTCGCGCTCGTTTTGTCGCCGGTGAAAACATGATCGTTGCGGGCCTCGAAGCCGCGGAAGAAGTGTTTTTGACCCTCGACTCGCAGCAGCAACTCGAAGCATTCGTTTCGGATGGTGAAGAGGTCGAGGCCGGGAAAGTGATCGCGCGGATGGTTGGATTCGCTGACGTGTTGATCTCCGCCGAACGTGTAGCCCTGAATCTCTTACAACGACTCTCCGGGATCGCGACGCTCACGAATGCGTACGTGAAGGCAGTCGAAGGCACTGGCGCTCAGATCACAGACACGCGTGCGACTACACCGGGATTGCGTCCACTCGAGCGATACGCGGTTGAGCTCGGCGGTGGTTACAACAGCAGGTTTGGTTTGGACGATGGTGTGGTGGTGACGTCGAATCACATTTCGATTCTCGGCGGGGTCGGTGGCGCAGTGAAGAGTGCGAAAGAGAAGCTGGGTTACCTGCACAAGGTCGCCGTGCAAGTCTCGAATGAGAACGACGTACGTGAAGCGATAAACGCTAATGCTGATGTGCTCGTGATCGAGGATCTGAGCGCGAAGGAGTTTGCGCGATTGGCGTCCGTCGGGCGCGAATTGTCGAGCACGATCACGATCGAGTGTGATGGGAACATCACGCCTGAGAATGTGCGCGAGTATGCTCAAGCCGGCGCGCAACTCATTCGCATCGAAGCGTTAACGAATGCCGCGCCAGCCGCGAATATCAGTTTCAAAGTACAGCCTTTTTAGCCACAAAAAGGCACAAAAACACATAAACAAAAGCAGTAATGCGTTTGGGAGAAAAGACTCGTCACAGACTTGCGCAGCGGGCCCTGGCGCGCCAGCTTGCATACCAGGAACGGAAGGCGGAACACCTGCGTGGCCGCGAAGAAGAAGTCATCAGCGCGATGATTCAGTCGTCGCGACGCGTGCGCGACACGCTCGAGGCGTTTCAGCCGATCGAGCCGGATGCGCGTGTGATCGAAGTCGGCAGCGGTGCGCACGGATTGATTTTCTACTTCGGTTCGCAGCACGGAATCGGAGTTGATCCGCTTGCGGTTAGTTATCGAAGTCTCTTTCCGCGCTGGCAGAGTTGTGCTCAGACAGTTGCTGCGATGGGCGAGTCGTTACCGTTTGGCGATCGGAGTTTCGACGTCGTGATTTGTGATAACGTGGTCGACCATGCGGAATCGCCGGCGCGAATCGTTTGCGAGCTGGCGCGAATTCTGGTTCCGGGAGGCATGTTGTATTTCACGGTGAATGTTCATCATCCGGTGTACGCGGTTGCGGCTGGTGTGCATTCGAGCTGGCGAGCAGTGGGCGTGCCCTATGAGGTAGGGCCGTTCGCCGATCACACGACGCACCTCACAGTTGAAGCTGCAGAAACGTTGTTTGACGGACTGCCGCTGCAAATTTTGAGTGCGAAGAGTAACGTTGACGAGGCGAGGGCGAGGGCGCGTCAAAAGCCGCCCCGACACGTCGGAGACAGGTTGAAGCGTGTGTTTTTCAAGAATGCGCTTTATGAGGTAGTCGCGCGGCGCGAATAGCGTGATTTTGCCGGATTTTGCTGGAACAAGCGCAGGAAACTGACGTGGAAACCTTGAAGCATCTGGCTGGAGCTTGATGGCATCTTGATACCGAGAGTATCTTAGGGGCAGGTTTGAGAAGGAGCACCACAATGCCTGTTTGGATTCGCAAGTACGTCAAAGTCCTCATCGCCGTATGCCTGGTCGTGACCTTCTGCCTCGTCGAAGGCGATGCGCAGACGCGGCGGAAGAAGCGCACTCGAAAGTCAGCCCCGGCCGCACCGAAGCCAGTGATTACAAATCCGACAATCGCGCCTCCTGATTCCACTAAGGCTCCTGCTGAAACCGGCGACGTGAAGATCATCAGCACCGCTGACCAGACGAAGGAGCAGTCTTCCGAAACGCTCCAGGGCTGGAAGCCAAAGGTCACCGCTCCGGCTCCTGCTCCTGCTGAAGAGGGCGATACGGAGTCGTCGGCGATTAAAGACCTTACAAACCAGGTCAACAGGCTTAATAACAAGCTGACGTCGATGCAGGAGGACGATCGCTACCAGCTCGATATGGAGCGATTGACTCGTGCTGAGCAGCGGGCGGAGCAGATACGCGGGCAGTTGATGGATATCCAGGGTAAGATCGCTGATTTCGAAGCGCGACTCGAGCAGATTGATTATGCGTTGCGGCCGGAGAATATAGAGGCGGCCACGCAGGGTTATGGAAGCACCCGTCCGGAGGTGGCGCGAGAGACGCGCAGGAAGCAGCTCGAGAGTGAAAGAGGACGAGTGGGTGCGCAGTTGAAACTCGCGGAGACGAGCCGATCGCGATTGGAAGTTGCGGTTGTGAATGCAGACGCGGAAGTCGACAATTTGCGAGCAAAACTCGAGCAGCGTCGTGCACAAATGGACGCGCAGCAAAACGACGCGCCTCCGAAGCCGCGCAAACCTTAAAGATTTTTAGCCACAAAAAGGCACAAAAACACACAGAGAGCGTAGGGAAAAGAGAGTTTAGGAATAGAACAGGTCAGGAAGAGGGGCTTGCCCCCGCCGTTACTTGGATTCGACGAGCGGGGGCAAGCCCCTCTTCCTGACTTGTTCTATTCTTAGTGACTAATTCTGTCTTAGGTGCTGGTGTGGAGGGCGACGGCGCGCCAGACGCCCAGTTGGTTGATGAAGGTTAGCGTGTAAGAATCGCCGTGAACGATGGCGGTGTCGCCGTAAACTGAAATACTCACCTTAGCCGGATCAGGCTTTCCATACTTCACTTTCTTCGCTCGCAGATCGTCGAACAACTGTTGACGTGTCGTTTGCCCCACGCCATGTGTCCAGACGAAGCTTGGATCAGTTAGCGCCGTGAGTTTGTCGACGTCGCCCGAGACGATTGCTTCGTGCAGCGCAGCGTCTGCGGTTGTGACTTCGCTTTTGCTCTCCGCTTCCGTGCGCGGCATGCGCGTCGACTGCCAGTTCACTACCTGCCACTTGCCGTTGCGTTTGACGAACATGCCGCTGTTCAGCAGATTCGCCACATTCTTTTCCGTCGTTGCGACGAGACGAAAGGCCACGACTGCCGTGTCGCCGTACTGTTGAATGCGAATGTCTTCAGCAGTGTAGATCGTTTTGGGATCGCTTGGTTTCGGCGCAGGCGTGGTCCGCACGTCCTGCATCACTTCGGCTTTGTTTACACGACGACCAGCAGAACGTGTGTAGATCAGATCATCGGCCCAGAAGCGCTCGTGAACTGCAACATCGCCGCGTGAAGCGCCGGCGAGAAAATCGTTCAGGAGTTTCGTGAGCTCGGCGGCGTCGGGCGCGGTCTGCGCGGAAACAGTGGTCGCGAGCAAAAGTAAGAGAGTGATTGGCGCAAGCTTTTTCATGGTTGTACATAATAGACCTCAGCGCTGTTTCTGAGCTACTGTTATCGCCCACCATGAGCCGCTGCCTTCATGTCGCAGCGCCGACCAGTACCATGCCGAAACGTCCGTCCACGTTTCACCGGAATCAGAAATGATCCGATCGTATATAAGCAATCGCTCGTCGCCTTTCGTAGCAGCGAAACTGGCCCACAACGATCCATCCTGATCCCGATGCGCCGCGAGTGGCTTCACCGTGTAACCAAGACCCTGGAAACAATCGGACGCAGGATGCAACATTCGTGTAGCTTCAGTAACCCAGCGTACGATGATTTCGCGCTCGCCGTCAGTGAACCGCATCATCCGCCCGGGAAAGTCAGACGCAAACGTTTTCTCGATCTCGTTGAGAGGCAACGGCGTCAGGGCCTTGCCTTCAAACGTGCTGGACCAACCCGGAAACGGCGTTACTTGCGCGCTCGTTACGCGACTCTCGTAAAACGGAGTCAGAGACGGCGTCCATGCCGCTATCACACACACGATTATGTAGCAGACGTAGCTACGGCGCATACATTCCTTCTTCTCAACAGCAACACGATTCCGATGATCCCCGCTGCTTCCAACGCGAACGCAATCACCCCGGCGTATTCATGTCCCCACGAAGGCGCGTTCAAAACACCGGCTTCGATATAAAACAACGTCACGGCGCGAAACACATTCGTCGCCATGATCACAACGCCGACGAGCGGCAACAGCAAGAACGTCTTCAACAACGGCAATTCATATAGACACAACACCACGAACGTTAAAAACAGTCCGACCCAGAGCATCTTGATCCCGCTGCACGGCGCGTCGATCCAGATCAACTTGCCCGCCCAGTTCAAACATGTTCCTTCCGGAATCACTGCAAAGCCACTCATGCGCAGAATCGGAGCTGTTAAGTCGGCGACCACGACTCGCAACGGATAACCGCCGAAGAATTGCAGTGTTGGCAATGTCGGCAACGACAGATAGAAGAGGCCAAACAAGCCCGCATGGAACGACTTTCCGAAACGAAGTGAGCTCGCCGTAACAGCTAATCCAGTGAATGCGACTGTGGCTCGCGCGAGTGGTCCAAAAGACAAATACGTCACCGCGTAAAAGATCACGAGCAGCGTTGGTAGCAATAAGGAACCTTCTGATTGCGGCCACGGCTTGCGTGATGCCAGTAAAAACACGATCGCAGCGATTAGCGCGAGCACACCCCACGGTTGATCCCACGAGTAAACTGCGCGCGAAACGTACCAGCGCCACACGTCCCAAAACGCGATCACTTGTAATGCAAGAATAACTGTAGGGGCGGCCCTCCGTGGCCGCCCGTTGTTCAAACCACGCAATATTCGAGAAACGGGTGGCCACGGAGGGCCACCCCTACAATTGCGCGGGGTGAGTATCTGATTCATACGGTGCAGCTACCGCGACCCTGTTTGCGATACTTCATGTACGCGAGCCAGATAAAAAACGCGCCCGCCACGATCAACAAACCCGCTATCTCCGGTTCCGGAATCGTCGGTACGGTTCCAGCGTCGACTGGCTGGAGTCCGGAAGCGCGATACTGCTCCGCATTTTCGAGCACAACGGCCCCGGTCACCGGCGTCACGAGTTGATATTGAATGGCAAGTGACCTTGCTTCGGCAGTTAACGACTCATCTCGCGGAGCCAGGATTCGCGCGACTTCGTCGTTGGCCCAGAGCCTCGCGAGATGACCAGAGGTTTCAACTCCCCCATACATCTGCAAGCGTTTGTCTAACTTCTTGCTGGATCTCACGAACTGCAACGTCTTCACGCGTCCGGTAAGTTGGGCGAAGAGATTTGTAAGATCGGTTTGTAACTGTCCTGTACGCGCGACAGATTTCACTTCGTCGATGTCATCGAGCCGCTTCTCGATTTCGTCGGCGCCCGGGATGGTTTGAACGGAATAGAGCGTTGGTCCATACGGACGCTGCTCCCAGCGCCGTCTGAGATCATCCACAGAAGTAAGCAGCAGACGTTGAGGACTGTGAATCCAGACAATCGCATTGTTGCCGGGTGTTTGTGCGGCAACGTCCCATCCTCTGAGTAACGCCGCCGCATTGTCTGCGCCGCCGGCACCAGTCGTACGGTGCAAAATCGTGAGGATTGCGGCAAGATCCTGACCCGAGTTTGGCAAAGCGATGGTGCCGGCAAGGCCATCAGCGTCAGCTAAGATGAGTTTTACGTCGAAGTCGGATGGCAGTGATCTGATCGCGGCCTCTATGTATGGAATGTGCCCTCGCATTGTTTCAGACGTATCGACCACAAGAACGATGCGTCGCAAGTGTGCCGGTGTGTGCTCTTTTACGGATTGAGTGACAGCAAATCCTGGATTGAAAGGATCTTTGGTCCACATCGCTTTTGAGCCATTCCGCGTCAACGTAATAGTTGAGCCGGACCCGGATAACGTGTCGTCGTCGATCATACCGCCCGTGCTGTAAACGTCTTGTTCACGGCTCGACATGAACACGTTACTGAACGGCCACATCACAGTTTTTCCCTGTACCGAGACCGTGTGCCAAACATTCTCGGGAATACTGAAGTTTCTGGAAACGAAGTGTGGCATCAACAGCTTTGCGTGAGTCTCATCTTCGAGTACGAGCGGCAGCGTGATACCAAGACGAATCTTCATCTCGCCCTGGTCAGGTGGCACGGGGAAGCATTGGACCAGAACGCGATCGCGCCCGGCAGTGGTGACGAGAACCGGATCGCGCCGCTGTTGAATCGCAACTTTTTGATAAGCTTCTCTGACCTGGCCACGCCCTGCAAACGCAGCTTCGCGCTCCTCACCGTTTACCCACAACGTCAATCGCGAGACGACACCGCCCGGCGGCAGTTGCACTTCCGCGCGTGCTTCGCGTTGTAGATTAGAGTTGTTCCGAAAGATGAGCGTCCACTCCATGTAGCCCACGCCACCATCGGCATCCACCGAGCCGTCGAGTTTCGAGCTCGCGAGTGATAGTCCTGCTAACTTGCCGCCACCGACCTGCTCGCCGCCCTGATTGCGATCGAAGTTAATAGTGTCTCGTGTCCTGAGGTTTACCCCAGCGCGTTCCGCAGGGATGGAGACGTCGAAGGCTTCCCCAGTCACGCGGTAATAGATTTTCTGAGCTTCGTCCGGCGTGATGGGTCTTTGAACTGCGAATGCGGAGCCGATCAGATCGGTGGCCCAGCCTTTTCGAGCGTAGCAGCTTCGCAGCATCGCATCCTTGTTGCCGTAGTTACGCAAGAAGCGAATCCCGTCCGCACGTGTTTGCGGTGACGATGAGGTCGCCATGTAAAACCCGATCGTTGTTATTGTCGCTGGTAGTTCAGCCATGCCGATGAGCGCGGCCGTCAAAGCCAGAGCCGCGAGCAGACCTCTTGCTTTGAGCGCAAAACTGCGCTGCGGCAACGTGGCTGACAAGCGTTTCAGTTGATGACGCATGATCAAACTGGCGAGGAGCGACAGGAACGGAGCGAGCGGCAACAAGCCAAGACCAAACAAAAGCGCCAGTAGTGCGAGTGGGGTGAGCGGCAAATACACGATCGAGTAGAAGATTGAGATACCGATCGTGATTGCGTTCAGAAAACTCGCGAGCGCCAGGCGGTCAGAGCTGCGCCTGCGAATCGCAAACCAGATTTGAAGCTGCGCGAGCGGCACAAAGATCACGAGCAGGAGATGCCAGATTGTTGGTATCGGATCGAAGAAGGTATCAGCGCAGATGTGGGTGGTGGCTTCAACCGTGATCGAGATGGCGGGCATGATCACGCCAGCGAAGAAGGTGAAGCGGTTGGGGCCGGGGTCGTACTGCGGGCCTGGGTTGTACTGTTGTACCGGCTCGTACTGCCGCTCTTCTTCCATCGTGCCCTCCTGCTCCGGCTAAGGAATGCTGCGCGACTTTACATTACAAAGTAGTTTGCCGCAAGTGCAAAGTGGGCCGTCCTCTGCGTAACCTCTGCGTTCTCTGCGTCTCTGCGGTAAAAGAAGACGAAAATATCTTTGAACCGCAGAGGCGCAGAGAACGCAGAGGTTACGCAGAGAGAATACTTTGTACTTTAGTCGCGGTGACGTAGACTCTCCAACAGAACACACGAACGAAGAAGCATAAAGTTCCATGTCCACTATCCCGCAACGTGATTTGTATCGCTTGATTAATGACGCTAACGACCGTGGCGAGCGCGTCGTCGTGGCCACCGTCGCGCATACGCGTGGCTCGACTCCGCAGCAGCGTGGTGCGAAAATGCTTTTCTTTCAGAACGGCGAAGTCGCAGGCACGGTGGGCGGCGGTTGCATCGAGGCGGAGGTTTGGGCCGAGGCGAAACAGGCCCTGCGCTCCGGTGAATCGCGTTTGCACCACTTCTCGCTCACCGCGGACGAGGCGAGCGAGGAAGGAATGGTTTGTGGCGGCACGATGGATATATTTGTCGAGGTATTGGGTAACTGATCCTGATGTCACAAGATTTCATCGCAAACTACAAGGCCAAACACCAGCATCCGATGAACCGTCTCTCGCACAGCATAGGCATTCCGCTGATCGTCATCTCTCTGCCGTTGTTCTTTTTCAACTGGCGCTGGGCGCTGGCGCTGTTCTTCGCCGGCTGGATTTTTCAGTTTGTCGGACACGCGATCGAGGGAAATCAACCTGCGTTTTTCAAGAACCCCGTTTATCTTCTGGTTGGACCGCTCTGGCTCGCGCGCCGGGCAGCGTCTGCAATCGGCTTCGCTAAGCCGAAACTCTCAAAGTAACAACATCGATGACCGAGAAAAGCAATCAAACATCTTCCGTTACGAAGATGATTGAGCAAATACTGGAACGCGGTGAGATAGCGGTGGTCGTCACGCTCGTGACTGGTCCGGGAGCGATTGGCGCAAAGCTGCTGGTCCAGGAGAATGGTGGGACTTTCGGCAGCGTCGGCGAGTTGGATTCGTGGGTCGTCGAGAAGGCGCCGGACTTTCTCGCTTCACGTGAAGAAACGCGCATGTTCACAGTCAATGAAACTTCGCTGCTGTTTGAACGATTGCAACCCGCGCCGCGTCTCGTTGTTTGCGGCGCCGGACACGTAGGTGCTTCGTTGGCGCGACTGGCTGCGTTCACCGGCTATCACACGACCTTGATCGACGACCGCGCCGAGTTTCTCAAACGCGAACGCTTCCCCGAGGAAGAGATCGAACTGTTAGTCGCTGACGATTGGAGTTCTGCAGTGCGCAAAGCGGTCGGAAATGGTCGTGGCGTGTCGGTCGCAGTCGTGACGAGAGGTCATAACGAAGACGAACAGTGCATGCACATCGCAGTGGATGCGAATCCTAACTACCTCGGTTTGATCGGCAGCAAGCGCCGCACGTCGATCGTCATCGAGCGACTGCGCGATGCGGGCGTTTCGGAGGAGCAGCTCGGAAAGATTCACGCACCGATCGGCCTCGACATCGGCGCCGTTAGCCCCGAAGAGGTCGCACTCGCCATCCTGGCCGAGATCGTCGCCGACCGCCGCGGCGGCACCGGCGTCCCGTTGCGTCACAAAAAAGCACAAAGACATGCCCAGTGAGATTGCGGTAACCGCTCGCCGCAGCGGAATGTTCCGCGCGCTTTCCCATCGTAATTATCGTCTCTTCTGGATCGGCGCGTTTCTCTCGAATGTCGGCACGTGGATGCAGGCGGTTGCGCAAGGCTGGCTCGTTTTACAGTTGACCAACTCGCCGTTCTGGCTCGGACTCGATGCGTTCATGGCGACAGCGCCCGGTTTTGTTCTGACACTGCTCGGTGGCGTCTTTGCCGATCGAATCGATCGACGTCGATTGCTTTTATACACGCAAGTCATGGCCGGACTCGCCGCTCTCGGTCTCGCCGCTCTCGTGGAAACGTCGGTCGTGAATCGTTGGATGGTGCTGGGTTTTTCATTTGTGACTGGCTGTTGCATGTCGCTGGCGAGTCCTTCGTATCTGGCGCTGACATACGATCTCGTTGGTCGTGAAGACGTCGCCAATGCGATCGCGTTGAACTCAACACAGTTTCAACTGTCGCGCGTGATTGGACCAACACTGGCCGGTGTCGCGTTTCGACTGTTTGGACTCGCGGGTTGTTTCTTTGCGAACGGCTTGTCGTTCATCGCAGTCGTGGTGGCGCTTTGGATGGTGCGAATGGACCGGCGTCCGAATTCACTCGAGCCTTCCGGAAAGCAACGCGCGATCTGGCGTGACCTCGTCGAAGGCTTGCGTTACGTTCGCAACAGGCCGCGTGTGTCGTCGTTGTTGTTACTCGCGGCCGTGAATAGTCTCTTTGGCGCGCCTTACTTCAGTCTCGTGCCGATCTACGCGCGCGATATCTTCCATCTTGGCGAAACTGGGCTGGCATTATTGATGGGCACCGCAGGAGCGGGAGCGTTCTTCGCAGCGCTGCTGGTCACTTATCTCGGCGACTTCAGAAGGAAGGGCTGGTTTGTTCTCGGCGGCGCGATCCTGTTTGGCATATGTATCATGGGATTCGCGCTGTCTTCGCTGCTGAAGTTTTCCCTGATGTTTCTCTTCGGCCTCGGCTTTGCCCTTGTGTGCTCGATCGCGATTACTAACACTCTCCTGCAAAAGCTCGTTACGGATCAGATGCGTGGCCGCGTGATGAGCATGTTTCTGCTTTCGTTTATGGGCACGATGCCGATCGGAAACCTCGTCGCGGGCAGCGCCTCGAACCATTTCGGCCCGCAGCGCACACTCGCTTTTGGCGGCTTCGTCGTGACCACCGTGGCGACGAGTGTATTGATTTTCAATCAACGGCTAAGGGAACTGCGATAGAGTTTAGCCGAGGATTTACGCGGATCTGCAAGATCGACCTGAGAGCGCCGTTCTACCTCCCAGCAATGTTAATTCTTTCGGAGAATCTTGTATGCAAACTCAAATAATCACGCGGGTTTTGTTGACCTTTTCGATCCTCTGCGCCCTGGCGACAATTGCCAGCGCCCAAGGTGTCATCGTTCCGGGCCCGTGCCGCCGCTGTCCAGACCCGCGACCAGTTCCTCTCCCCCGCGCTCTCCCAATCAAGTCGATCAAGATCGACACGAAAATCAGCTCGCAAGTCGCTACCACGCACGTCGAACAGGTCTTTCGCAACGACACGGCAGCGACCCTCGAGGGCACGTACCTGTTTCCGATTCCCGAATCAGCGTCGATCGCCGAGTTTGCAATCTGGGACGGCGATCGACGGCTCGTCGGTGAAGTCAGGTCGCGCGAAGAAGCACGCCGGATTTACGATGAGATCGTCCGGCGCCAACGCGATCCGGGATTGCTCGAATACGCCGGCAAAGACTTATTCCAGGCCAGCATCTTTCCGATCCTCCCGCACTCCGACAAGAAGCTCGAGATCACTTACACGCAAGTCGTGCGCGCGGAAGGTGGCACGGTTTCGTATCGCTATCCACTCGGCACTGGCCGCCAGTTAACTCAGATCGGCTCGGTTGCTGGTCGAGTCGAAGTCGAAAGCAAAGATCCTGTACGCAACGTTTACTCGCCCACGCACGCAATCGACGTGAAGCGCAGCACCGACCGTCGCTCGCTCGTCTCATTCGAGAGTGAGAGCGGCAAGGAACCGCAGGACTTTCAATTGTTCTACACGATCTCGAAGGAAGACTTTGGTCTGACCTTGCTGACACACCGTGAAGCCGGAAAACAAGGCTACTTCCTCCTCATGATCTCGCCGAAAGATGATTGGTCGGAGCAGGAATACTCGGCGAAGGACGTGGTGTTCGTCGTCGACACATCTGGCTCGATGGCTGATGAAGGAAAGATGGAGAAAGCACGCGGCGCACTGCTGTACGGCGTGCGCATCCTGCGCCCGCAAGATCGCTTCAACATCATCTCCTTCGCCGGCGAAGAGCACCTGATGGAAGCGGGTTTGATCGCGGCCGATGAGAAAGGTCGTGCACGTGGTGAAGCGTTCGTGAAGAAGTTGAAGCCCGTTGGTGGAACAAACATCAACCAGTCGTTACTGGCGTCGCTGCGTCAGTTCAGTGAAACGGATCGCGAGCGACCGAAGATGCTCGTGTTTATGACTGACGGTTTGCCGACCGTCGATGAGACGAACGTCACGCGAATAGTCGACAACGTACGAAAAGCTTCGAGACCCGGCCTGCGATTGTTTACGTTCGGTGTCGGTTACGACGTGAACACGGCGTTGCTGGACAAGCTTGCCGCAGAGAATGGCGGCGTCGCTGATTACGTCGAGCCGAAAGAAGATCTCGAAGTGAAAGTTTCTAACTTCTTTTCGAAGGTTAACTATCCGGTGCTTACGGATCTGCAGCTCGACATGGGCGGCGCGCGCACAGACCTGATGTACCCGCGCAATATTCCCGATGCATTTCGCGGTTCGCAGGTGACATTGATCGGGCGCTACAGCAACGAAGCAGATCTCAATTCAATTCGACTGCAGTTGAGTGGCAAAGCAGGCGGCTCCACGCGGACTTACACATACACGAACCTGAGCTTTCCATTACGCACCGATGCAAACGATTACCTGCCGCGGTTGTGGGCGACGCGTCGTGTCGGCTGGCTGATGGAGCAAGTGCGCTCGAATGGCGAGCAGAAGGAGTTGCGCGACGAGATCGTCGATCTGGGCACGCGCTACGGAATCGTGACGCCTTACACGTCGTACCTGGCTTTGGAAGACGGCGCGGTGTCGACCAATATCGTGACCAGGCAACCGCTGACCCGTCGAGGAGCCACGGGTGGTGGGTTTGGAAACATGAATGCGCCGCCCAGTCCCGCGTCAAGTCCGAAGGCGATGGAGCAGAGTGTGATTGTGACTGGTGCTGACGCCGTGCAGCAAAGCAAGATGCAGCGCGAACAGCAGGATGTGCTTCGTATTAAAGACGACGAAGTACGTAAGGACGCTGTGAAGCGCGTCGCAGGCAAGACGTTCTATCTGATCGATGGCGTATGGACTGATTCGGAGTTCAAAGCCGAATTGAAGCTGCCGGAGACGGTGCTCGTGTTTGGCAGCGACGAGTATTTCGCTTTGCTGAAGCAGAATACGAAACTCGGGAGTTACTTCTCGTTGGGAGAGCGAGTGGTCGTCGTGCTCGATGGACGCGTTTACCGAGTTAACTCGAAATAAGAAATCAGCCACAAAAAGGCACAGAAAGCGCAAAAGAGAATTTTGTGCTTTTTGTGCCTTTTGTGGCGTTTCTCTTGTCTAAAGCCTCCAACCTAAGGTACAAAACTGAAAACAAAATCAGTTATGAGTACCAGAACCCTGAAGCTAACACGCTTTTCTGCTGCTCTTGTTGTGTTTCTGGCTCTGGCTGGGTCAGCACGTGCCCAGGGCTGGATACCCTTCAAGATCAACACCGGCGGAAACGATCTCAACACTGTCTACTTTCTCGACAGCAAACGTGGCTGGGTCGGCGGTGACGGCGGTTATCTGAGCTCCACCCAGGACGGCGGTCAAACGTGGGTGCGCCAGAACGTCGGCACGAAAGCCGCCATAAACGACATCTACTTTCGCGACAAAGAAGCCGGCTTTTTTCTCGCCGGCAATTCGATCTTTATCACTCGCGACGCTAATACTTGGGTGCAGTCGCGAATCTTCCTGCCGGAAGAGTTCGAGGGCGCCGATGTTGAGTTGTACAGCGTGCGCTTTTCGAGCAAGAAAAAAGGCTGGGTTGTCGGGTCGATCAGCAAACGCGAGCGCGTCGTGGACAGTATTCTTGTTTACACGGACGACGGTGGCGAAACCTGGCGCCGGCAGCGCGCGCCGAGTCGCGTGGAGTTGATACACATCGATTTCGTCAGCGACAAACGCGGTTGGATTGTGGGCGACGCGGGGACGGTTTTGTTCACGCGTGATGCGGGCGCGAGCTGGGTAAAGCAGAATGTGGGCGTCAGCAACACGCTCTATCACGTAGATTTTCGCGACGACAGAAACGGGTGGGTCGTTGGCGAGCGTGGAACATTGTTGCGCACGACTGACGGTGGTGAGACGTGGAAGGTGATCCCCACAAACACGAATGTCACGTTGCTGAGTATTCAGTTTTTAAACGATGATGAAGGTTGGGCAATCGGTCGCTCGGGCACGATCCTCAGGAGCAGTGACGAGGGAAAGACGTGGGTGCCACAAGAATCGACAACGAAGCAAAACCTTTACTCGCTGAATTTCAACAAGAAGATCGGATGGGTAGTTGGTGGTGATGGAGTTGCGCTGCGTTACGAGCGCGATTAGTTCGTGCAAGCAACCTGTGAAGTGCTGAAAGACATCTGAACGTCGAGGTTAACGGATCGTCGCAAGAATAGTGACGACCATAACACTCGGTTCCTCCTGTGATTCGCCCGGCATGTCGGCCATGCCGGGCGCTTTTAATTAAATGAGATCCTAGATGCAACTGTAGGGGCGGTCCTCTGTGGCCGCCCGTTCCTCGGCACACACGTGTTGTCGGTGAAACGGGCGGTCACAGAGG
>DATFDT010000101.1:0-7268 GCA_035251975.1 Pyrinomonadaceae bacterium | reverse complement strand
ATCAAACCGCGGGCGGCCACAGAGGGCCGCCCCTACAAAAGATGCAAGAAGACGTTCGCAATCTTATCGCTGAAACGAAGAAGCAGCTCAAACACTTGCGGGTGCTCGGTGTTGAGGGGATTCAGGTGACCGCGGAGCCGGTGCTCGCAAAGGCAGTCGTTGTATCGCGGCCTGAACCGGTAAGGCCGCCTTTTACGATCGGGAACCTTCCTGCTGCCGAGCCGGTGACGTCCTTGTTTGGCGAGATGGCGCCCGCGCCGGTGAAACTCACGCCATCAACGGAAACGTTCGAACAGATCCACGCCGAAATCGGCGACTGCACGCGCTGCCCATTGCATCTGGAACGCACGCACGTGGTCCACACTGAAGGAAATCGAAAAGCGCGATTGATGTTTGTCGGAGAAGCGCCGGGCGCTGATGAAGACATTCAGTCACGCCCGTTTGTCGGCCGCGCCGGGCAATTGCTCACCAAGATCATCGAAGCGATCGGGATGAAGCGTGAAGACGTTCTGATCGGAAACGTCAACCGCTGTCGCCCGCCAGGTAATCGCGCTCCCACAACCGAAGAAGCAACGACGTGCAAGCCGTACCTGCTGCGCGAGATCGCGATCGTGCAACCAAAAGTAATCGTAGTGCTCGGCAACACTGCGATGAAAAACCTGCTCGACACTCGCGAAGGCATCACGCGACTGCGCGGCCGCTTTCAGGATTACAAAGGAATCAAAGTGATGCCCACCTTCCATCCCGCGTACCTGCTCCGCGATCCATCGAAGAAACGCGAGACGTGGGAAGACTTGAAGATGGTCCGCGATTATCTTGATAGCCATCCGTGAAATCCGTGGCTGACACCTCATACGCTGAAGTCGCAGTTCCGCTGCATGTCTTTCAAACGTTCACTTATCGTCTGAGCCCCGAACAGAGTGTTCAGGCAGAAGTCGGCGCGCGCCTCGTGGTGCCACTCGGCCGCAACCTCGTCACCGGGTATGTTGTCAGTCTTCACGATCAGCTTCCGGCAGAGCTTGGCGAAGTGGATGTAAAAGACGCGCATACGCTCGTCGACTCCGAACCTGTCTGCAATCCCGAGATATTGCAACTCGCGCGCTGGGTCGCAGACTATTACGCGTGTCCGCTTGGCGAAGTGATCAGAGCGGCGCTGCCGCCGGGTATGACTCCGAAGAGTCGCTCCGGTTCGAAGTTTGTAAAACCGAAACTGCGCCGCTTCGTTCGATTAACATCAAATACAACCGAACAGAAGCTGACCGATACTCAAAGGCGTGTTCTTACGACACTCCATGATGGTCCAATGTCGTTGCAGGCACTGCTCACAGCCGCAGACGTAAGCGCCTCGACGATCACGTCACTTGAAAAGAAATCATTGGTCGAGATCTACGACGACGCGATTCGACGCGATCCACTTGCAGAAACGTTCGGTGTCACTGATGCAGAACACACGCTCACGCCTGCACAATCATCCGTGCTCACGCAGATAGAACTACGGATGAACTCCGGCGCGTATTCAGCGTTTCTGCTGCACGGCGTCACCGGCAGCGGCAAGACCGAGATCTACATGCGCGCGATGAGCAAAGCGCTGAGCCTCGGCAGGTCTGCCATGATGCTTGTGCCGGAGATCGCGCTCACGCCTGTCTTCTCGCGACGTTTGCGCGCGCGCTTTGGCGATCAAGTCGCGATCTTTCACTCATCGCTTCAGAAGGGCGAAAGATTTGACGAATGGACGCGTGTTCGAAACGGTGACGCACGCGTCGTGATCGGAACACGCTCGGCTGTCTTCGCGCCCGTAAAAAACCTCGGATTGATCGTTGCCGACGAAGAACACGAATCGTCATACCGCCAGCAGGAGTCGCCTTACTACAACGCACGCGACGTCGCGATCGTGCGCGCGCAAAAGGAGTCGGCCACGGTTGTTCTCGGTTCAGCAACGCCTTCGCTCGAGTCTTTTCACAACGCGCGCAAAGGCAAGTACAACTTTGTCGCACTGCCCGAGCGCATCGGCGCGCGTCCGATGGCCGGAGCAAAGATCATCGACATGCGGAACGTGTTCGTGCGACATGGAAAGCCGCGCGTGTTTTCCGACGAGCTGCTTGAAGCGATACGCGAGACGCGCGAGCGCGGCGAGCAGTCGATCATCCTGCTCAACCGCCGCGGGTATTCGAGTTTTATACTTTGTCGTTCGTGTGGCGAGACGGTTCAGTGTCCTAACTGCGACGTCACGCTCACTTATCATCGCAGCGAGCGCGTGATTGTTTGTCACTACTGCAATCATCGCGAAGCCGTGCCGCGCGTTTGCCCGTCGTGTGGAAAGAAATACATCTACTACGTTGGCGAAGGTACGGAGCAACTCGAGGAAATGCTCCGGCTTCTGTTCCCTGCCCTGCGTGTCGCACGGATAGATCGCGACACCACGGCGCGGCGAAAAGTTTTTGAGCAGACATTGATTGACTTCAGCGCGGGCCGTATCGATACGCTTGTCGGTACGCAGATGCTTGCCAAGGGTCATGATTTTCCGAATGTGACTTTGGTTGGCGTGGTTTCGGTTGATGCGGGTCTGGCGTTGCCGGATTTCCGATCCGCGGAACGAACGTTTCAACTGATCACGCAGGTTGCAGGGCGTGCTGGTCGTGGTGATCGACCCGGGCGAGTCTTGATCCAGACTTATCATCCGTACCACTATGCTTTGCGACACGCTTGCGCGCAGGACTATGCAGCGTTTTACGAAGAGGAACTGCGATACAGGCAGAATCATTCGTATCCGCCGTTCGTGGCGCTCGCGAGTTTGCTGGTCCATGGGCCGGATCTTGGCAAGGTGAGGAATGATAGTTTAGAGCTGCGGAAACAACTCGACCTGGTGAATCAGGAGCGAAAGTGCCGCGTGCTTGGTCCGGCGCCTGCGCCGTTGTCGCGGTTGAAAGGCGAGCATCGTTTTCAGTTGTTGATTAAGTCGCGTAGTAGAAAAGATCTGCGCGAGGTGGCGGATGCGGCGATGCGAGCGGTTGCGGAGAGTGGGGTTAATCTGCGTTCGATTAATTTGGAGATCGATCCGGTGTCGATCATGTAGAGACAGGATGTAACAAGATGAAAATTTCAGAGCTGGCGGAAAGAACGGGTGCGCGTGTTGAAGGCGCTACGAAGGATTTTGAAATAATCGGCGCCGCGGGGTTGGATGAGGCTGGCGAAGGGCATGTTACGTTTCTCGCCAATCCGCGCTACACGTCGCGGGTGAACACCACTCGCGCGTCTGCAATCTACCTGAGCGAAGAGACGCAGACCGAGCGAGAGATCGCGATTCTGCGTGTGAAGGATCCGTATCTTGCCTACACGCGCGCGCTACGCATCTTTAACCCGGAAGCCGAGCTCGAACCGTTTGTGCATCCGTCCGCCGTTATCGATCCGACTGCGCGCGTCGCAAAGCGTGTGGCGATCGGCGCGTGCGTGGTGATTGGTCGGAACGCATTCATCGGCGACGACGTTCGCATTTATCCGAACGTCACGATCTACGACGATGTCACCATTGGCAGAGGCTCGGTCATACATTCCGGTGTCGCGATTCGTGAACGCACTGTTATCGGCGAGCGCGTGGTGATCCATAACAACTCCGTGATCGGCTGCGACGGTTTTGGTTATGCGAAAGACGAGGAGAAGCGCTGGCTCAAGATCCCGCAGGCAGGGCGAGTGGTGATCGAAGACGACGTTGAGATCGGTGCGGCGACTACGATCGATCGTGCGTCAGTTGGTGAGAGCCGGATCGGGCGTGGATCGAAACTGGACAATCTCGTGCAGATTGGTCACTCGTGTACCGTTGGTGAGGATACGTTGTTGTGTGCGCAGGTCGGCCTCGCGGGCAGTTCACACATCGGCAACCGCGTTATTCTCGCGGGCCAAGCCGGCGTCGCAGGTCATCTGACGATCGGTGATGATGTTGTGCTGACAGCGAAGAGCGCGACGAGTCATGACATTCCGGCAGGAAAAATCATCTCGGGGATTCCGGCGTTTGATAACAAGGATTGGCTTAGATCAACGGCGGCGTTCCGGAGGCTGGGTGAGATGCAAAGGACGCTTCGTGAGCTACAACGAAAAATAGCCACAGATAAAACGGATTAAGTTATCGCGCCACCATCAACGATCACGATCTCGCCATTCATAAAACTGTTCCGTTCACTCACCATGAACGCCGCGTACTCCGCGAGCTCTTCGGGGCGACCGAGGCGACCGGCTGAGGTCCAGAAGTCGTGCATCTGTAACAGTCGATCGGGCAGCGCCTGCGCGAGATCCGTATCGAAGATTCCCGCCGCAATCGCATTCACTCGCACGCCAAACGTCGCGGCCTCGCGAGACAAACACTTCGTAAAGCCGATCATCGCTGCTTTCGACGTCGCGTAGTGTACGGCTGTCGGGAGTGCGCGCATCGCGCCGATCGAAGTGATGTTGAGAATGATTCCCTTCCGTTGCCGGATCATCTGTTTGTAAATAGGCTTTGTGACAGCAAACAGACTGTCGACGTTCGTGTGGATCACTTCGTCCCACGCGCGGTCGGTGGTGGTGGCGAAGTTGTCGCCGCGATTGATGGCCGCGTTGTTAACGAGGATGTCGATCCCGCCCCATTTCTCGACCAGTTCGCGGGTGAGTTTCTTCATGCCCACGCGATCGATAACCGAGACTTTAGCGTTGAACGCCTTACGTCCGTAGCCCTCGATCTTCTCACTCGTCGCAGCGGCCAGATCTTCGCGCGAGTTGTAACTAAACGCGACATCCGCACCCTCGCGGGCAAAGATTTCGCAAATGGCCGCACCGATGCCACGCGTTCCGCCGGTTATGAACGCGCGCTTTCCCTCAAGCAACAGACTCACTTAGCTATGTTTCTCCTAGAAATTTGACGGGGATTAGTTTAAACGCCGCGGCAGATTAAACCGTGAAAACGGGCGTTCAGTCAATTCGGGACGAGACGATAATTAAAAGCTCAGGTGGAGGGTACTCTTACCGTCATGACTAAGTATCCAAAGATTGTACTCACTCTTTGCGATAATGTTATTCAAGATCCTCAAAACATCAGTCCCGGAAGTACTTAAATCAGCATCATTCGCATAGATACTTCTGCGATATATATAGTCGCGTAGCCGCTCAGTTCGCAGATTGTTTACCCTCAAAAATAGCTCGACCTCTGGCAGGTCCAGTATATGATTTCTCAAGTTGAACTTATTCATGTCGCCCTTACCTTTGAATTCTTGTACATGGACGCGCAGGAAGTCCTCCAACAGTCGACTGCGTCCGCGCACGGGCACAATATTGATGACTCCATCGCATAGCTCCCACCTATACAGTGGTACTTCCTTTACAAGATGATCCAGCAACTCTTTAACCGTGCTTTGAGTCTCGTCGACGCTTACCTTGCTTTCGGGGCCATCCAGATCGGAGCGTTCAAATCCGATGGAGACTTCAGAGTGAACAGCGAGTTCAACCAGAACGCTTTGCACGCTGACCTTCTTCAATTGAAGTTTTATTGGTTTAGCTGTGACGTCCGGAGTCTGACCAACTCCCAAGTAAGTAATTAAGAGTACAAGAAAGACACTGCCTAAAACTTGACGTTTTTTCATATTACTCCATTTCTTATCCAGCGAAACCTTTACTGCTCATTTTAGACGGGTAACAGTCGGTTTGCTGACTGAAATAGTATAATTTCCCAGAACTTCTTGATTCGGACCAATTCGAACCCGCTGCAACCGCCCTTCGTTGTTGACATTCCTAAACTGCCGATCAAACGCCACTTTAAAAGTTCCCTGCGGAAAATTCACCGTCATCGACTGTGTTGTGGTCTGAGTGCAAGCCGTAGTGGCATTTGTAACCATAACATTTCGTATAAGCGTTTGATCTGTGACTACAGCGGGTGAAAACAGTCCGACACCCACAAGATCACGAGACTGCCCGTTCTGAATCTGGAAAGAAGTGGCACGCTGGGTGATTGTGGGATCGGGGCCACATCCTTGTCCCGTTACTGACTCTATTCCGGTACCGTTTAATGGTTGTCCGTTAGCGTCAGTGAAATCGATCGTCAACATAGAGTGATACCCAGTAAAGTATCGACTGTCGCCTGTGTCACCTGTATCTACATTGGCCCGGAACTCCGAACGTCCAGGAGTCACAGTTACAATGATGTCATCGAGTCCTGGCGGGGGTTCACCGATGTCGATTTTAGTCGGTCCTGCAGAAACAGGTCCACCCGGCGGTGGAGGCTGCTGCTGTTGTTGCTGTCGTATCTGTTGTTGTTGCCTTTGGGCCTCAGCAGTAACGATATCCTCAGCGTTCAGCCCTGAAGTGTCGATATACTTTAACGGGTTATTCATTACATAGGAGTAGCGGTTCCAGGTCGCGGGCGCGGTCGGTTGGCCACTGGCCATTAGGGGGTCAATGGTTGTAAAGCGTCCCCCAATCGAACTGTAGTATCTTGCGTGCGCGTAATCTAAGCCCGTTTCATTATCTCGTTCATATTGGGTGAACTGCTGCCTGACGTTGTCCCCTATCACATAGCCCATTGCGGGTGTGCGGCCGCCGGTGTCGGCAGGGAGTTCTTCGCCGAAGGGTAGATAGTCGTGGCGCTTCACGTTCGCGAAGGCTCCGGTCTGGTCCAGGATGATGCGGGGGGTGCCGAGATGGTCCGGGACCAGCCACTGCACTTTCGCTCCACCCGCACCTGAATTAATTACGACGTTCGAGAGGGTGTCTCCCGTGCCGTGTAGCGCACTGTCAACCAATAACGGATAAGTGGGCGTGATGCTGCTCGTGTAAAGCAGAGTGCCGTTCTTGCGATACTTTACCACGCCGCCTTCCACTGCCACCCGCAACTTGTCTCCAGCCGTATAACTGCCAAACGTGCCGCGGGAAACGCCTCCTTCGTAAATAAAGATGGTCCCGCCGATCACGGGATGAATGGCAAAATCAACGTCCGTGTAATCGGCATTGCTATTACCATGGCTCAAGCCGACAAAACGGTGGGTCGTCGTGTCAGGCACGGTGAGCTCCGCATAGCCGTCACCAGTAGTGATCGACTGTGCCGAGGTTGCTCCCGCATTTCCCCACCCCGTTGTTGCCGTCTTGGTCAGGCTGTTGCCATTCACCGATACGCCGACGGCATTGGTCCAGCTCACGCTCTGTGCGTTGTTCAAAGCAGCGCCACTGATCACAACATTCGGCAGCGTGTCTCCCGTGCCATGTAGCGCACTGTCAACCAGTAATGGATAAGTGGGCGTGATGCTGCTCGT
>DATFDT010000100.1:0-31770 GCA_035251975.1 Pyrinomonadaceae bacterium | reverse complement strand
CGGATAAACGCAGATCTGAAAATGTTTCTGTTTTTCTGATCCGCGTTCATCTGCGAAGATCCGCGGCTAAAACTAAGCTGACCGCCTCTGGATACAACTGGTGCTCTTGCTCTAAAATCCGCGCCGACAAACTATCAACCGTATCCCCCTCAATCACCGGCACCACACGCTGCGCGATGATTGGACCACCATCGAGTGTCTCGTCAACAAAGTGGACCGTGCAGCCACTCACCTTCACACCATGATCGAGCGCCTGTCGTTGCGCATCCAGCCCCCGAAATGCCGGCAACAGACTCGGATGAATGTTGATTATCCGTCCTCGAAACGCCTCAACAAAACACGGCGACAACAACCGCATGTAACCGGCGAGGCAAACAAGATCCGCGTGGCGCTCGCGCAGAGCTGAAATGATCTCCTGCTCGTGCTCTTCACGATTACGCCCACGACGCTCAATCGCAAGGGCTTCGATTCCACGCGCTCGCGCGAGTTCCAGCCCACGGGCACTGGATTTATCACTGATCACGATTGCGATCTCAGCATCCGGTATTCTTCCGTCACGAACAGCGTCACTGAGCGCCAGCATGTTTGATCCGCGACCGGAGATCAGGATCGCAATTCTCTTTTTCAGATTAACACCTCGCGATTGCCGCTGATAACGTTCCCGATCCGGTATGACTCAATTAATTGTGACTCGATCTCATTCGCATCGCTCGCTGCACAAACAATCACCATCCCCACGCCCATATTGAACGTGCGATACATCTCCGCATCGGAAACGTTACCCAGTTTGCGCATCAACTCGAACAACGGCGGTATGGGCCACGAGCCGCGCTCGATCCGCACGGCTGTGCCTTCAGGAAGAATGCGCGGAATGTTGTCGGTAAGCCCGCCGCCTGTGATGTGGGCCAGGCCTTTGATCACACCTTTATCGAGTAGGCTGTCGAGGGGTTTCAGGTAACTAAGGTGTGGCAACAGCAAAGCGTCGCCGGCAGTCATACTCAATTCAGGCAAGTGTGTATCAGGTTTGTATCCTGCCACTTCGAAAAAGAGTTTGCGTGCGAGCGAATAGCCGTTCGTATGTAATCCTGCGGAAGGCAGCGCCAGCAAAACATCTCCGGGCGCGATCGTCTTACCGTCGATAATCTTTGCGCGATCGACAACACCGACGATAAATCCGGCAATGTCATACTCGCCATCCTGATAGAAGCCCGGCATCTCCGCTGTCTCACCGCCAAGCAACACACAACCATTTTCACGACAGCCAATCGTCACACCTTCGACGATGCTGGCCACGACGTCAGGCGACAACTTTCCGGTCGCGATGTAGTCGAGAAAGAACAGCGGTCGCGCGCCCTGGACCAGGATATCGTTGACGCAGTGATTGACGAGATCGCGACCCACGGTGTTGTGTACGCCCGTCGCAAAGGCAATCTTGAGTTTGGTGCCGACGCCGTCAGCGGACGCGACCAGCACGGGCCGCGTGAGACCCGGAAACGCGCCGTCAAACATCCCGCCGAAGCTACCGATCTCGGAAAGGGTGCGTTCGTTGAAAGTCCGGCGCGCGAGATCTTTGATCCGGTCAGTAGCGCGTGTCGCGGCGTCGATGTCCACGCCCGCATCGCTGTATGAGATTGATTTTGGCATTCTCTTTATTGGCCGCCGAATGAAAGGACGAGTCAGAAATGAACAAATTAGAATAGAGCGAGTAGAAATAGAACAAGTTCTATTTCCAGTTGTTCATTCATTGCTGACTTGTTCTATTTCTACTTGCTCTATTCAATCTGCGGCTCACTTTTGTTCTGTCTTCCTCGGCTTTGGTGGCGGACCGAAGTCGCCGTACGCAATAAACCCCGAGCGCGATGAATCATCCTTCTGCGCCATGCGGCCGGCCCACATGTCTTCGGTCGTTTCCTTCGCAGTCTTGATCGTCATATCACTTTCTTTGCCGCGCGTAGTGATCGTGATCTCGCCCTGCAAATCGGTGCGATAGAGCTTTACATTCGGATTCGCCGCCCGCAGACGATCGAGCACGGCCTGCGACGGATGCCCGTAACGATTCCACGCGCCGCACGAAACGATCGCCACCTCCGGCTGCACCCGCTCCAGAAAATCTTTCGACGACGCGTACTTCGATCCGTGATGCCCGATCTTCAACACGCGACTCCGTAGATCGAGTTCCTTCGTCAGCAAACGATGCTCTGTTTGATCTTCCGCATCGCCCGCAAACATCATCGAAAAGGATCCGTAATCGAGCCGCGCGACGATCGAGTTGGCGTTTGCCTCATTGCCGCCGGTGGTCATCTTGTCTTTCGTAAACATCGGCTCCGACGGCGCGAGGATCATCAGTAACGCACCACCACCGAGATCGTATTTCGTTCCCGGCTTTGCATTCTCATAATGCGCACCGCTCGAGCTCACGGCTGCTTTGTAATCGTCGTAGAACTTTGTTAGCGAGGCGGTCTTCGTTGTCTTGCTCGTTGGCGGCGACGGCTTCTTCGTGTTCTTAGGTGCCGGTGCGGCTAGCTGCGGCACGCTTGGCGGCTGACCGTTGTCGATCACGTTCAAGACTTTCACTGCCTTAAAAACTTCTGCCGCGCCACCGATGTGATCCGGGTGTGGATGCGTCGCGATGAAATAGTCGAGCTGTTGAATGTTATTGCGCTTCAACGCCTCTACGACGGCCTTGCCCTTCGTCGTGTCGCCGGCATCGATCAGCACGGTCTTACCTGACGGTGAAGAAATGAGGATCGAGTCGCCATTGATTGGTCCAACATCGAGAATACGGATCGTCAGCTCGCCACCAGACGCCGGAGGCGGCTGTGTTCGCCACCACGGCAGCACGTAGCGCCACGTGACAAGCCCGCCCGCGAGAAAAACCGCGAGGAGAACGGCAATCGCACAACCACAGCCTCGTGTTGCTCGTCCCAATCAGTAATCCTCGTCTTGGTTTTTCCTGAAATAGATGGGGACGCGGCCTGCCGGCGGAGCATCGACCTGATTCGCCACGCGCAACACGCTCGGCACGACGGAAAAATCTCCGCGCGCGTACGCTTCGAGCGCGTCCTTTGCTTTTATTACTTCCCAGATCGACTCGCGAGAGATGACTTGCTCGATCATCAGCAGGAATCGCTCGCCGTCTTTTTGCTTGAGCTTGATCGGAGTTTTGAAGGTCTGTGTTTTCGTGTCATAAGCCGGCAGCGCGAAGCCTTCGGTCCGATTCACGCGTATTTGAACTTCATTCCGGGCATCGATCGACGCGAGCGAGTAGCGGAGCCCAAGTATTTTCAGATCTGAGCTGTTACTGAGGGAGAGTTGCAGGAAATGGCCGCCGCGCTCGCTTTTCGTTAGAGATGCCTGGTGAATGCTGAGTGGCAGATCGAGAACCTGGAAAACCTCAATGGTGGGCGCGTCCGATTGCAGTGTCATATTTAGACAGGATTTACAAGATTCTCCATGATTGACATGTACATCATGAAACATCTTGTAAATCCTGTCTAAATGCGCCGTCGAAAGAGCGACGCTGACAAGTATTATGGCTAACATATCAACTCTCAGCCGTCACGGACTCATGCTCGCGTTCCCAGTACGTCTCAGCTTCGCGCGTGATGCGCGTCGGGTACTGCCCATTCCAACATGCCACACACGACGAATCAGGACTCAGTCCCGTCGCCGCGATCATTCCCTCGAGTGAAAGATAACCAAGAGAATCAGCTTCGATGAACTTTCGTATCTCCTCGACACTCATGTTCGCCGCGATCAATTCAGATTTGTTCGGCGTGTCGACACCGTAGTAACACGGACTGATCGTCGGCGGACAACTAATGCGCACGTGAATCTCTTTCGCGCCCGCCTCGCGAACCATGCGCACGATCTTCTTTGACGTCGTGCCGCGCACGATCGAGTCGTCAATTAAAACGACGCGCTTCCCATTGATCAGATCGCGCACCGGATTGAGTTTGATGCGCACTCCAAACGAGCGGATCGATTGTCGCGGCTCGATGAACGTGCGTCCCACATAATGATTGCGCACGAGCCCGAAACGAAAACTCAATCCACTTTCAGCAGCGTATCCGATCGACGCCGCCACACCTGAGTCAGGCACGGGCACGACGATATCGGCATCTGCAGGCTGTTCGACTGCGAGCCTGCGACCCATCTTGTGTCGCGACTCGTTAATCGACTTTCCATAAATCAACGAATCCGGACGCGCGAAATACACGTGCTCAAACAAACACATCGAGTGTCGCTGTGGCGGCAATGCATTTGATGATCGCAAACCATCCTGATCGATCACGATCATCTCGCCCGGCTCAACGTCGCGAATGTACTGCGCATCGATCAGATCAAACGCGCACGTTTCAGACGCAAGCACCCACGCATCGCCGAGCCGTCCGAGCGCGAGCGGTCGAAAACCACGACTATCACGAATCGCGATCAACTCTGTCGGCGTCAAAAACAACATCGAGAACGCGCCTTCAGTGCCGGTCAACACCTGCGGTATCGCTTCACGCACCGGCAGTTGCGAGCGCGCGACGCCGTGCAACACGACTTCCGTGTCAGAAGTTGAAGAGAAGATCGCGCCTTCCCGCTCGAGTCGTAGTCGTTCTTCACGCGCAAACGGAAGATTTCCATTGTGACAAACTGCGATCTGCCCGTGTTGGCACGTGACGCAGAATGGTTGCGCTTCGAGAATCGAGACCTCGCCTGCGGTCGAATAGCGTACGTGGCCGATCGCGCTCGCGCCTTGCAATCGATCGAGATGCGTTTGATTGAAAGCCTCGGAAACGTGACCCATCGCGCGCTCGAATCGCAGTTCCGCGCCATTCGACGCGACGATGCCGCACGATTCCTGGCCGCGATGCTGTAGCGCGTAGAGGCCGAGATAAGTCAATCGTGCAGCATCCGGGTGGCCAAAAATTCCAAACACGCCACACTCTTCACGCAGCTTTGTGATCTCGATTTCAGTCAATTGGTTTGTCCTGGTTTGTCGGCTCGGGGATTACGGCGACAATCATAACAAAACCCGAAATCAGTTTCACAGGATTACAGGATTTTCAGGATTCACATGTATGATGGCCCGCGTGCGAATCTACGTTCTAGCCCTGGCGGTCGTGGTTTCTCTCGTGGGATTTGTGCGGGAATCTCGCGGCGATAACGTGCGGCCCGCGTCGCAGGTGTATCGTCGTTACTGCATCTCGTGTCACGGCAGCGACGGCAAAGCGAAGACTTCGAAGGGCAAATACAGTCACGCGCGCGACCTGACCGACGCGCAGTGGCAAGGCGACGTCAGCGACGAGCGCATCTTCAACTCGATCATGAACGGCCGCAACCAGCGCGGCAACATGCCCGCGTTCGCTGACAAGATCAACGAAAAAGAGGTCAACTCACTCGTGAACTTTGTTCGCGGACTGAGAGCGCAGTAATGGTTTCTCGTTCGTACATTTCCGGTTTGAAGCGTTTCGGGACTATGCGCAGTCTCACGATCGTCGCTTTGCAGGGGTTGCTGATTCTCCTGCTCGTCGGCGCAGGTTGGTTAATTTATCGACGACTTCCGGCGAGCGGTTCTGAAGCTGAGCGCAATCAGCAGGCGACTGACTTGCAGATCGTGATCCGGCAGACGCCCGAGAGCGTTGGGCCGTCGTTGGACGTCGCGGTGAGTTTGTATCCGGTCGACATCATCGCCGTGCGACACGAGTACTTCACCGAGCCGCCGAAGGGAAAACGGTTTGAAGATTTTTTGAAGGAACGGATGAAGGGTCGCTCGCCGGTCAATGCGCGGCTCGATAAGCAAGGACACGGATCGGTGTCGCTCGCGCCAGGTAACTGGTGGCTGCACGCGACGCTTTCGGGCGACGAGCAGCTCGAGTGGCGTTTGCCGGTGACGGTTATCGGGTCGAAGCAGGTGATCGAGCTCACGCCTCAGAATGCGTACACAAGAAGTAAAACCTTTTAGCCACAAAAAGGCACAAAAACACAAAAATCATTTTTTGAAATTTATGTGCCCTTTGTGATCTGATTTGTGCCTTTTGTGATCAAAAATGTTTGCCCTCCGAGTTGATCGAAAAAAACTTTCAGTTAAAGAGATAGCGAAGCCGCAACGTGCTGACGAGGCCACCGTGCGTGTTGTCTTGTCGGGCATTTGTAATACCGATCTGGAGATTGCGCGTGGGTATGCGGGGTTTAGGGGAACGATTGGGCATGAGTTTGTTGGTGTCGACGAGGGTGGTCAGCGTGTTGTTGGTGAGATCAATGCCGGGTGTGGTGAGTGTGAGCTCTGTCGCGGCGGCGATTCGAGACACTGCGCCAGGCGAACGGTGCTCGGGATTCATGGACGTGATGGTGCACATGCCGAGTTTCTGCAACTGCCCGCGATCAATCTTCTGCCTGTTCCGGAAAACGTTCCTGACGAGCATGCAGTCTTTACCGAGCCACTCGCAGCAGCTTGCGGTGTGCTTGAACGAGTAACAATCAACAGCGACGACCGTGTTGCCGTGATCGGTGACGGCAAACTCGGACTGCTGTGTGCGCAAGTGATCGCATTAACTGGCGCGTCCGTCGTCCTGATCGGAAAGCACGCCGAAAAACTCCGCATCGCTGAACGACGCGGTATCGAGACCACTAGCCCGAAACTCGCGGCCAAACGGAAGCGCGAGTTTGATGTGGTTGTCGAAGCTTCGGGGTCTGCGAATGGCTTTGCGCTCGCCGTCGAGCTGCTCCGTCCGCGCGGTCAACTCGTGCTCAAGTCAACATTTCATGGAAAAACGGAACTGGACGCAGCGCCAATCGTCGTTGATGAGATTTCGATTGTCGGCTCGCGATGTGGCCGTTTCGCCCCCGCGCTCGATCTGCTGAAAAAGAAAGCGATCGACGTTGATAGTCTCATAAGCGAAGAGTATTCATTGTCAAAAGGCGTCCATGCGATGCGCCGCGCTGCAACCAAAGGCGTCCTCAAAGTCCTCCTCCGTCCTCTCTAAAGGTCTTGAAAAAATAGAACAAGTCAGGAAGAGGGGCTTGCCCCCGCCGTTGCTTGGATTGGATGAGCGGGGGCAAGCCCCTCTTCCTGACTTGTTCTATTCTGACTGGTTCTTCCAACCGGGCCGCCATAGCAAATAAAAAACCCTTTCGCTATACTCTACCTCTTTCGCTGGGGCCTGATTTTTCCCGAAGGTGGTGAAATATGTTTGTTTCCAAAAGCAGCACAACTGAGCAAGAGCGAACCATTCTGAGAAAACTCCGCGTCTGGATCGCCGCGCTCGCGGTGGCGTGTTTGCTGGCTGGCATCGGCATCGGCGCGATGTTGTCCGGCCGACCGACCGTCGCACAGCCCGACATGCAGATTGCCCGTGCGCCCGAAGCGCTCTCCGCCTCGTTTGCAGAGATCGCGAGGCGCGTTGAGCCTGCTGTCGTCAACATCGAAACCACCCAAAACCAGCCCGAAATCAGCGAAAAAGACGAAGATAAGGAAGATCAGTCGACCAATCCTCTGCTCGACATGTTCCGCCGTCAAAGACGCCCTTCGCGCGGCATCGGCAGCGGTTTCATCATCAATCCGAAGGGCTACATCCTGACAAACCATCACGTGATCGAAGACGCAGCGCGAATCACGGTGGGTTTGCAATCAGGTGAGAAATATCGTGGCACCGTGGTCGGTGTCGATCCGGAGACAGATGTCGCCGTGATCAAGATCGACGCACCAAAGGATCTTCCGACTGTGACGCTCGGCGATTCCAACGCGGCGCAGGTCGGCGACTGGGTGCTCGCGATGGGTTCGCCTTTCGGCCTGGATCAAACCGTCACTGCCGGAATCATCTCTAAGAAAGAGCGCGAAACACCGTACTTCAACGTCTTCCAGCGTTTCCTGCAAACAGACGCCGCCATCAATCGCGGCAACAGTGGCGGACCACTCGTCAACATGCGCGGCGAAGTGATCGGCATGAACTCACAGATCGCGACTTCAACCGGCGACTACAACGGCATCGGCTTCGCACTGCCGGCCAACGAAACCTCTTTCGTTTACAAACAGCTCATCGCGCAAGGCAAAGTGAAACGCGGCTATCTCGGCATCACGCTGGAATCTGTGCACGACGAGTACGCGAAAGTTTATGGCATGACTGAAGCGAAGGGCGCGATCGTCACTTCAGTAACGGCGGAAGAAAAGGGACTGCCGACGCCCGCGGCAAAGGCGGGTCTGCAACCCAACGACATCATCGTCGACTTCGAAAACGCGCCGGTTCTCAACGCGCAGGATTTGATTCAACGTGTGGCGAGCACGCCGGTGGGCCAGCAGGTCACGTTGTCCTATTTAAGAGACACCAACGGCAAGCTCGACAGGAAAACTGTCAGCGTTGCGCTGAGCGAGCGGCCGCCATCAAACGCCACGCGCGAATGGGTTGCCCCAACGAGCACAACCGCGCCGAAAGACAGCGATCCGCGTGGCAACGCGCTCCACCTCGGCATCACGCTTGCCGAGCTGACTCCGCAACTGCTCGCTGACCGTCACCTGACCGGCGTCCAGGGTCTTTATGTTAAAGACATCGACGCGAACGGTCTCGTCGCAGAACTTCGCAATGCAGCCGGCCAACCGATGCTGGTCGAAGGCGACATTATCAATCGCATCAATCGTGTTCCGGTGAGCTCGCTCGCGGATTTCACGAGAGTATTGAGCGGACTCAAGGCCGGCGATCCGATCGTGCTCAACGTAATCAGAATTCAAAGAGACGTGAAGGGCGATCGACAGATCCCGCTGATCGTCCAGTTCACTTATCAATAGGCGTTTATGGCTCAGGCAAAAAAAGCAATCTCCAAAACCAGCGGGAAACTGGCGGCGCGCAACGCAGCACGCGCCGCCGTCAAAACGTATCAGAACTTTATCAACGGTGAGTGGGTCGACAGCCAGTCAGGCGAGATGTTTGAAAACATCAACCCGGCTGACACGCGCGACATCGTCGGCCGCTTTCCGCTTTCGACCAGCGACGACGTGAACGCAGCGGTCAACGCTGCACAAGGCGCCTTCGATCGCTGGCGTAACACTCCCGCACCCAAGCGCGCTGAACTTCTCTTTCGTCTTGGCGAGATCCTGATCCGCGACAAGGAACAGTACACCGCCGCCATGACGCGCGAGATGGGCAAGGTTTTGAAAGAAGCGGGTGGCGACGTTCAGGAAGCAATCGACTGCACTTACTACACTGCGGGCGAGGGCCGTCGTCTGCACGGCTTCACCACACCGGCTGAGATGCGCGACAAGTTTGCGATGTGCGTGCGCCAGCCCGTTGGTCTTTGCGGTTTGATCACGCCGTGGAATTTTCCGATGGCGATTCCATCGTGGAAACTGATTCCGGCGTTGATCTGCGGCAACACAGTCGTTCTCAAACCTGCCGAGGACACGCCGCTTTCGACTTACAATCTCGTGAAAGCTTGTGAAGAAGCCGGAATTCCGCCGGGCGTTGTGAATCTCGTCACCGGCTACGGCGAGACTGTCGGCGCGGCGATGACCAATCATCCCGCACTGCGCTTGATCTCGTTTACCGGATCGACTGAAACCGGTCGTATCGTCGCGTCCGCGTGCGCCGAGCGAAATGCGATCTGTTCGCTCGAGATGGGCGGCAAGAACGCCATCATCGTGATGGACGATGCTGATATCGATTTAGCTGTTGAAGGCGCCATTTGGGGCGCCTTTGGTACGTCAGGACAACGTTGTACCGCGTCGTCGCGATTGATCGTTCACAAGAAAGTTTACAAACAGTTCGTCGCGAAGCTCGTCGAGCACGCGAAGGCATTGCGCGTGGGTAACGGCGCCGATCCGAAGACCGATGTTGGACCAGTGATCAATAACGATGCGGTCGAGAAGATCATGAGTTACATCCGTATCGGGCGTAACGATGACGGCGCAACTTTGTCTTGCGGTGGTCGCCGGCTCGCTAAAGGCGATTACGCAAACGGTCACTTCATCGAGCCGACAGTCTTTTCTGATGCGACGCCTGACATGCGTATCGCGCAGGAAGAGATCTTTGGACCAGTGACGACTGTGATTCCGACAAACTCGCTCGAAGACGCGGTCCAGATCGCGAACGGTGTTCGTTACGGGCTCTCCGCAGCGATATACACACGAGACGTCAATCGCGCGTTCAAAGCAATGAACGAGATGTACACCGGCATCTTCTACGTGAACGCTTCGACGATTGGCGCGGAAGTTCACCTGCCGTTTGGCGGCACCAAAGCCACCGGTAACGGTCATCGCGAAGCAGGTACCCAGGTGCTTGACATCTTTTCTGAGTGGAAGTCGATCTATGTCGACTTCAGCGGCAAACTGCAACGCGCCCAGATCGACCAGCTCGAGTCACCACAATAGATTTCATAAGCTCCTCAGTTTAGTTCGGAGAATAAAACTGTGATTGTTGGCCTGCCCAAAGAGATTAAAGACAACGAATATCGAGTCGGATTGACACCCGCCGGCGTGCGCGCTCTCAAAGATGCCGGTCATGACATCAGAGTCGAGACTAACGCCGGCGCTGGTTCCGGATTTGAAGACGACCTCTATTCACGTGCCGGGGCGACGATAATCGGTACGGCTGACGAGGTTTGGGCCACCGCCGACATGATCGTGAAAGTGAAAGAGCCGATCGCGCCCGAGTATCCACGGATGCGCGAAGGCCAGTTGCTCTTCACGTACCTGCACCTGGCGCCGGATCAGACCCTCACGCAGGAGTTGATCAAACGCAAAGTAACGGGCATTGCCTACGAAACGATCACCGATCGTCGCGGCACGTTGCCATTGTTGACGCCGATGTCGGAAGTCGCAGGACGCATGGCGATCCAGGTTGGCGCACACTATCTCGAGAAGATGAGTGGTGGTCGCGGAATCTTGCTCGGTGGCGTTCCGGGTGTGCCCGCCGCGCGCGTCGTGATCATCGGTGGTGGTGTTGTCGGTACAAACGCGGCGAAGATCGCTGTCGGCATGGGCGCGCACGTCACGATCATCGATAACAATCTCGACCGACTCCGCGAGCTCGACGACATTTTCCTTTCGAAGATCTCAACGCTCGCTTCCAGTGCTTACATGATCCACGACGCGATCTCGCAGGCTGATCTAATCGTCGGAGCCGTGCTCGTCCCGGGTGCAGCAGCACCGAAACTAATCACACGCGGGATGTTGAAAGACGTTCCGAACGGCGCTGTGATCGTCGACGTCGCTGTCGATCAGGGCGGCTGCATCGAGACAACGCATCCAACGACACACTCGAACCCAACGTTCTACGTTGAAGGCGTGCTCCACTACTGCGTCGCCAACATGCCGGGCGCGGTGCCACGCACCTCAACCTTCGCATTGACTAACGCAACCCTGCCTTACGCGATGAAACTCGCGAACAAAGGTTTCCTCGAAGCGATCTCCAAAGATTCCGGTCTGAAAGAGGGCGTCAACACCTACGCCGGCCACTGCACCTACGAAGCCGTCGCCTCCGCGCAAGGCATTCCTTACTCACCGCTAGAGACTTTAATTAATCGAAATTAGTTTACTCACGCAGCGACGCAACGGCGCAACGGAATGGCTTTTCTTTGCGCCGTTGCGCCGCTGCGTGAGAAATCTTATTTGTGTAAGTGGGCGGCGCAGGCGGCAAGCAGATCTTCAGGCGACACAGGCTTAGCCAGAAACGCGTTGACCTGTTCGGATTCATCCGTCGTGTTCTTCGGATCGAGCGCGCTGAGCAGGATGATCGGCAGGTGGGCCAGGTGCTGGCTGTTCCTCACAAAGCGGCACAACTCGTAACCATCGAGGTTCGGCATCAACGCGTCCGTCACAATCACGTCGACACGCGCACCCAACAAGAACTTCATCGCTTCCAGACCATCACCAGCGGAAACCACCTCATACCCCGCACGTTCCAGCACGACTTCCAGATACCGCCGCAACGCAGGATCATCCTCAACCAAAAGGACACACTTTCTCCCTTCCGGCGAATTCACCATGGGCGGTGCTAGATCGAGTTCCTGCTGCGTGATCATACAGAGAGCTGGTCTTCGTGGGCCTTTGTGAGTTCTGAGCCGGGGTGGCTCGCGCAAGCAGGTTAGCCCGCGACGCTCTCGTTTGTCAATGTTTTGCAGATCTAATCAATAAAAGCCCGGTGCCAGAGCTCCAGACCTAAAAGCTGGAAAACGTGGAGGTTATAGTCTTCGCGCCCCGAAAAGTTCGCATCCAGGACCCGTTTCACCTCGCCCGGACGGAATATCCCACGCCGCTTCACCGTCTCTTCCGACAGCAGGTCCGCGATGAGCGGCCGCAGCGGACCGCGCAGCCACGACCGGATCGGCGCCCCGAATCCGGCCTTCTTTCGCCACACCACGTCCTTCGGCAAAACGCCTTCGAGCGCCCGCTTGAGCACGTACTTCCGCTTCAGCCCCCGCAGCTTCAACCGCGGCGGCATGCGCGCCGCCATCTCGATCATCTCGCGATTCAGAAACGGCACCCGCACCTCGAGATTCGCCGCCATCGACGTCTTGTCTGTCGTCATCAGGTTGAGACATGGCAGAAAGGTTTTTAGATCGACGTACAGGAGTTGATTGAGCGGAGCGGCGTCTGCAGCTCGCGCGAAATAAGCGCGATGGGTGGCGTACGGATCGAGTTCCCCTGTCTTTGCGCGGTATTCATCCGTGTAGAGCCGTCGCTTCATTTCGTTCGTGAAGTAAGTTCCGTAACCGAGATAACGATCTTCAAAGTCGAGCGCGGCGCTGGTGGCAAACTTCTTCGCGTTTCTTAGAGGCGCGGTTAGGCGTCCGGGTCTTCCACCTGGAAGCGCGCCCGCGACAGTTTTCATAATCGGGCGTCGCAGCATGTTCGGCACGGGATCGAACGCGGACGCGATCTTCATTGCCATCTGTCGCGGGTAACCGGCAAACACTTCATCGCCGCCCATGCCGGAAAGCATCACGGTGAGCGTTTCGCGAGCGGCGCTCGAGATCAGGTAACTCGGAATCGCCATATCGATCGGCGGCTCCTCCATGTGATGGACCAGCTTCGGCAGTAGATCGGCCACGACGGGCTTCAACATGATCTCGTGATAGTCGGTCTGCAATTGCTCGTTGACGCGACGCGCCCAGCGAACGTCGTCGGGAATGATGTCGTAACGCAGATCTTCACTCTCGATGCCGACAGTGTACGTGCTGATCGGGCGGCCATTGCTGTGTCGTTCCATCATCGCGACGATGCCTGACGAATCGATGCCACCGGAAAGAAACGAGCCAAGCGGCACGTCAGCCACCATCTCCATCTTCACGACGCGATCGAGTGTGTCGAGCACGCGCTCGCGCCAGTACGCTTCGTTCTTTCCCTCTTCGATCGTCGCGAATGAAACGTCCCACCACTGCGCGAGTTTGATTTCGTCGTTGTGGAAATGAAGCAGGTGGCCGGGTGGAACAGTCTTGATGTTTGCGAAGAGCGTGTTTGGATCGGGCGACCAGAGAAACGTCAGAAACTGGTGCAGTGCTTCCGGGTTGAGCTCGGGCTTGATCAATTCGCTCGCGAGGATCGCTTTAATCTCTGAGGCGAAGACAAACGCGTTCTGAGCGGGAATAAAAGCATAGTAGAGCGGTTTGATACCGACGTGATCGCGGACGAGTGTGAGCGTGCGTTCCGTGTTGTCCCACACGGCGAAAGCAAACATGCCGTTGAGACGACCGATTGCGTCCCAGCCCCATTCGGAAATCGCTTCGAGCAGTACTTCGGCGTCGCTGTCTGTTCGAAACTCATGACCGAGCGAGCGCAGTTCTTCGCGAAGCTCGCGGTAGTTATAGATCTCGCCGTTGAACGTGAGGACGTAGCGGCCGTCGTGCGAGAACATCGGCTCGTGGCCGGCAGGAGACGTATCGATGATCGCTAATCGTCGGTGCCCCAAACACGCGCGGCGCTGCGACGAATCGATCGCCTCCGAAACCCACGTCCCCGAATCATCACGCCCGCGATGCTCAATACTGGCCAGCATCGCCGCAATCAACCACTCAGGTTCGAACCCTACAATTCCAGCAATTCCACACATAAAACATAACCACAGATTACACGGATTTTAAGAACGATCTGTGTGCATCTGTCTTAAAGATCCGTGTAATCTGTGGCTCAAATGTCGAAGGGTTGACGTGCGCGGAGGGAATCGAGCACACGAAATGTCGCGCGCGTGGTGGCAGCCAGCTCGTCTAAACTGATCGGCGCCGCCCCGCCCTGCAAGACGCTCGAGCAAACAACGCGCACCTGCTCCTGCTGACCTTTGTCCTGCGCCTTCAACGCAACCTGCTCTTCGCGCCCGTCTTTGTAAAGCGTCGCGCGGCGAAAGTCGTCGAGCACGAACGCGCGGCCTCCTCCAAATATCTCGACGCGCTCCTTCGCGAGTCCCTTATCTCCTTCAGCAAGATACGCGACGCTGCCATTCGATCCATCAGCAAAGCGCAACGTGATGATGACCGAATCGGCGTCAACAATCTTGCTCGATCGCGCCCCAATCGATTCCGCGAAAACAGAGACCGGCGGCGCGCCAACCAGATACTGAATCAAGTCGATGAAATGGCAACCCTCGCCGATGATGCGGCCGCCACCCTCCTCAGCGTTCTGCATCCAGTGCTCATTCGGAATGCGACCAGCGTTCACGCGATAAAGCACGGAGAGCGGCGCGTCAACATTGTTGAAGAACTCTTTGGCGCGTTGCGTCAGCGGCGCGAAACGACGATTGAATCCAACCATCAGTTTCCCCTGCGAACTTCGCGCCGCTTCCAACACTGACTCGAGCTGCTCGTCGTTGAGCGCCAGCGGCTTCTCGCAAAACACATGCTTGTTGCGTTCGAGTCCTCCGCATGCAAGTTCGGCGTGGGTGTTGTTGCGCGTGCCGATCACCACGAGGTTCACCGTTGGCTCATCCAGCACTTCTACAGCGCTCGACATCGCATATGCAAATCCAAATCTCTTGCCAACATCATGCGCCGTCACACCTGTGGCAGTAGCAATCGATCGGAACTCGACACGCTCGTTCTTGAAATGTGGCAGTAACATCGCCGGCACGTAACCACCGGCCCCAATCACACCTAGCCCAATCGATTTTTCCGACTTCCGGAATGGCGACGTTGCCCCTGATCTAACATTTAGCGCCACCTTGCGAATTACTTCCGCGCCAGGATCGTAGTTGAGCACGACGCCGAGATTCGGCTCCTGCAACTCTCCCGAGATCAACTGGTACGCACGATCGGCTTCGGTGATCGAAAACCGGTGCGTCGTCAGCTTTTCAACATTCAGACGCCCATCCGCAATCAACTCGAGAAAGCTCTCGATGTTTCGCTTTTCGGTCCACCGCACGTAAGGCAGCGGATAATCGTGGCCGCGCTCTTCGTACTCCGGATCGTAACGTCCTGGACCATACGACATCGAAATAACCAGCTTGAGCTCACGACTGAAAAATGGCGCGCGCGGAATGTCCATGCCGGTCATGCCGACGACGATCACGCGTCCTTTCAAACGCGAGACACGCGCGGCCAGCTCGATCGGCTGATTCGAATCAGTCGCCGCAGTGATCAAAACGGCGTCAGCACCATGCCCCCTGGTCCACGTCTCGATCTCTTTCGCTGCTGCTTCGCTCGAGACCACGGCTTTATCAGCCCCCAGCTCGAGCGCGAGCGCGACACGCGACTGGTCCAGATCCAATCCAAACACTCGACATCCATTCGCCTTCAGCAGTTGCACCGTAAGCTGGCCCACCAAACCCAGACCAATCACGACGACGGACTCGCCGAGCGTCGGCTCCGCGAGTCTGACGCCCTGCAACGCGATCGCGCCGAGCGTGCCGTAAGCTCCTGACTCGAAACTCACGCCATCAGGCAATTGCACACAAAGGTTCTTCGGCACTGACAACACTTCCGCGTGTGATGCGAAACCGACGCCCGCACACGCAACCCGATCGCCCGCGCGAAACTCCGTCACATCCTCCGCGACTGCCTCGACGATCCCCGCCGCGCTGTAACCGAGTGACTGCGAAGCCGCCATCTTGTCGCGCACGGACGCAAACGTGTTGAGCAGTCCCTCGTTCTTCACCTTCGCGACGACTGCCTTGACGAGATCCGGTCGTTGTCGCGCTTCCTTGACCAAACCTTTGCTGACGAGCTCGACCGCCGCGCGCTCAGTACCCGCACTGATCAACGAAGCCACCGTGCGCACGAGCACACGTCCCTTCTGCAATGCCGGCACCGGCACCTCACCAACAAACGGCCTTCCGGTTTTTCTGTTTTGAAGTACTTGCTTCATAAGTCAATGTAGACAGGATTTACAAGATTTTTCAGGATCTACATGTTCATCCTGAAAAATCTTGTAAATCCTGTCTCAAAACACTCTCTATCAACCCGCTAACCCATTCAGCCCGCGCATCCCATGTTCCTGAAGCCACCGCGGCCTGTCGTTTGGCTGCGTCGGCAGGATCGGTATCGTGCAGCGCCTCTTCAACCAGTCGAATGAAATCATCGCGCGTGCGCGCAATCCGCAGCACGTCGCGCATCGGCTCATACTCAGGCAACGGCGAAATCACGACCGGCTTGCCCGTCGCCAGGTATTCGCGCACCTTGATCGCCGATCCGTAACTCGTAAAAGACTGCTCAGTTTCCCACGGCAACACGCAAACGTCGAATCCCGCCGCGTACGCCGGCAGCTCCGCATACGGCACGGGCGGCAAAAAATGCGTGTTCGGCTGCGCTTCGATCTCGAGCCCACGCGACTTGTTACCGATGAATACCCACTGCCACTCAGGCCGCTCGCGCGCCGCACGCTTGATCAACTCCTGATCGACGAGCCACGGCTCAACGGCGCCAAAGTAACCTAAACGCGGCCGCGGAATTTTCTCGATCGCCTGCGCCACTTCGATGTCGCTAACGCGTCGCCAGTGATCGTACTCAACCGCCTGCTCCAGCAAATGCGATCGTTCACAGCCGTGCGTGGCTTCGGTGAACAGCTTTCGACCCGAATAGAACACCAGATCAGCCGCATCTATCGCACGCTCGTGAAGCTTTCGTATCAGGGCCGGATCCGTAGCATGATCCATCGTGTTCGCATCATACTTGTCTGACACGTGATAGACCACCGCCGATTCGTCAAACGTGCCGATCATGTCAGCGGCGGTAGGGATCGCGATCCAGAGTATGGGCTTCGTGAGCCCGCGACTGCGCGCCAGACGTTTGATCTGCGTACCGATCAAGCGTCGATTGATCGAACGAGCCGCAGCAGTGCCGAAGAACGGCAAACTCGCGGGTGAGACAACCGTGATGCCTTCGTCTGTTTGTCGCGCGAGCTTCGAGTAACTGCCGAGTTTGCGCTTGATGCGTGGCAGCAGATCCTTATGGCCCAGCGACGGCAGACCCATCGAGATCGAGTTAACGAAGATAACCTTGTTGCCCGCGCGCGCGAACTTGCGCATCAGGTGGGCCTTGGAGTGTGGATGGTGATACCACCAGTCTTCACCGCCAAAGCAAATTATCGATTGGTTTCGCAGCACAGTATTAGACAGGATTTACAGAATTTTACAGGATTGACATGTAAATCCTGTAAAATCTTGTAAATCCTGTCTACGCCTTCCTCGCCACACATAATCCTGAAACACCAAACGGAATATTCATATACCTCAACACAAAGCTCTCCGCGCCGAGCATGCGCGCTAACACACCATTCAGCGCCGACACGTTTATATTGTTCTCACTCTCGGCTTTGATCCCCGTCAGCCGCATCAACTTTCGCATCGCCAGTATCGGCATGAAGAACGTGATGTTCGCGTAAGTCGTGCGCTCGACTTCAAACCCAGCTTGCTCGAGCACGCGCCGCAGCTCCGATAGTCGATAACGGCGCCGGTGATTGCTGACATCATCCTGCAAGCCCCACAAAAACATAAACGTCGGCACAAACAACAATACGCGCCCGCCGGGCCGCAACACGCGTCGCATCTCACGCAGTCCGGCCAGATCGTCGTCCAGATGTTCGACCACGTCCAAGGCTGTCACAAGATCGAACGTGCCATTATCGTAGGGAAGCTCTTCAGCCGCGCCGAGCTTCACGTTCTCAAGCCCACGTTCACGACAAAACGCAAGCGCATCTTCCGAAACATCGACACCTTCCGCGTCGCCATACTTCGAAAGCATCAAGAGGTTCGCGCCCGTGCCGCAACCAACGTCGAGTATGCGCGGGCGGCGATCGGTAACGCGGCGGCAAATATCCTCAAGAAAACTCGCGAGGATCTGCCGGCGCCCGGCATACCACCAGTGCGACTGCTCGACTCGGAACATGATCGGATACGTGTGTTCCTTCATCGCTAGCCACGGATTATACGGATTAACTGAACGATTCCCACGGAGGCAAACGCTATTAATAAACCGTGCATGGGTAACACATAGCGAATCTCAGTGTGCGCGGCGGTGCCCGGGACTAGATAGTAAAGAACCGTGACGAGCATCAAGCAGCTCATACGCCAATCGTGCCTAATGCCCGCATAGATTCCAAATGCAACCAAAGGTAAAAATAAATATCGCGCGACGCTCTGGATCATTCCCAGCACGTTCACGGCAAACGCTATCACGCCGCCGCGCCAATGTTCAGGTAAACACTTATTGCTCGTCACGTTGATGCCGCTGATGCCGGTGTAGGGCACGGGATCGCCCGCGACCTTCAACATGCCCCACACGCGTCCGAGCATCACACCTGCATACCACACCGGATGTTGCCTGATAAATGCGAGCGACTCGCTCGTGCGCTCGCGGTCGCGTCGAATCCCGTCAGGCCACTGGATTTCAATCGACATGTCCGCCGGCCGGCCCATGCGTTGGCGCTCAACCGCAACCATTTTATCGTCGCCAAAAATGAATCCATGTTGCTGTCCAAGTTCTGTCTCGCCCAGTCCTTCCCAAAGATTCACGCCGATCGTGCCGCCAGTTGGGGTGAAGTCGGGGAAGACGACGTAGTTGCGAATGACGATGGGCGCGATCAAAATTACTGCCCCGCCTAGAACCGCTGCGGCCATTTTCAATCGCAACCGCCACGCATCTTTCATAAACAACAGCAGCGCGACGGCCCAACCGACACACAAGTACAACGGGTTCACACGCAACCAGCACGCGATGCCGAGCGCCGCGCCAGCCGCGAGTGCGAGCCAAACACTTTTGCGCTGTGCAGAAAGAAGTAGTAACCAGTTGCCGCCGAGCACGAACCATGTCGTAGGCATGTCGGCCGAGGGATAGGCAGCATACATCGCAAACAACGCTGAGAGCGCGACAACAAAGGCGCTCGCAACAGCCGCCCGCGAGCCAAACGCAGTCAAACTAATACCCGCGATCAGTAAGAACGAGAGAATTAAATCTGCAAACCAGATTACGAGTTGTACTGAGTAAGCGGAGTAATCGCCTGTGACTTTGTAAATCAGCGCAACGAGTGCAGGAAATGCTGGGGGATATTGGGCCAGGTCAGTGCGTGTTGCATCATCGATCCAGAAGAGTTTTTGACGCCCTTCGAGGATGTCGCGCGCCTGCCGGTCAAACTTCGCGTACGAACCGACCTGAAACCAACCAGGATCGTTGAGATGCGCGCGCATGAACTGCAGCGTGAGGACGCGCACGCTAATCGCGATGAGCAGCAACGTAAAAAGTACCAGGAGCTGTTTTCGATTGATCCGCAAATCGCGAAGAAGTTTTATTTGATTGCCGTGACTATTACGTTCCAGCCAATTGTTGTTCTGAGTTTCTCGAATACCGCGTCCGTGACCAACGGCGACATGAACCTGAGCTCACTACGCATCAACTGCTCAACATCAACTCGCACATCCTTGAACATCCCAAACATCTCGCGCACTTCTTTGCGGTTGTACACTTTAACCAGCGGCCGAGCATTGTTATCGCTGAACTCGATCACGCGGCTCATGATTTCTTCCGCCGATCGGCCACGCAGAAACTCAAGCCTCAGCACGCCGCGCCGCAGAACGATCTCAAGCCAGTAGTTCAGCGAGTTGCGATGATAGAGCATCACTTTGGCTGTCCCACCCGGCCTCAGTACGCGATGCACCTCGCGTATCGATCCGGCCGTATCAGGCGTGTGATGCAATACGCCGTTCGAGTAGACCGCGTCGAAGCTCTCAGATCGAAACGGCAAATGCTCGCCATCGGAGATCATGAAGTTGCCATCAGCTCCGTAAAGCTTAAATCGATGTCTTGTGATCTCGATCGAGCGCGGCGTCAGATCGATGCCCGTGCAGCGCGCACCACCACGCGCAAACTGCAACAGGTCCGTTCCCATCCCACAACCAACTTCGAGCAATCGCACACCACGAAACTTCTCAAACTCCATCACGCGCGGCATCCACGGCGCATACTCTTTGTATCGATAACGCTCGACTTCATCGAAAAACTCGCGCGTCCCGAGCTCGTGCTCGCGATCGTATACGGCGCCACACGGATCCTGGCTCCACTGCTCACGCGCCCTCAGTTTTTCCTGCGCCAATCCTGCCAATTTTGTTAATCCTGTAAGCCTGTCAACGACTTGTACGCGTCAAGGACGCGCTGAGCATTATGCGTCCACGTATGTTCTCTTTCAGCAACACTTCTCGCGTTGGCTCCCAGTTGGCGTCGTAAATCTTCCGATTCAACTAATCTGATAATCGCTGCTCTCAACTCTTCAACATTCCCAGGCTCAACCAGCAACGCCGTCTCACCATCAACAAGCACTTCGCCAATCTGCCCCAATCGACTCGCCACAATCGCTTTCCCCATCGCCATGTATTCAAAAATCTTAGTTGGCGATCCAAAGAACTCACTACCATCCGCCAGCGGCACATGCGGCGCGACGAGTATGTCGCAAGCATCAAGCAAACTCGGCACACGCTCGTGGCCCACCGCGCCCGTGAAGATCACTCTCCCACCCGCAACCTCAGCCTCTAATCGCTTCTGAACCTCAGCCTGCAAGCTCCCACTTCCTACCAACAAAAACCTACTCACATTTATCAACTTGATCGCATCCGCAAGCTTCTCAACACCATGCCACGGTCCAAACGTCCCGACAAAACCCGCAACCACCTCATCATCTCGAATGCCGAGCTCGCGTCGCGCGTCCGCGCCACCAACACCCGGCCGAAACCGCTGAACATCAACCCCATTCGGGTTAACAACAATCTTCTCCGCTGCAACTCCGCGCGCCTCGAGGTTGCGGCGCTCAACATCAGAGACGACAAAAATACGCGCCGCAGCGTCAAGGTTCAATCGCTCGTATCGCTCCAGCAATTCGAGCCGCCCGACGCGATCCCAGTGCCGGCCCACCCAAACTTCCGAGCCGTTGTACTCGAGAAACAACGGCCGCCTCGTGCGATTCGCAGCGACCACACCGGCCCAGCTAAACCGCGCGTATCGTTGATAAATGAAATCAGGATCAGCCTGCTCGATCAACGGTACTGCGCCACGCGTGAAGACGAGGTTGTTGTGAATGTCGAAAAGTGCGCGCGTGCCGCCGCCTGGTTGCGGCGGGATCACGGTGAAGCGATCTTCCGCGGCGTTCATGCCGGCGATGAGATCGTTGCTGATGATCTGCACGTCGACGCCGAGCGTTTCGAGTCCTTCAATCACGCCTTTGATGTGACTCGCAGCGCCGCCCGCCTGTGTGCCTGGTCCAGGCGTCGAGCGCAGATAAACAGCTCGCACGCGCGGTCGCGGCGTGATCTTGCGCGGCATGTCTGCGAATCGCAGTGTCGTTTCTTCAAGTTGCTGCAATTCACGACGCGAGCGTGCGATGTCGCTGGCGCCTGTGATCGTCTCGCGGCTGAGTCTTGCCGGTGCGCCGAGTAAAACGTTTGAGCGCGACCTGCGGATCGTTTCGCCGTGCGCGTCGAGCATCAGCACTTCGCGCGCGCCCGCGAGTGCGCCGAAGACCATGAAAAGATTCTGGCCACGTTGCCAGGGCAGTCGCTCAGTCGCAATCGCGAGCACGTCCGGGCTGAGCGCGCGCAACGATCTCAGGCGAGCGATGTGACTACCCTTCTCGAATTCGGCCCGTGAGATCAGATCGATGGAGCTGTCGGGATAGAGCGCGAGCAGTCTGTCTCGCCAGCGGTCGAGGTCGCCGCTGAGTGCGAGGAGAACGACTCTCATCCGCGCAGGCTCCCGAGCACAAACACCTCGGCAAACGATCGTCCGGTGCTGGTGTGAAAGTGAAGCGCGACGAGCGCGAAGATCATCGCGTAACTAATCGACGAGGCGATCGCAGCGCCCTGTGCGCCGTAACGCGGCACGAGCGCGAACACGAGCACGAGGTTGAGTATTAAAGTGATGATCCAGTAAACCGGGATCGCACGTGGCAGACCGAGCGCGTTGAAGTGCTGGACCAGGACCGATTCCAGTCCGATCAGGTAAACGCCCGGCAAAAGGATCAGCAGCAGCTTTGTCGCATCCGCGAATGCTGGACCGTAAATGAAGGGCAACAGAAAACTGAACGGCACTGCAGCGAGGCAACAGGCAAACATGATCAGCGTCGTGTAGCGACTCACGAGGCACGTCGTTTCACCGCGCACGTCCTGTTCAGATGTTACGCGCGGGAATAGTAGAGTCGCGATCACGCCGGGCAGTAACATCAGTAACAACGCAAACTGCGAAGCAACGCTGTAGACTCCAGCCTCCGCTGCCCCACGAAAGTGATTTACGACGAGCAGATCTGCGCGAATGATGATCGCGCCCGCCAGGATCGAAATGTGAAATTTCAGTCCGTAAACGATCATGCGTCGCAGGAGCGCGACGTCGGCGCGCCATTTCGACTGAGTCAGACTTTTTGCTGATACCACCAACAGAAACGTAATTACACTTGCGACGAGAATGCTGGCTAGCGTGTTGAAAGTGACGAGCGTTTCGAGGCCGCCCTTGAGGAGTAATAAGACGAGGGCCGCGTTGATGAGTACAAATGATTGACCGGCGAGATCGAGCAGGTTGAACTCGCGTATTTTTCCGACAGCGAGCAGGATGTTCAGGCCGATCAATGTGATTAGTTGAAACGGGATCGAGATGGCTGCGATTCGGATCAGATGAGGAGACACGAAGCCAAACCATTCGGGTTTGATGGAGGCGATGGCTATGAGTGCGAGAGCGAGCAGGGCACCAATGCCGAGCGCGAAGATCAATGAGTTAATGGCGGCACTGCGGAAATGCGACTGGTCCTGTGCGATGAAATACGTGTTTGATGAAGGAAGACCAAAGCTACCGATCTGAACTACTGTCGCGACGGCTACATTGATCACTGCAAGCTGGCCCACACCCTCCGCACCCAGCCACCACGCGACGATGATCCCCGCAACGACGCTGTTGAAGATCATCAACAGCCGCGTCGCGAACGTCCATCCAATCTGCGCTGTGAAGGTCGGCATAAGTCATTGACAGGATTTACAAGATTTTTCAGGATTAACAAGATCAATCCTGTCAATCCTGAAAATTCTTGTAAATCCTGTCACCGTCTGTCGATCCACCTCTCATACCATAAGCTCAAATTCAGCAACGCCCACAGATGAAATCCCCAATCGCGCGTCTTCGCACGATGCTCTTCCAACATCCGGCTGACGAACCCGTAATCCAGCAAATCTCGACGCCGCATCGACGAGTTGATCAGGTGGTCGTCGAACCATCCCCCCAATCCCTCACGGAACCACTCACGCACGGGCGCACCAAACCCGCGCTTGCGCTCGTACAACAGATCACGCGGCAGGATCTCCTCGAGCGATCGCTTCAAGATATGTTTTCCGCTCGTGCCCTCGACTTTCAACGCGCGCGGCAGCCCGAGCGCATACTCAACCAGATGATGATCGAGAAACGGCACACGCGCCTCGACACTCGTCGCCATCGTGATCTTATCGACGCGCATCAATAACAACTCCGGCAGTCGCAACTTCAATTCGAGATACGTCATGCGCGCGAGAAAATCCGCGTTCGGCCGCTCCTGCTCGATGTGCTTCAAGTACTTCTCAATTACATGCAACGATGACAGACCATTCAAACGCTCGCGCACCGGCTGCGACAGCACGCGCGGCTTGAACGTCTCGTCGTAAACCACCACGCCACCCCAGAACAACGGCTCATCCGCACCCAACCGCCGTATCAATTCGATCGCCGCACGCTTTCGACCTGTGGCTTCGAGCGCCGGCCGCGAAAGATTCGAGATCGCGCGTCGCAACGAAAGCGGCAACACCTCGGCATGCCGCCAGAAGTTTTCGTAAATGCGTAGATGACGCACGTAGTTCTCGTATCCGCTGAAGATTTCATCCGAGCCTTCACCAACCTGGACCACAATCGTTCCCGAGTCGCGCGCGAGTTTTGAAACATAGTAAAGCGGCACGCAAACCGGATCGGCAATCGGCTCGTCCTGGTGAAAGACGAGGCCCGGCAGAAACTCTTGCATTTCTTTCTCGGAGATGATCACCTCGTGATGGTTGGTCCCAAACTGTTTCGCGATGCGGCGCGCGGGCTCGAGCTCGTTGAGATACTCAGCATCGCTGAAGCCGACTGTGAACGTCTCCACCGGACGCGACATTTGCTCCGACATCAGCGCCACATTCGCAGACGAATCGACACCGCCCGACAGAAACACACCGAACGGCACGTCTGACATCATTCGCTTTCGAATCGACTCGCGCAGCAAACGCAGGATCTCGGCACGTTGTTCGTCTTCAGTGCCGGCGATCTTTTGTTTTGGAGGAAGCGCGTCCCAGTATTGCTGGATGTTGAGCGTGCCGTCGCGTGTCAACGTCAAAACGTGACCGGCGGGAAGTTTGTGTATGTCGCGAAAGAGCGTCGTGGGCGCGGGCGTCGTGAGAAAAGTCAGATAGTGATAGAGCGACTGCTCGTCGATGTCGGGCGTGACCGCCGGATGTTGCAGGATCGCTTTGATCTCAGATGCGAAGATGAAGCGCCCGTCTTTGTGATAGAAGTAGAGCGGCTTGACGCCGATGCGATCGCGCACGAGGACGAGTCGCTCTTTGTTTGCGTCCCAGATGGCGATGCCGTAATCGCCTTCGATCTCGTGAATGAAATCGAGGCCGCACTCTTCGTAGAGATGCAGAATCGTTTCGGAGTCAGTGCGTGATTGATACTTGTGGCCGCGGTGTTCGAGATCGGCGCGAATGAGTGCGTGGTTGTAGATCTCGCCGTTGAATACGAGCCACGTGCGTTTGTCGCAGCCGTGCATCGGCTGGTGGCCGGCAAGCGAAAGATCGATGATCGAGAGACGTCGAAAGCCGAAGCCGCCGCGGTGATCGTCGAAGATCAGATCGCCGGCGTCGTCGGGTCCACGATGCGTCATCTCATCGCGCATGCGCGCCAGTAGTGACGACTCAACTGAGCCCTGGCTCGCGCCGTATTCCCAAACTCCACAGATGCCACACATTATCCGCGTTTATCCGTGTTCCGGTTTTACGTTCCAACTGAGCTTGCTTAGTCGCCCTGAGATCCTCCAACAAGCACTAACAGCATCAGACATTTCACCATAATCACGCGACACTGGCCGCTTCTCCAGCACTGGTTCAACATCCAAACCCAACAAAGCCACAACTAAACCACTAGCCTCAACACTCGAACCATTCACACGCACATCCAACCCCGGTGCGAAATGAAACCGCGTCTCGTAAATGTGTTCACCATCACCTGTAAACTCATCATCGATCAACCAACAGCGCTCGCGCTTGTCGAAGATCACGGTGCGACGATGCGTCACCGGATATCCATAGTGTTCCGCAACCACCTTGTCAAAATCATCACTAGTCTTCCACTCCAGCACACGCGGCTTCGCTTCGTTCCCGATTACAAACGGAGTATCAACATTGATCGTGTTCTGTTCGAGTCCGTCGATCTGCACTGTCGAATGGTACGCGGTCGATCGAAACTCATGCCGCTTCGCGAGATCGGCAGAATAGACATACGTTCCCGGATCGATGATGAACGCGCGTCCACCTGCCGAGACTTCAATACTCAACACATCGTTATGCCCGTGCGATCCACGTCCATCAATCCCCGCATCGCTCGCGTTGAAACAGAGATACAGATCGCGGTGGCGCATGATGTACGTGCCCGCATTGGGAAATGCCCGCGACACAGCATAACGATCTGACGAGCTCATCTCCTGAAAAGCGCTAACACCCTCTTCACCGAGTATCCAGAACAACTCTTCCGGCGGCTCCACAGCTTCAATCTTCAATCCCGGGTCCTTAAAAACGACCGCACCGATAGCGAGCAGATACGCGTGATCATTTGCATGTCGCGGATGCATCGGTAGCACGAGGCCGCTATCTGTGTCGCCAATCAACGGCGCAAACCCGTCAGGACGGAGATACGAGCGCACATAGATCAGCATCTGGTGAAGCTTGTTCCAGTGCTGCGGCTCGATCTCTTCTTCATTAAGCTGACAAAACAGAAACGAATAAAGAAACAACTCCAGGACGAATCGATGATATCCCGTCGATGCTTCGTAGTCGGCGCCGTCGCTAAGCACCTGCTTGTCCATTTCCTGAAGCATGTCCTCGAAGCCTAAGTTGGACCAATACTCAGAATCACGGTACTCAGGCAGAAAATATCCCAACCAGACCAAACCGGCGACATCGGACAAGTAGTGATTGCTCGTGGCGATATGCGAGAACTCCAGGTGATCGCAAATGTAATTGCCGTGCTCCTGAAAGAGTCGCAGCAAAAACTCCAGTGAGTCGTTGTCAAATTGCGGAGAGTGACGAAACACATGAAACGCGGCGATTTGATTCATCGCACGCAGCGCGACTTCCATTGCGCACGTCCAATTCGCGCCGCGGCCGTAAGGATTTTGCTGGTCCCAGTTTCGCAGCTGTGAAAAAAACTCGGCAGTGTAACGTTCATCGTTTGTGATGAAGTAAGCACGTGCGAGCGTGACGAAGTGGCCGAGACGGTTCAACTCCCAAAGCACGCGCACATCCGAGCCGTCGCCGCGGACCAGGTTAATGTCGCCGTGATAATCGAGCGGCCACACGTAACCCGAAAGCGGATCCCGCGCCCACTCGATCTCTTCACCGAAATGTTTTTCTCCACAGCCAAGAATGGGCCAGCGATGCTCGTCAACGATAAGGTTCGCGGAAGCGATCAACTCCGTCGCCTGTGTTGGGAAATGCGCGCGATAGAAATCTGCGCCCGCGCGGCCGGTAAACCCGCGAAAGAATTTTACGTCGCGATCTCCCTGAAAGTGGCGCAATGATTTCTCAGGGATCATTCGCTGCCAGAGATCGGCGGACTTTTTCGTGTAGTTCAGAACTTTGGAGCGGTCTTTGCGCTGGTCCAGTGAAGCGAAACTGCGCCGCCAGGCCTCACGCATTGCGGTCGTGAGTTTTACTTCGCCACGAAGCGCACGTTTGATTTTGTTAAGAACTGGCATCAGCGGGATTGTTCGAGCGCGTCGAGAATGCGTTCGGACGTGTGGCCGTCCCAGAGTGGCGGCTGTTCGAGAGGCTTCTTTGCGGAACCGTTCAGCGTGGCGTTTGCGACGGCGATGATCTTCGCGGTGTCAGTGCCGACGATGACGTTTGTTCCCATCTCGACCGTGATCGGGCGTTCTGTGTTCTCGCGCAGCGTGAGACACGGAATGCCGAGGGCAGTCGTTTCTTCCTGAATGCCGCCGGAGTCTGTCAGAACAAGTCGCGCGCGGCTCGAGAGGTTGAGAAAGTCGAGATAACCGAGCGGCTCGGTCAGTCGCAGATCTTTTATCGCGTCGACGCGATCGCTCAATCCCAGCTCGGCGATCGTCTTTCTTGTGCGCGGGTGTACTGGAAATACGATTGGCACTTTCGCTGCGATCACTTCGAGCGCCGCGAGTATTCGCTCGAATGAATCACGCCCATCGACATTTGACGGACGATGTAGCGTGAGTAAAGCGTAATCTCCATCGATACCTAATTGTTCGTGTGTCGGCAACGCGCGTGCGACTGCGAGGTTCCGTTGCAGCGAGTCGATCATTACGTTGCCGACGAAACAGATTCGCTCCTTCGGAATACCTTCTGCTATCAGGTTTTCATCAGCGTCGTGGGACGGTGTGAACAGTAAATCGGCGATCTGATCGGTCAGCAGGCGATTGATCTCTTCCGGCATCGTGCGATCGCGACTGCGCAGACCGGCTTCGACGTGCGCCACTTTTATTCCGAGCTTCACACACACGAGAGCGCAAGCGATTGTCGAGTTCACATCGCCGACGACAAGCACCCAGTCAGGTTTTTCACGAAGCACGACCGGTTCGAAACGCTCCATCACCGCAGCCGTTTGCGCCGCGTGTGAGCCGGAGCCGACGCCGAGATGAGTGTCCGGCTGCGGCAGATCCAGATCTCGAAAGAACGAATCGGACATCGCTGCGTCGTAATGTTGTCCGGTGTGAACGACGAGCGGCAGAAAGGTTTCGGGACGCTTTTTCATCGCGGCCACGATCGGCGCCACTTTCATGAAGTTGGGCCGCGCACCGACGACGTTTATGACTTTCAACATTTTCTTTTAGCCACAAAAAGGCCCAAAAACACAAAAAAGAAAACCTTATTAAGAAGTTGCTATCCAGCCACTCAGAAAATTACTTGTGCCTTTTGTGATCCTTTTTGTGCCTTTTGTGATCCAGTTACAGACGGATGATTCGTGCGCTGCTTTCGCGCCGGACGTCGCCGTTCAACGCGTTGCGTGTGTCGACGATGAGCGGCACGAGGGAGCAGATGCGCTTGTAGTCGATGTCGCTGTGATCGGTGACGATGATTACGCAGTCAGCGGATTGCAGCTCATCGTTCGTCAGCGGCACGGAGTTTAATGGTTCTCCGCTCGAATCAGTGTGCGCGTCGTCGAAACGCAGCTCAGACACAAACGGATCGTGGTAACGCACGTTCGCTCCCTTAGCACGTAGCCGATCGATGATCGACAGCGCCGGACTCTCGCGCACGTCGTTGATGTCTTTTTTATACGCGACGCCGAGCAGTAGCACGTTTGAACCTTTCATCGCTTTACGCTCATCGTTGAGTCCGTCCGCGACGAGTTGGACCACGTGCTCGGGCATGCGCGAATTGACTTCCTCCGCGAGACCGATGAAGCGCGAATCGAAACCGTGCTGGCGCGCCTTCCAAGAAAGATAGTGTGGATCGAGCGGGATGCAGTGACCGCCGATGCCCGGGCCGGGATAAAAAGGCATGAAGCCAAACGGCTTGGTCGCTGCTGCGCGGATCACTTCCCACGTGTCGATGTTGAGGGCGTAACACAGTCGCGCCATCTCGTTTGCCATGCCGATATTGACTGCCCGAAACGTGTTTTCGAGAAGCTTCGCGGCTTCGGCAACACGCGCCGAGCTGACCGCGTGCACGTCATTGACGATCTGCGAATATAGATGCGCCGCAACGGCGGTCGAATCATCAGTGACGCCACCGACGACCTTCGGAATGTTGTGCGTCTGAAACTGCGGATTGCCCGGGTCAACGCGCTCCGGCGAGAACGCGAGCAGGAAATCTTCGTCGAGCTTCAGTCCCTTCGCTTCGAACATCGGCAACAACACTTCGTCTGTCGTGCCGGGATAAGTCGTCGATTCAAGAATGATCAGATGGCCACGACGCAAACGTGCTGCGATCTGTTCGGCGGCGGCGAGGATGTAGGAGACGTCCGGCTCTTTGGTTTTGCGCAGCGGCGTCGGCACGCAGATGATGATCGCGTCGCACTCGCTCAGGTGACTGAAGTCCGTGGTGGCCCGCAGTCGCTTCGCGTCAACCACTTCCTTCACTTTGCGCGACGACACGTCGCCGATGTAAGAAGTGCCGGCGTTGATCTGTTGCGCCTTGGCCTCGTCGACTTCAAAACCGGTGCCGTGAAATCCCCTGGAAGTAAACTCGACGAGCAGCGGCAGGCCGACGTAGCCCAGGCCGATGACGCCGATGTGTGCTTGTTTGTTGGTTATTTTAGAGATTAGGTCGTTTTTCATATGGCGGCGAAAACTCCGAAACGGGAAGATAACATATATAGGAATCCGTATTCATCCGCGCCTATCTGTGGCACTATACGTCGGACCTGATGGCCACCGAATCCGCCCCAAAACTCGTCCGTGGTCTGAGCCTGCTCGACGCGACGATGATCGTCGTGGGCTCGATGATTGGATCGGGAATCTTTATCACCTCCGCTGAATCGTCGCGGCTCGTCGGCTCGCCCGGCTGGTTGCTTATGGCGTGGGCGCTCGCGGGCGTGCTCACGATCACGGGCGCGCTCTGTTGCGCCGAGCTGGCGGCAATGTGGCCACGCGCGGGCGGCCAATACGTTTTCCTGCGCGAGGCTTATGGACCATCGATCGGATTTCTGTTTGGTTGGGGCTTGTTTCTGATCATTCAGACGGGGACGATCGCGGCTGTCGCTGTCGCGTTTGCAAACTTCACCGGCGTACTCACCGATCGCATAGCCGGAGATCGATATCTGATTGCGCCGGTCGTGTTGCTAAAGCCGTTCACGATTAGTGGACTGTCGTTCAATGGTTACGCGCTGAGTTTGTCGAGCCAGCAATTGCTCGCGGTCGTGATGATTCTCTTTCTCACGTTTATCAACACGCGCGGGCTGCAAACCGGGAAGATCATCCAGAACACTTTCACGTTTACGAAAACTGCCGCGCTGCTCGGACTGATTTTGATCGGGTTGATCGTTGGTTGGAATAACGGAAGCGCTGCGTTCACGTCTTCGTGGTGGGCGCCGTGGGAGAATGGATGGAAACCTTCGGCGTCGCAGGTGTGGTTCGAGCCGGTGGGCGAAGGTTTGCTAATCCTTGCATTGCTGATGATGCTCGGCCGGGCGATGGTTGGACCACTCTTCGCACAGTCTGCGTGGAACAATGTGACGTTCACTGCGGGTGAAGTGCGCGATCCGGGAAAGAATTTGCCGCGCGCGTTGTTGCTTGGGTGCGGGCTCGTGGTGACGTTTTACCTGCTCGCGAATCTTGCTTACGTGGTGACGCTGCCGCTCGCGGGCATTCAGAATGCGCCGCAGAATCGCGTCGCGACGGCGGTGATGCAGGCGGTGCTTGGACCACGCGGGACGGTGATCATGGCGCTTGCGATCATGATCTCGACGTTTGGTTGTAACAACGGGCTGATACTCGCAGGTGCGCGTGTTTACTACGCGATGGCGCGTGATGGTTTGTTCTTCAAACGCGTCGATAAGGTGAATGAGTTTCACGTGCCGGCGGTGGCGTTGATCGCGCAGGGATTGTGGGCGTCGTTCCTCGTCTTGCCGCGGACGGTGACGGTTAATCAACAGACGGGCGCGCATACGTTCGGGAACGTTTACACGCAACTGCTCGAATACATTGTCTCAGCCGATCTGGTCTTTTATGTGTTGATGGTTGGGGCGGTGATCGTGATGCGGCGGAAGGCGCCGCACATCGAGCGGCCGTACCGGACGGTTGGGTATCCGTTCGTACCGTTGATTTACATCCTGATAGCGGGATTGTTCATTATCGATTTGGCGATACTCGCGCCGTCCACGTCGGGAATCGGGTATTTGCTCGTCGCGACGGGAATTCCCGTGTACGTGCTATGGAAAAATAAGAGTTAGACAGTTAGACAGGTTAGACAGGGGCTTTGCCCAAAAAGTCGTCACACATGTTCTTCTCTGTGCAACCTCTGCGTTCTCTGTGCCTCTGTGGTTGAAGATTGCTTAGGAAAAACAACCACAGAGACAAAGAGAACGCAGAAGGTTGCACACCGAAATAAGACTCTTCCTGCAACGCCGGTTCAAACCAAACTTTGCGCCAGT
>DATFDT010000099.1:0-20807 GCA_035251975.1 Pyrinomonadaceae bacterium | reverse complement strand
CGCTAAGTGGATCTGGTTCCGTCCAAGCAACCGCGGGGGCAAGCCCCTCTTCCTGACTTGTTCATTCCTCTGACTTGTCCTACCTTGAGCGCCTCGAAAGAGAACAAGTCAGGCTTGCCCCCGCAGTCAGGTTTCTATCATTCATAACTTAATGCTTCAACTGCGTCTTGCCGGGCGGCGCGCAGGGCCGGATAAAGCGCGCCGATGGTGCCGCCTATTAGCCCAACAGCGAGCGCGATCAATACCCAGCGCGGCTCGATATCGATCGTTAAACTCGTCGTTCGCATCACCGCGAACTTAGCCAGCATCGTCAGCAAAACACCAACTACGACGCCAAGGACACTGACGATGATCGCCTCCTGCTCGATCACCCACGCAATCGCAGTTTTCGACATACCGAGTGATTTCAGTATTCCGATCTGTCTCGTGCGCTCCGTGACCGTCGTGTACATCGCGAGCAGAATCACGAGCACACTGATCGCCGCCGCCACTCCGACCACAACCTTGATGAACACATTCAACGCCGGAACACCTGCGGCATAAATCTCGGGAAGGTCGCGCGTGAAGATCAACTGATCCTCAGGAAAACGCTCGAGTATGCGCGCGGCGACTTCCTCCTGCTGCTCCGGATTAGCACAAGCGACGAGAATTGCCGACGCCTTGTTGTCAGCCCCTTCCTGGTCCTGCATCGTCTTCAGCGGAATCTTGATGCGACCACCACCCGGCGGCTCGTAAACACCGACAATCTTGAAAGACCGCTCGAAAAGCTTAACCGTGTCGCCAACGTTCGCTTTGCGTTGCCGCTGCCACTCCGGATCGATGATCGCCTCGTCGCCCGACTCCAGTTTCCGTCCTTCGCGCATCGTGATACGCGCGATGGCTGCATACTGGTCGTATTCAATTCCATCGATCAGCCGTTGCCCGAAACCGGTGTCGCTCTTATCGAACGTTTGCCCGATCGCTGTCGCCGCGCGAACACCGGGAATCGTCGCGAGTTCCGCCGCGTGTGACGCCGGCAATTTAAATTGAGAACCGCCCAGACCGATCGTGCCCGAGGCGCGAATCATTAGCTCGGCGCCGATGTTTGATTCGCGTCGACCACGTTCATGCAAAACGCCATGAGCGAGACCGACAGTGAAGACGATGAGCAACACTCCGACACCGGTGCCGAGGATGCTGACAGCCGTGCGAGCAGGTCGATGCGCGATGTTTGAAAGTACGAGGCTATCCATAAGACGTTGTAAACGCGGGCTACGATCCAAAATGCGACGCCACGCGTTGGGAAGCGTGCGCCAGGTAAGAACGAGGAGGCCGATTGACGTCCAGACAACGATCGCGGCTTTGCGAACGAGAGCGAGCGCGAGACCGGCTGCGGGCGTGAAGCCGAGTCCTTTCTGAAGAATCACTTCAGTGCCGCCTTCGTAGACGCCGATCGTTCCGGGAACAAATGCAAAAGCGAAGTTGATCACCTTTGTGAGCGATTCGATGATGTAAGCCTGCGCCACCTGCGGTTGAAAGCCCAGCATCTTCAAAGTCACAAAGACTTCAATCACACTGGCCGCATGCGCCAGTAAATTGCACAGGATCATTAAGAAAAACGCGCCGGGATGATGTTTGTAGAAGTCGTAGACTTTCGACTCGAGATGATAGATGTGATGACGTTTCTTGAGTATGACTTTGGGACTAAGCCGCAGCTCGCCAATGTGATCGATGATCCACGTGAGCAGCATCACGCGACGCTTCGCTGCGATCGCTGCGACTAAAATTCCTGACGCTGCAACGGCCGCGATTACCAGCAGGACCAAATAAACTCCCGGCGGCAGCGGGTATCTCAGAAGCATCACAACCGCGCCGCTCAACACGAAAAAAACGACAGACAGGTTGTAGATCAGATTATCGACCACGAGCGCGGGCACGCCGTAAGTCAGCGGCACACGTTTTCTGAGCAATGCAACCTTAGTCGCCTCACCTAGCAGTGGACCAGTAAAAGTTAGAAAACTGATCGCTTCGCCACCGAGTCGCGCCGCGAAAGCGTGACGAAATGATATACGCCTGTGTTCGGGTGGCACGGCGGCGCGCATCGAGATCGTGCGCAAAACGTGACGCAGTCCACTCAGACCAAGGACCACGAAGAATCCGAAGCCGATGCGCAGCAGTGCGTCAAAGAGTGGTTGCACTCCGACGCGATTGATTACGTAGACGAGCAGGCCGAGGCCGAGAATGAACGCGAGTGTCTGAAGCCAAACTAGATAACGGCGTGTGTTGCTGGTAGTGGTTTCCGGCTCTTCGGAGAGTTCTTCTGTCGTACCGGCGTCCCAGTTGTCTGCGAAGTCTTCTCTCGACTCAATCAAGGCGCTGTACTCACTCGCTAAACTCTTCTCTGTGCAACCTCTGTGTTCTCTGTGCCTCTGTGGTCAAAATAACCACGGAGCCACAGAGAACACAGAGGTTGCACAGAGAAGCATCTTACTCAGGCACTCCATTGGCTGTTGCTTTACTTCTGTCCAGCCGAACAGGCAACAGCTCCTTAACAACGTGTCCCGGGAACTTTCTGAATCCCTTCTCCCAGAGTTCTGGCACGGGGTTGTTATCATCGCGTAAATTGCCCGTTAACGCCAGCAGGGTCGGTACATAGCTGAGACTATCGTATGGCGCCTCGATATCTAAAGCCTGCGGAATGCCCGTCTTCGATCCACCGGCGATCATGAAGGTAGAGTGCGTTGAGACGCGGAAGAATGAGCCGTGATTGCCCCCGGGATTGAAACCGCGAACGTCGAAATTCCAGTGATCCTGGGCCACGATCAGCATGTCAGGCTCGACGAGCTCGCGTTTGCGTCGCGCGTACTCCTTCATCAATCGCTCTTCTGGGCTCAGCTTTGAATCGTCAGTTGAAAGGCTCTCGATATCGTGTCGCGCAAGCTCTTCGTGAAGACCGACGAGGCCGTTGGAGTAGTGCGTTTTGTGCAGTGCTGCGAGCCATTCGGAGTCGGTGTGCCATTCACTGAGCCACGCTGTTCGATCAGGGACCGGAACATTCAAATTCGGATCTTCAAAGATCTGCAGCGGTAAACCGGCTTGCCAACTGATCTGCTTGAACTGCAAACGCCCGGTGGCATCCTGCGTCAATCCGCTGATCGGCAAATAACGAAGATACATCTCGCCGTTCGCATTCCGACGCGAGACCAGCAGCGCCTGGCGATTCGCGCCCGTGTTGACCCAGATCACGTCTTCATCAATGTCGCGTTCCTTGATTAACGGAAGCACTAGTTCACGCGAGATCCTGGTGGCGATCAGGTCGATCGGCCGGTTTGAAACGCCGCGTTGAACGTTATTTCTTATCGCGATGTCGTGAAGCAACGAGAAGTAATCAACGCGCACAAAACTCTGCTCGAAGTTGAGAGATCCGTCAGCGTTCACGACAATGCCATTCGGACCGAGACCGGCAACGTAATTCTGTAGCTCGTAGATCGTATTTCGGTCGCCCATCGACATCTTCGGAATCACATCTGCGATTTTTACTTTCGAAGCATCGAAAGCTTCCGACGAGATCGCCAGAAGGTTTTGCAAGGCGAGCGCGTATTCGCCGTATTCCTTGCGCTCCATTTGCCAACGGTCGAGCTGCACGTAGATCCGTTTTGCCGCATCGTCGAGACCGTCGTCCTGCTGTTCTTTCGTGAACTTCTTCGGTTGCGCTTCCCAGAGTTTGCGTTGTTCGACGATCGCACGATCGAGTGCGCCGAGTTCAGTCTGTAGTTGCTTGAGATCTTTTTCCCAGCCAGCGCGCCGTCGATCGAGACGGACGAAGAACTCGTGCGTTGCCGCCCGCCGTGCTTCGACACTGAGACCGCCGCGCTGTAGTTGCTGCAAGAGGATGTGCAGCATGTTGACGTCGCTGTCGCGGAGATGCAGGGACGCGCGCTCGTTGCCGTCGAAGTCGAGCATCGCGGTCGGATAAGTTGTGCTCTCACCTTTCAAGTAATAGGTGTCAGGCGTTGTCGTAGTGATCATTGGAACAAGTGGGTTCACGCCTTTGATCGCGTAGTCGAGCATCAGGCGACGTTTGGTGACGACGTGATGTCCACCGCCGGCTTTGCTGCCGAGTAGTTTCACGAGGTTGTAGCCCTGGCTGTAAACCTTCTCGTCAGTGTTTATGCCGTGATCGGAAATCAAAACCATCGCAGTCTGGTCGGCCAGCGCGCTCTTCTGAATCGCCGTCCATACTTGCCCGATGACAGCGTCCATACGTTTGAGCACGAAAAGGTGTGACTGCTCGTCGTTGTTGTGATGCGCGACGTGATCGAAGTCCTCCATCATCAGATCGAGGTACTGAATCTTCGGATCGTTCAGGTTTGTGATTACTTCGTGGACCAGTTGATCCGTGATTGCGCTTCGCATCTCGAAACCCATCGTCCACTCGTCAAACAACTCTTTCGGCGACTTCATGAACTTCTTTTGCAGACTCGCCTGTAGTGTCGAATAGCGCGGGTTGCGCAGAAAGATCGAATACGTGATGTAACGCCCGTTGTGTGGGTAAGCGTCTGAGATCATCGGCAATCCGAGCGAATCAAGCACTTCGACGGCGCGCATGTCGATACGTTGACCGAGGGCGCCCGCAAGATAGAGCGGGAAGAAGTTCAGATAGTCGTAGGTGTGTAGCGTGAAGCGATCGAATTCAACGTTGCCTTTGATCTGTAGGTGCTGGCCGGTCTCGAGCAGTGACCACGAAGGCGCCGAGAGACTCATCCCGCGCACGTAAAAATTCGAGAGCCGTGCGCCGCGCTGGTAAAAGATGTGATCGATCCAGGGAAGAACGCTCTTGCCAGACTGCGGATCGCGTTGCTTGACGTAGCGATCGACAACGTCGTACGGAAGCCCGTCGCATTTAATTACGACGAGGCGCTTCGTTTGTGCGAACGCGGGGAAGGAGAATAGAAGAAGTAGTAGGAGCGTAAATAGCCACCTGTAGGGGTGCCCCTCCGTGGCCGCCCCAGGTTTGCCACATTGTGTTTCCATACTGGGGCGGCCACGGAGGGCCGTCCCTACAATTGCGACAACTTTCATGATTTCAGGGCTGACCTACTATGGCTGGCGCGCCGCTGACGGTTGCGGCAATCGGTTGGACTCTGGGGCCGCTGCGTAGATACTCACTCGCAAGATCTCGCAGCATCTTATCGACGTCATTGTTCTGTGAGATTCGCAGCAGCTCGTTCTTCGCCTTCGGATTGTGAATACGCGACAAACTATCAAGACACGCGCGCCGAGTCTCAATATCTTTCGTGCGCGCAAAAATCTTAGCGGTTACTGCCGCGGTATTTGAGCCCGCTTCGGAACCGTGCTCGGCGATGAAGTGCAACGAGCGTTTTACGTCTTCGAGGTTCCACGTGATGTCGACCTCGGCAGTCGACTTCGCGACCTGCTGAAGGAAGTTTGTGTGATAGTGAATACGACGCGCGATATCGAGTCGATCCTCCATGTCGTCCGTGAGCTCTTCGCGGTGAACATACTTGCCAAAGCTCAAAACGTTCAGCACGCGGAAGGCGAGCTGCGCTTTGTCGCCATGCTCGAGCGGCAACATTTCCGCCCGGCGATCGCGTTCGATCTTCTCAGCCAGACCGTTCGGATTCTTTGCATAAGCGAGCAGCGCGTCGTATTGCTGCGTCGCGATCTTCGCTTCAGCGCTTAGATCGTTCTCAAACGGATTGAGTGAAATTTTTTCGAGTTCATCGCTGACTTGAGAACGAAGCTCAGGCTCCATCGACGTGTTCAGCGCGAGCAGGAGTTTCAACTGCGAATACGTGGCCAGACGCGAAGGCTGGTTGATGTCCATGCCGCGACGACCGGTGACAAAGTCGAATACGGTGCGGCCGAGGAAGAACGGCAGGTTCCCAAACTTCGACAGCGACAGCACGTTGCGCGTGACGTCGTTCAACACGCGACGCGACATCTCGCGCTTCTTCGGATTGTAACTGTCGCGAAAGTCGACGAGCAGCATCGGAATCTTCGGATTGTCGAGACCGTAAAGACCGAGCGGAATCATCTCGACGGCTTCGGCGCCGGGCGTTTGACTGTCGACCGGGTGATTCTCGGAATCGAAGTAGCGAGTCTCGACGTAGCCCTTCCAATTCAGCAGTCGCTTATCCGTCCACGGATTCGCGATGTTTAGAAAGCGACCGCTGTAACGCGCGCCCTGTTTGCTGAGAAGATCGCGTTTCGCAACCCAGAGCAACGCGTGCGTTGCACTGCCATCGGGCATCGTTAACGGTTCGAAGTAGAGCGATTCCGCTTCTGCTTTCTGACGCAGCAGTTCCCAGTTGTGCCCGCGTTCGTCGCGCGTCTGCGTAGTCTTCTTAACGTAATAACTCTGCAGATTCGAATCGTCGACAAGACCGCCGAATGTCTTTTCGCTTAGAAACAGTCGCGCCTGGATCGTCGACATTTCAGTAGGCGTGAAAGCTGATTCACCTTTCACGGCCTGGTACAGCGCCAGCACTGACAGCGCACGAATGATGTGTGACCGGCGATAGTCGCTCGTGTTGCGGCGGTAAGAACTGGTCGACGCCTTGATCGGTGTACCGTACGGATCGAGCAGAATACCTTGCAGCGCGGTCCAAAAGATCTTGTCCCACACCTCGCTCTCAGGCGAAGCGAGATCGAGCGCGGGCGGTGGTGTCTTCGTCAGCTTCTCCTTATTGCCGACCCGCGTGTAGAAAAACGGAATCGCTGCGGCGAGACGCTGCTTGGTTGTCGGGCGCGTGTATGTCAGCGGCCAAACATAGCGCAGGCGATTGTTTTCGGGCGTATCGTCGCCGAGCGTGTCGCGCAGAATAGACACGAGGGGTACAAAGCTGTCTTTCTCAGTAGACGCTTCCGTAGGATCAAGGCCGGAGAGTCTTGCGAAGACAGTGATCAGCTCCGCGCCGCCCGAAACTTCTACGCGCTCGAGCCGCATGATCTGAGAAAGCACCGTCGCCGGATCATTTTCCTCAGTGTCGCGGAGATTTGGGCCTTGGGCCCTGCTGATTGTGGGGATTAGCGGTGAGACAACGAGCAGTAAAGCAAATAAAAAGCTCGCCCTCAGGTGCCAGTGCCTACGTTGGGTCGTCATCCTGGTCAGTACTCAAAATTCTGGCAGATGGGGAGTTTATATTGCACTTAAAGCTAACAACTCTGAACAGATCGTTGATAAAACTCTTGGTCGATTTTCAAACTGCAAAACTCATGCCCACACGAGCACGATTACTAAATATACATTAGGTTAACCCCGCGTGGACCAATTTTGTGCTTCGCATGTGACACGTTGTGCATTGTAACAAGCCAGCATTCACGCAAATTTCACTGGTAAGATGATTTTCGTTGAGCGAGTGTTAACGGGTAACTGGTAAAAATACCAGCGTATGGATCACCTCGATCCGGATTTTTCAGGGTGAGCTGTTTGTGTGGCAGTTTCGCCATCCTTGCTCTCTTTTGCAGGCGCTTCCCAACCGCTGCGCACGAGCAGAGGAATTCCGAAGCGAATGGGAACAGCAAAATTCGATGCCTGGTTCTCAGTGAAGACCGCAAAGTTAACTCCTATCACACGACCGGAAGGTCCAAACAGTGGCGCGCCCGATCCGCCCTCGGCAGTTCGTGCGTCGTAAACGATTCTCCGTACGTCGAGATCCGTAATGCTGCCCTGCGTCGTGAGCGGTTGGATGCGTTTTGTCTCGGCGAGGTATGCAAGCTGGGCCATTGGCGTGCCGTAACGTTGCTGAATTCCTCTCGACTCAGCATCGTCCAACAACGCGAGGAGTCGATCGGGACCAGAAGGATATCCCATCATCACGACAGATTTTCCCACAGCAACCGCATCAGAATCCGCTTCCAGTGGAAGGATCGGGATCGTTTCCGGAACTTCGGGAATATCTAAACTACACACTGCGAGATCGTCTCGGTTTGCGGAGCCTTTGAACTTGAGTGGTATCGCCTGCGGAATGTTTGGAAAGTAAGCGATCAGTTTTCTGAGACGCGGCTGCGCATTAAGACCGACGGTGATGCTTTGCGCGCGATCGTCTGCGATCCATGGTTGAGCGATGTGACGATTGGTGAGCACGTAACCTTGTCCGACGTGAAATCCGCTGCCGACAAACTCATACTCCGCAATCGCCGCGTTGCCTTCAGGGGTCAATGCCTCCTGCCCGCCGCTTTGAACAGCGGCGCCGCTGTCGTTCAACTGCGCTTCCGCGTAACGTAGCGGCCGGCCCGTTCCCGCCTCGACGTAGTAATAAGAACCCGCGATCAAACAAACACCGCTGCCATACTCTGCACGCAGCTTTACGGCGAGCGAAAGACTGTACTGAATCTGTTTGTTTGATTCGTCGATATTGACGATCTGCTGGTTGGTTTTCGAGACCTGATCTCGCATCGAGCCGAGCTGCTGTCCCTGCTCCGCGATGAGCCGGCGGCTGCGCTGTAACTCTTTGTACATCGCAAATCCGAGGTAGAGCATTCCACCGACGAGGATACCGGCGATAGCGAGGGCGACGAGCTTGGTGCTCGGATTGATTTCGCGCACCAGCTCACGGGTGAACTCGCGGAGGAAAACCTTGGCGTCGTCGCGTCGCGCAGTTGCGGCTGATTCAATCGCGGCAGCTTCGATAAACGGCGCGACGTGCGTTCCGCGTGGCGCCTGCGGGACGACAGCCGGAAGATCGCGAACAGGGAAAAAGTGCAACACGATGTCTGAGCCGGCGATGCGAAACTCGTCACCATCGCGGATCTCGTTCCCCTGATTCACGCCCTCGCCATTCTGCGTGAGCGAAACAGTCGGCTCGAAACCGGTCACACGATACGCCCCGTTCGTCCGGCTCAATTCAAGCAATACGGCGTTTGCGGCAGTTTTCGGCAGGCTGGAAGAGCGGAGCCGCAGATCACAAGTCTCGCAGGCGCCAATGCGAATGTTGTCGTCGGAAAGGATTTCGGTGTGCCGGTCTTCGCCCGAGGAGATGTGGATAACCAGGCCGGTTGACATAAACAGTTACAAACCCAAACGTCCGAACCAAGTCGAGTCGCGCGCTCGACGGTTTCATTCTACAAGAAGCGCAAAAAGTACAAAAGTGCTAGCATGAGCGACGTGGAATTTATTGCAGATTGCGATCGATTAGTTGAGCTCGCGCCGATTGCGGCGGCGGAGATCCGGTGTCACGTGTTTGTGTGTACGGGGAAGTCGTGTTCGGCGAATGACAGTGCTGAAGTTAAGGATGCGTTTGAGCGCGAATTGAAAGCGCGCGGGCTACAGTATGGGAAAGTGTCGAAGGGTTGTAGTCCGAATGGGACAGTGGTGTTGACGGAGTGTGGGTCAGTTGGGTTTTGTGCGGTGGGCGCGGCAGTGATGGTCTATCCGGATGGTGTTTGGTACGCGCAAGTGCGAGCGATGGATGTGCCGGAGATTGTCGAAGAGCACATTGTGAATGGCCGACCTGTGGAACGTCTGGAGCTAATGCACGTCACGAAAAAAGCTTAGACAAGATTTACAAGATTTGAACAGGATTTACATGTCAATCCTGAAACATCTTGTAAATCCTGTCTACTTTTCTTTCCAGCGCAGTATCGGTTTACGCGCGGCAGCGGCCTCATCGAGTCGACCAACACGCGTATCGTGCGGTGCATTCAAAACCAGTTCGGGGTTTTCCACAGCCTCAACCGCGATCGATTTCATCGCTGCAATAAATTGATCCAGTTCCTGCCGGCCTACTGACTCGGTCGGCTCGATCAGCATCGCGCCTTGCACGATCAACGGAAAGTAGATCGTCATCGGATGAAATCCGTAGTCGATCAAACGCTTCGCAATATCGAGCGTGTGCACACCTTTACGCGTCTGCTTTTTATCAGTGAAAACCACCTCGTGCATCGGCGCGCCCGCAAACGGTTTGTCGTAATCCTCAATCAATCCCGCAGCGACATAACGCGCATTGAGCACAGCCGCTTCCGTCGCTTCACGTAAACCATCGTTGCCGTGTGTGAGCGTGTACGACAGTGCGCGCAGCATCATGCCGTAGTTGCCGAAGAACGCCTTTACGCGACCGATCGATTTCGGTTGATCGTAGTCGAGCCCGTACGTCGAATCGGAAGACTTCACGATCCGCGGCACCGGCAGGTACGGTTCGAGCTCTTTCGTACAGCAACATGGACCAGAACCCGGTCCCCCGCCGCCATGCGGAGTTGAAAATGTCTTGTGCAGGTTTAGGTGAATGACGTCGACGCCCATGTCGCCGGGACGCGCGATGCCGACGAGCGCGTTCATATTCGCGCCATCCATATAAACAAGGCCACCTGCTTCGTGAACGATCTCGCAGATCTGCTTGATGTTGCGTTCGAAGAGACCGAGCGTGTTTGGATTCGTCAACATCAGTCCGGCGACCTCGCCGTGCGCGCACAGCTCGCGCAGGTGATCGAGGTCGGTAAGACCTTCGGCAGTCGAGCGAATCGTTTTGACGGAAAAACCGGATAGATGCGCTGACGCCGGATTCGTTCCGTGAGCTGAATCAGGGATCAGCATCGTGCGTCGATGTGACGCGGCGGCGCCGTCGCGGGCGTCGAGAAACGCCCTGATGATCATGATTCCGGTCATCTCACCGTGCGCGCCTGCGGCCGGTTGCAGCGAGATACCGGGTAGACCTGTGATCTCGGCGAGATGTTGCTGTAGTTCGTAGATTACCTGTAGCGCGCCTTGAGCGTCGTGTTCTTCAGTCAACGGGTGAAGGTTTGCGAATCCCGCGATCCGCGCGACCTTTTCGTTGAGTCGCGAGTTGTACTTCATCGTGCACGAGCCCAGCGGGTACATGCCGAGATCGATCGAGTAGTTCCAGGTGGACATGCGGACGAAGTGCCGTATCACGTCGACTTCGCTGACTTCCGGCATGCCTTCGAGATCGTCGTCACGACGAAACTCGTTCGGAATGCTCAGCTCGACTTCATCGACGTCGAGCGCCGGCAGGCGATATCCGATGCGACCTGTTTGCGATCGCTCGAAGATGAGCTGCTCGTTCGGACTGATATGAGTGGTGACTTTAGTAATCGTCATAAAAACGAATAGGTCATATAGGTCCTATATGTCCTATAAACTTCCCAATGCGTGAATCAGTTGATCGATCTGCTCGCGACTATTTGTCTCGGTAACACAGACCAGAAAATCATTCGGCCGGTCCGGCATAAACCTTGACAGTGCGATCCCGCCGTCGATCCCTTTTTCCTTGCCGAGACGTGCGAGCAGTTCCACTGCTCTACCTGGCCCACGCACAACGAACTCGTTGAAGTACGGACCAGTGAAGGGAAGCGAGTAGCCATCCAGCTTCGCGATCGCGCGCGCTGCGTACGCCGCTTTCTGCGCGCACTGGTGTGCAGCTTCCTGCACACCGCGGCGGCCCATCGTCTCTAAATAAACAGTTGCCGCGAGTGCGATCAGTCCTTCATTCGTGCAGATGTTTGACGTCGCCTTTTCACGTCGAATGTGCTGCTCGCGCGTGGCAAGCGTGAGCACGAAACCACGACGTCCTTTCTTGTCGTACGCTTCACCCACGAGCCGCCCGGGAATCTGCCGCGCATATTTTTCGCGGGTCGCAAACAAACCGACGTATGGACCACCAAAAGAAAGCGGCACGCCAAACGACTGTCCTTCAGCGACGACGATGTCAGCGCCACACGCGCCCGGCGATTTCAAAAGCCCGAGTGACATCGCTTCCGTGATCGCGACAATCAGCAACGCGCCCTTAGCGTGCGCGGCATCGGCGAGCGCCGATAGATCCTCGACACAGCCAAAGAAATTCGGTGACTGGACCACCAGCGCCGCGGTTTCATTGTCGATCGCGCCAGCCAACGCCTGCCACGACTGGCCTGTCTTTTCATCAAACGGAACCAGCTCGAGATGAATACCTGCGTGTTGCACGTATGTGTTGATTACTTCCAGGTACTGCGGGTGCGTGGCAGTCGAAGCCACAGCTTTCGATCGTTTTGTCACACGCTCAGCCATCAACACAGCCTCTGCGAGTGCCGTTGAGCCGTCGTACATCGAAGCGTTCGCTACTTCCATGCCCGTCAACTGGCACACGAGTGTTTGAAACTCGAAGATGACTTGCAGTGTGCCTTGTGAAATCTCGGGCTGGTAAGGCGTGTAGGCAGTGAAAAACTCGGAGCGCGAAAGAATGTGATCGACGATCGTCGGAATGTAATGAGAGTACGCGCCGCCGCCCATGAAACTGATACGACCAGCGCCGGCGTTGCGCGCGCCCATCTGTTCGAAGCGGTCGAGTAGCTCGATTTCTGAAAGCGCCGCGGGCGTGTTGAGCGGTCGCTTTAAACGCACATCTTCGGGAATGGAATCGAACAGTGCTTCGGCCGATCCGAGCCCCATTGCTTCAAGCATTTCGCTGCGCTCTTCCGGCGAGTTAGGAATGTAGCGCAAGATTATTCGCTCTCAGCTTTCGTAAAATCTTCGTACTCCGCGGCGGTCAGGAGGCTATCGACTTCGCCTGGGTTAGACATCTTCAGCCGGATCATCCAGCCCTGGCCGTAGGGATCCGAGTTTACGCTTTCAGGTTCGTCAGCCAGCGATTCATTGATCTGAACCACAGCGCCGGCAATGGGAGTGAAGACTTCGGAGACTGCCTTCACTGACTCGACCGAGCCAAACGGCTCATTTGCTGCAAACTCATCTCCCGCCTTCGGCAACTCGACGTACACTACGTCACCCAATGAGTTTTGTGCGTAATCAGTGATGCCGATGATGGCCTGATCACCGTCTACTCTCACCCATTCATGATCTTTGCTGTAGTGCAGGTCTTCCGGAACGTTCGCCATGGATCCTCCATCTATCTTGTCAGTCTTGTAAATCCTGTCTACTTTTGTCTCTTGTAAAACGGCGTCTTAACGACTTGCGCCCCTACCAGGCGTCCTCGCACATCAACCTGTATCGCCTGGCCCACGCTCGCATACTCGACGGGCACGTAGGCAAGTCCGATATTCTTCTTAAGAAACGGCGCCGGACTGCCTGATGTTACATGGCCCACTCGGTTGCCCTCGATGACGACTTCCTGGTGATCGCGAGCGATGCCGCGGTCTGTTACTTCGAAGCCTATGAGTTTGCGCTTCACGCCTTCCGCTTTCTGACTTGCCAGTGCCTCGCGGCCATTGAAGTCACCTTTATCCAACTTGCATATCCAACCGAGGTTCGCCTCAAGCAATGTGGTGGTCTCGTCGATGTCGTTGCCGTAGAGGGCCATTCCGGCTTCGAGTCGGAGAGTGTTGCGGGCGGCGAGTCCACAAGGCAACACGCCGGTTGGTGATTCTGTTTGTCCTGCGTCGAGAATCTTGTTCCAGAGTTTTTCTGCGCGATCTGCGGGCGCGTAGATTTCAAAACCATCTTCGCCGGTGTACCCGGTGCGGGAAACGATTCCCGTGACGCCGTCAACGCTACCGTGCGTGAAGTGGTAATACTTGATATCACCGAGCGGCAAGTCAGTCAGCTTTTGGAGAATCGCTTGGGCGTCCGGGCCCTGGAGCGCAATTTGGCAATAGTCACCGCTTACGTTTTCCAATGCCACATACTCACCTGCCTGTTGTGACAGGATCCATTCCCAGTCTTTTTCAGTGGTGCTCGCATTGACGACGAGCAGCAGGTGAACGGACGACAAACGATAGACAAGTAGATCGTCGATGACGGTGCCTTGTGGAGTGGTTAGCGCTGAGTACTGCGCTTGTCCGTCGACGAGTTTCGTGACGTCGTTTGAAGTTATGCGGTTGACAAACTTGATTGCGTCGGGGCCTTTGACCTCGATCTCGCCCATATGGGAAACATCGAAGAGGCCGGCGTGTGTGCGCGTGCGCAAGTGTTCTTCGATAGTTCCGGCGGGATACTGGACGGGCATGTCCCAGCCGCCGAAATCAACCATACGCCCACCCATCTGCCGGTGGATGGCGTTAAGCGGAGTCTGTTTCAATTGTGAAGCGGTTGCGGTCACTTTAGTCACCACGCGCGCCATCATTATGGAGCGCTTTGCGTTGTTTTAATTACGACTAACAGGTGAACCCGCAACCTAGCATGCGGCGTGCGGTGCGTCAAGCGAGGGCCGGGCGGCGAAAGAGTGGGTGTTGGTCTTACATAATGCGCTTGTGAGTAGAGGGACATCTAAGCGCTTTAGCTTTAAGACCCCGGAAAGTATGTGAGCACAACGATTTGTTTTTGTTTTCGTGTACGAGTGTCTCGACCATTCCAATAATTCAGCGGCTGAATCTCGAAATTACCGCGGAGGCCTTGGAAAGTTTATCCACCACAACTCAATACTCGACTCTTCTCTAGGTGCGCCAATCAAAACTATGAGCCGATGTTGGCTCACACCAGAATTACTTACAAAATCCTTTACTCTATAGGCGCGACTCAAACCATCCTCACCTCCTCCTCCTTTACCTGTGTAGCCGACGATATAGCCAGTCGCTTCGCTCCAGCCATTCAATAGGGTTGCGAAGTTACTCAGGCGACGTTCCTCTTCACTTTTCTCTAAGAACCCAAACTGGTCAAATTTCATTGCCCCCTTCGGTAAGGGAACTCCCTGACTTATTCCGTTATCGCATTTTAGCGCTAGATCTTTTGATGAAGGCCCATAAAAAGTATGAGCTATGGTCCCGTCCTTCAATACAGCTACTGTCACGCCATCTTCTTGGTTTTCATAGTAGACGACGTCGTGCGACAGCGAGTTGGGGACCTTTACGAATTTGCTCGAATCAGGATACTGACTACTAAACCTTAGTTTTCTCCTCGTGTGAACATAGAAGGATAAGACTGTACCTGGTGATACCTTCCAGCCCGTCTCGCAACTGCCATCGGAAAAAGAAATCGATAAATTATCTTCACCGATCACATAAGTGCCGGGTGTGCACTGGTCCACTTTCAAAAGCCCCTTCACGGACTCACAGTTGCTTCGCAGTGGAACGATGCCTCGCCAGCCTTGTGCCTGACCAGACCCGGACAACAATATGATAAGAACAACCGAAAACAGGACTTGTTTCATAGCCGTAACCTCCGATCACTTCTTTTTTTGATATGGATTACAAGCTGCGAACTGAAGCGTGTTGTGGAAGTAATTGCTATTTTTCTCTCTGTCATTAGTCGCCGGTGGTGGCGCTACGCTATAACCTTGGGCCCAAGCAACCTGGTACCCAGCCCACGCCAACTCAGAATCCAAAAACACTCCTTGCTTAGCGGCGAAATGTAACGTTTCTGCTAATACGATATCCCCCCGTGCTGCGCTCATCACTTCTCCTTCGGCGAATGATATCGAGGCCACTCTGAGCGTGGCACTATTACCTGAAATTGCTCCGTGTGCTTCCGCGCTGTGACTTCTCCTACCCACTTCTGTATCCACCACAACTCCGCGCTGTTTGCGCACCATATCAAACACATCCATTACATCATCGTAAGCGGGTCTCTGGGTGTTTATCGCCACTGTTCTCAGTAATGCTTTAACGAAATCAGTGCAATCTTTCCGAAATGACAAATGTTGGTTTAGGTCATTGGCCAGAATATCGTGTTCAGCTTCGCTCAGTCGACCCGGATTCTGTTGATTTGCGGCAGCGGAGCTTTGTCCGATGGTGATATTCAAGAATGGAGCGGGAGCGGGTTTCCAGTAGCCAGGAGTATAGGTTGTATCGACTCGTTCGACTGGGTCATCGACATACTGGTCAAATGGATTCGGGATATTGATTGGAACGACTCGCTTCGGAGGCACATGTTTTCCTGGCGAGTCCGGCGGAGCAGAAGCTGCAGCATTTCTCGCGGGAGTCCACACGAACATGTCAAACACATCGAAGAGACTCCAGGTGCACGGCAGCTCTACTCCACCGACGTTATAACAACCAGCGGCCGGATTCGCCATGTCTGAGAACCGTGAGTCGGCTGACCCCCCGTTATGACTGCCACCAATATCGCCATCACCTCCATTAGTGTCGGGAGGTGGCGGCGCAGTTAAACCAACATTTGCTCCAACCGGATCGAATTCAACTCGATTTACAAAACCGCTTTGATAATTTTCATACAACCCTGTTCGGGCAGGCGTCTCATGCCGCCACTTCGGAAACCCAATCAATGTACTGAGCTGCGTACCGTCGGGCAGGTAGACGTAACTGATCGTCTGTCCGCCACTGTTTATCTCCTGAGCAATCTCACCGCCCAATACGCTCGAGCGCAAATATCTTGTCGTAAACGGCGAGGGCCAACTCAATACTTCTTGCACTCTTCGTCCGTCGCCGTCGTAAGCGTTGGTCGTACTCGTAGGGAAATAGTTTGAACCTGACCAGAGCTGTCCTGTCATCGCCGTCCTGTTGCCGACGGCATCATAATCATAAGTCCGAGTATCAATCGTCTTGATTTGTCCGTCGGCTTCATATCCCCAACCATCGCGTCTACCATTAGTGAAGCTCCCTGCGTCACCGAAATCATTTTGTGACCAGGTCTCCGTGAAGCGTGAAGTAGTATCACCCCATGCGTTATAACCAAAAGTCTCGTGGTACGGAATCGAGCCTAAATCTCCGCGCGCCGCGCCTCCCGTAGTCGCGAAAACGAGCCTACCCGCCTGATCGTATTCGTAGAGGCGATCGAAGTTGCTGTCGCTCGCGTTGTGCACCAATCGCATACTGCCATCGTTGTAGTATTCATAGCTCTGATTTACAACTCCGCCGTCAATCTGATAGGTCAGCGGACGCAAACGCGCGTCATAGGTAGTGGTGCTGGTTCGATTGGCGCCATCCGTCATCGTCTTCCTTGCGCCCCATGCACGATAGGAAAATCCGGAGGCATATTGGCTTACGCCCTGATAGAGAGTGCCGGATCCAGTGACGCCGGTTAATCGGCCAGCATTATCATAGCTGTAGTTAATAGACATGTTTCCCGGATAGGTCATTTTTTTCAGCTGACCACCCAGATTGTATTGATAACTGAGCGTGTATGGCGTACCGGCCAGAGTTCGGCTTTCTGACGTTAATCGAGAGAGTTCGTCATAGTAATAGTTAGAGCTGCCTGTTTGGTCAGTCATCGCAGTGCGATTGCCCGCCGCATCATAACTGAACGTTATATTGACAGTTGGTTTACCTGCTAGGATGTGCGTGATTGTTTTTACCAGTCCGCGATTTGTGCCGACGTAACCAAAGCTGGAAACTGCACCTCGTGCGTCGGTTATCGTGCTCACCGTACTGTCAGCATTGTAGGTCCAGGTCGTGCCTGAGCCTGCAGACTCCTGGGGTATATGTTTGGTTTGAAGGCGACCGTATCCATCATAAGTCGCCGTTGTTTCCCGGTAGGGGTTGGCGGGGGATTCGGGTCCAGCGTATTGCTTCGTGTTGGTTATTTGATCCCTAACGTTGAAAGTATTGACGGTTGCTGAATAAACACTGCCACCTTGCCAGTTCAGAAGCTCGGTCTTGAATGTGCGGCCCAGCACGTCGGAATAGATCTTCTGCTGCCGTCGTTTCGCCACACCGGCGTAAATCGTGCCTTCGTCAGTGAGCGTTACGACCTCACCGCCGGCACAGCCGCAGCCTGCGTAACTCGCTTCTTTCGTTGTCCCATCGGTATTGGTGGTGATTAAAGGGCGGCCCTTCCAATCGTAGGTCTGCTGTGTGTAGTAGTAGCCCGCCCCATCGACACCACTCGGCTGCCAGGATTCACTGATTTCGGTGGGGTTGGAGACTTTCCAGGTGCGGCCCATCCGATCGTAGATAGTGCTCACGGCACTATAACCGCCAGAGCTGCCGGGATGGTTACTCGCCGTGCCAGTCACTCGCCCAAATCCGTCTACCACCGCTACGGAATAGGCTTCGTCGGCCAACGTATTCACAGTCGCGAAGCTGGCGGTGAAATTCGCGCCATACCAGAAGCGCTTGTAGGCACCGTTGTTCGTGGTGGTGATGCGCTCGAGTTGGCCCAGACTGTTGTAAGTCATCGTCTGAATCGCGCCCTGCGACTGGTTGGCAGGAGCAGGTGACTGCGTGCGCGTCGTCGCGCCGAAGTCGAAGTGGTACTGCACGTACGAGCTGAAATTGTCGGCGTTGGTGATCGTTGTCGGATAAGCAAACGTGTTGCGGTTCACATTGTCAGAGAACGAATCGCCGTAAGTGAGGTTGCTCTGGTGTCCGGCTGGATCTGTCGTGGAGATGGGTGTCCCGGTGTTGTAGTAGTTGGTGTAACTGGTCAGCTTCTTGTTCGTATTGTTGATGTCGCCGACGTCCCAGCGTGAGACAGCCGTCACATTGCCGCGCGCTGTGAAAAGCAGGTTGTAATTGACATCGTGCTGTGTGGCTGCCGCCGGCACGCCGTGTAGCCGCGCCGGATCATCATAGTCGTAGGTGACCTTCGTCAGCGTCTGTGCGCCATTCGCGACACGCACCTGGGAAACAAGCCCGATGATGCGGCGCTCGAGATAAGCCTGGCTCAGGTTGTAATCCGTGAACGTCTGCCGGATCTCCATGCTGCCATTGGCCGCATACTCGTGTACGCCAAAGGGCAAGCCATACGCCGCGTACGCGCCGTAATCTATGGTGGTACGGCGCCGGTTGCCGCCGGCATCGTAAACATTTGTCTCCGTGACCCGCGGATTCACTTCATACGCGACCGAGGTGTTGTCCTGAGTCCACGCCGTGGTGGTCCATTTCTGGCGCACTCCGCCAGACCACACCTCACTCAGCGTCGTCAATCCGCGCTGCCAGCCCGTGCCGTAATACTCCTTGTAGACGGTGCCGTCAGGTGCCGTCAGCACACACGCGCCGTCACCGCCCACACTGTACTGCGTCGTCACTTGCGCCGGCACACCATTAATACCGGTCCAGTTTTGTGCAGACACACTGCTGCTGATCAAACGAGGCACGTCGTTGGCAGGCGTCTCATAAGTGAAACTCGTCGCATTGCGCTCCACCGAGCCGAAGTATTTCTTGACGAGTGAGACTTGCAGCGAGTTTGTGTAGTCGAAGGTGAAATATGAGGTGTCGTTCACAGCCACCTGCGTGAGCACCGGATAGACAGTGCCATTCGCCGTTCCCACCACTGTCGCGCCCGAGAAACTCGACTGCATCGTCCGCGTGCCCCAGCCAAAGCTGACCCACTGGTGCGAAGGCTGCCCGTTCCACGCCTGTGTGATCGAGATCAGGTTGGCATTGCCGTCGTAGTTGAAATTGATGACCCGGCCGAGCGTATCGACAATGCTCGTGATGCGACCCAGCGCATTATTGTTCACCGTGATGTAGTTGCCGTTGCTGTCTTTGATCTCCACGCAGCGAAACTCGCCGTTGATCTCGGAGAAACTCAGTTTCGTGCCGTCCGTGGCATGGACCAGCAGCGTCGGGCCGTTGTCCGTCAGGCGCAGGTAAGACGAGTCCGTCGCATCGTAGATATTCGACGTGCCTACCTGTCGCAGTTCCACTCGCGTCCCACCAGCCGTGATCATCAGGTACGACTGTTTGCCGGTTTGCGCGTCGAAGACCTTGCGCTGCACGGTGGGAAAGCCCAGCCGGAAACCAGGACTGGGAAAGCCGTTGTCCTCATCGAAATAGATGTAAGGACCAGAGCGCGTCCAGACCATTGAGGAGTAGGAGAGCGCCAGACCCAGATCGAGACCGTTCCGTCCCGGCAGACTCAGCAGCGGCAGACTCAAAGCCGCATCGCGCGTCAACATGCCATTGCCGGGCTGCTTACGCGGATCTACGCGCGCCGAAATCAAAGACGAAGCCGCTACACTCGCCGCGCCGCTGAGCGTTATGGCCGCAAGCAAACTCGCAAACTCGCCTGACTCTTCAAACCCGCGCCGCACATACTCGCGTCCATGACTACTAACCAGACCTTCCCACGTTGCCCAGCCGCCTGCATCCGGCTCGCGCATCAGGTAAGTCTTGTAGAGATCGTAGACATATACATGCGCATCGCGGCCCCGAGCGGCGTAGGCTGCTGACTCAAACAGCGTCCTCCCAAATTCGATAGCGGCTGACTTCAGCGACCACGCGCTCTCGTTGTAACCGGCGCGCAACTGGTAGTTCCAGTACAGTGTTTCTTCGGAAGTGGCGCTGCGCACTAAAGCGACGTTGAAAAAGTTTTGTATGAACTGATCCTCATAAAGCACTGGCAGAACTCTCATTCGCCGCCGTGCATGCGAGCGTAGCGTTTGCCCGCGCGCACCAGCCTGGTCCGAATCTCGCAGCGGTGGGTCGCCAACCCGGCGCCCATCCCAGGGCTTACCCGAGTTTCTCTGTGAACGAATCGTAGAAGGAATCGGCGCCGGTGGTTCGCGTTCGATCGACGACTCATGCTTCAGGTCATCAAGATCGGGAAGCTCGCCTTCAGGTTTGCCCGGCCGCGGCGGCGGCGCAGTCTGCGGACCACGCCCCTGGCCCATCGCGCTGACAAACATCGAGACGCGCGGCACCGGCAGCAGTGCTAGACCAATTAACAATACGAGCGTGATTCGCAGCGAGGACCGCAAAGCAACACGACGACACATGATGAGGACTCCTGTGAGTATGCCAACTGTTTTTAATTTACTCTTCGTCGCAGGGGGGCTCACGCGACAACAATTTTAGGGAGCAGTGTCGCGCACTCTACTCCTACTATGGACCATTGTCAACGAAGATTTTTTAAAAAGATAAGCGGCGCCCGAAGGCGCCGCATCCTAAGGAGAAACGAACGAGTAACACTCTTAGAAATTGCGATCGTCGGCCTCGACCTTTTGCGTCGCACCCATCGAAAACACCACACGCATCGTGTCAGGCCGTTTGTCGAGCGACGCTTTTACGAATGAAGG
>DATFDT010000098.1:0-21022 GCA_035251975.1 Pyrinomonadaceae bacterium | reverse complement strand
TTGCCCCCGCCGTTGCTTGGATTGGATGAGCGGGGGCAAGCCCCTCTTCCTGACTTGTTCTATTCTGACGGGTTCTATTCTCTGAAGGCATTACGGCACTGGTGACATGCGCAAACGCATTATCCTAAACACATTCGGTTCGTTCGGCGATATCCATCCGTACATGGCGATCGCGCTTGAGTTGCAGCGACGTGGGCACGTGCCGGTCATTGCGACGATGGAGGGATATCGCGAAAAGATCGAAAGTGTGGGTTTGGAGTTTGCGCCTGTCCGTCCTGATATTCCTCAGCCGAAAGAACAAGGATCGGAGCTGGTCGAGAAGATCATGGAGCCAAAGACTGGCCCACGATTTCTCACCGAGAAACTAATCTTTCCAGCCGTTCGCGAGAGTTATGCTGACTTGCTGCAAGCGGTCGAGGGCGCGCATCTGCTCGTCACACATCCTGCCGCTCCCGCTGGTCCACTCGTGGCTCGCAAGTCCGGAATCCCTTGGGTGTCGACCGTGCTCGCGCCTTTATCTTTCTTCTCTCCTTACGATCCGCCCGTGCCACCTTACTGGCAATGGACCAGAAAGCTGAGTTTGCTTGGACCCGGCGTGATGGGGTTCTTCCTGAACGTGATGAAGAACACCTACAAAGCGAAGGCCGTCACCCAATTCCGCGACGAGCTCGGACTCTCAGACACTGGTAATCCGATGTTCGAAGGCCAGCACTCACCCACACTCATTCTCGCCTTGTTTTCAGAGTTGTTTGGCCAACGACAACCAGACTGGCCGCGGCAAACCGAGATCACCGGATTCTGTTTTTACGACGGCAATCACAACGTCGAAATTCCGATCGAGTTCAAACACTTTTTGGACAACGGCGCTCCGCCAATCGTTTTCACCCTGGGTTCGTCGGCGGTGTGGGTGGCGCGTGATTTTTATGAGGAAAGCATTCGAGCAGCAAAGCGTCTCGGGCGTCGTGCCGTGTTGCTCATCGGTGACGAGCGCAACCTCCCACGTGCGCTTCCCGAAGGAATCATCGCGCTCGACTACGTGCCGTATCAAACGCTGTTGCCGCGCGCGTGTGCGGTGGTCCATCACGGCGGCGTCGGCACGACTTCGCATGCGTTGCTGGCAGGTATACCGACGCTGATCGTCCCGTTTGCTTTCGATCAATCAGACAACGCAGAACATGCGCGAAAGGTCGGAACGAGTCGCACGCTTTATCGCGATAAGTATCTGGAAACGAGAGTCGCTGACGAGCTACACGAGCTGCTCAAACGGCCTTCGTATTCGCGCCGTGCGATGGAAGTCAGCCAGCGGCTGAAGCAGGAGAATGGGCCAGCTCGGGCTGCGGAATTGATCGAAGAAGTGCTGTCAGGAAAGCGAAACCGCAAAGAGGAAGCCGTCTATGCTACTGGCGATTGACGCCGGGAATACAAACATCACACTCGGACTGTTTCGCAGTCAGGAGTTGATCGCGCAGTGGCGATTGCTCACCGAGCGCGAGCGGACCGCGGCTGACTACGAAGCGGATGTGGGAAGCCTGTTTGATCGCGCCGGCATCGATCGCAAAGCAGTGAAGGGGATTGCGATCGCGTCGGTTGTGCCGCAGTTAGACCGTGTGCTCAGGCAAGTCGCTGTGAGTTTCTCAGTAGAGCCATTGTTTGTAGACCACACGACCGACACGGGTTTGAAGCTGCTTTACCATCCGCCGTCTGATCTCGGTGTAGACAGGATCGTCGATGGTGTGGCGGCGATGAACAAGTACGGCACGCCGTGCATCGTCGTCGATTTCGGCACCGCCACTACGTTCAATGCGATCAGTAGGAATAACGAGTTTCTTGGCGGCGCGATCAGTCCCGGGTTGTTTACGTGTGCCGAGGCTTTGTTTGGGCGCGCCGCTAAACTGCCGCGTGTTGAGTTCGTTCGTCCGCGCATGGCGATCGCGTCTTCAACTGTTGAGGCGATCCAGTCGGGACTCTATTACGGATATTTAGGGCTGGTTGACGGCATGATCGAGCAGATGCTTAAAGAAACGGGTCCTGTGTCGCGAATCATTGCGACCGGCGGACTCGCGCCGCTGATCGCTGAAGCCTCGCAGTATATCGATGCCATAGACGAAACCCTCACGCTTGACGGCCTGCGTATCGTGTACGAGAGAGTGTCCATTTGAACTACTTCAACTACTTCACCGAAATCGAAGACGCATTCGTCAGGCGCCGCGGCAAGCACCTGTTTCTGAGTCCGATGGATTGGGCGTTGATGGAGACCTGGAAGCAGCAGGGGATTCCGCTGCACATCGTGCTTCGTGGGGTCGAGAAGTCGTTTGACTCGTATGAGGCCCGACCGCGCAAGCGATCGGTGAAGACGCTGCTTTATTGCCAGGAAGAGGTTGAGGCGCAGTACGCGGAATGGGTTGAAGCGCACGTCGGATCTTCAAATGCGTCAGCAGAAGTTGAATCTGACAAGGCTCCGTTTTCCTTTGCCGCGATAAGTGAACACTTGCAGCGCAGTCGCAATGCGTTGTCTGAGCTCGCGCAATCGAGAAAGCAGGAAGACGATCTATCTGAGGCGTTAACGCGCGCGATCGCTTTGCTCGTTGATATCGAGAAAGATTTTGCGAGTGGCGCGACGCTCGATACGCGCAAACTTGAAGATTCTTTGACTGGACTCGAACGAATGCTGAACGACTCGATGCTTTCCGTCGCCGGCTCAAGCACGTTGGACGAATTTAAAAAGGGCGTGAAGGATCAGCTCAAACCCTATCGTGCGCAAATGGACGCTGCGGCCTACAAGCAGACTTACGATAATTTGCTGCTGAAGCGTTTGCGAGAGCAGTTTGCAATGCCCCGGCTGAGTTTGTTTTTCGTTTAGCCACAAAAAGGCACAAAAACACAAAAAAGAAATGTTGACTCTTGAAGTTGAAATCGAGCGAATACTTCCCGGCGGGATGGGGTTGGCCCATGCTGATGGGAAGACTGTTTTTGTTTCGCTTGCGGCGCCGGGAGATCGTGTGCGTGTTCGCGTTGAGCGAGAGCAGGGGAAAGTTCTGTTCGCGTCTATTCAGGAGATCATCACGCCTTCGCCCGTAAGAATCGAGCCGCCGTGTCCGTACTTCGGACGTTGTGGTGGTTGTGATTTTCAGCAACTCACTTACGAAGCGCAACTCGCCGCGAAGTCGGAGATGATTCGCGACTGTCTGCATCGCATCGCGCGTCTCGAGAATGTTCCTGACATTGTTGTCACGCCCTCGCCCAGCGAGTGGCGCTATCGCATGCGCGCGATGTGGCAGATCGATCAGGACGAGCACGCGATTGGTTACTACGAGCGTGGCTCTAGGCGTGTTTGTGACGTAGTTGACTGCGCGGTGCTGCGTCCGGAGTTGCAGGCACAACTCGAAGAAGTGCGGGCGACGGACTGGTCCCAGTTTCCGCCGGATTTGAAGCACCTCGACGTAGTTGCGGGTGAGGAGAGCGTTTCGTTCGCGCCGGCCTTTGCGAATTTCTTAACGCGTGAACTAAGTTTGAGTATTCGCGGCGAGGTTTATCGTTACAACGCAGAAGGTTTCTTCCAGATCAACCCGTCGTTGCTTGGGCCATTGATTGAATTTGCGTTGGGCGATACGTCAGGCGAGAGCGCGCTCGACCTTTATAGCGGTGTTGGGTTGTTTACGTTGCCGTTGTCGCGTCAGTTTCAGCGAGTGACGGCGGTTGAGGCGAATCCTGTTGCGATACGTTTTGCGCGTCGAAATTCGCGTAAGGCGCGGGTGATTGCCGCGAATGTTGCCGAGTGGTTCAAAAGCGCATCGATGCGTCGAGTTGATTTCATTTTGCTCGACCCACCGCGAGCCGGCGCTGAGTCAGCAGTGATTAAGGGCATCCTGGATCTGCATCCTCCACAAATTTCTTACGTCTCCTGCGATCCGGCGACGCTCGCTCGCGATCTCCGGAAGCTCATTACCGGCGGCTATACCATTCGTTCAATCCGCGGTTTTGATCTGTTTCCGCAGACTCATCATGTGGAGACTGTTGTGCGCCTAATCTTGTAATCTTGCAAATCCTGTAATCTTGTCTAACATGTACTCCCAACAATGCGTCCTCACAGCAAGCTATTCGCTCACTATCCTCTCGTTCACCTTGCGGTAACGTTCTCTGCCGGCGTCTGGACAGCGAGTTCATTAAAATTTTCATTAGCCGCAGGAATAGCGTGTACAGCCGTCACGCTGATTCTGTTCACCAAGCAGCGACTTCGACTCGCCGCCGTGGCATTGTTGTCAGCATTCTTCTTCACGGGTGGGACGTTAGCGGAGTTAGAGCGACGCGTAGATCAATCGCGTCCCCTCAAATCTCTTGTCGAGCAATCAGAAGGAGAACCTTTCACACTCACCGGTTGGCTCGATGGCCCACCGGAATTCGCGCGTGATCGTGTTTATCTCTCCTTTCGCGTTGAGAATGTGACCGGTCGCGTATCGCTACTGGTGACACTTAGAGACACTAATGAATTTAGAGCATTACATCTCCGCTACGGCACACGCCTTCAAGTAACGACAACTCTCGATCGCGCCGGCAATTATCAGAATCCCGGTGTTTCATCACTCACGGAATTTCTCGATCGCAACGGTTACGATGCCACGGGGATGATAAAAAGTCCGGCGCCGATCACACGCCTTGGCGACAAAGACGTGTTTCCACCACTCGCATGGCTCTACGACTGGCGATCACGCCTGCAACAGCAAATAGACACTCGCTTCGAAGCGGAAACCGCAGGCGTCCTCGATGCCACCTTACTCGGCAATCGTTACAACCTCTTGCCTGCGGCGGCCGAACGCTTTCGCGAAGGTGGCACTTTTCACGTCCTCGTCATCAGCGGGCTGCACATCAGTTTCATCGGCGCCGTCGTATTTCTAATCGCGAAGCATCTGACCAGGCGCAGGCTGTTGCAATTCATCATTCCTGCCCTGCTCGTTTGGGCTTACTCGTTCGCGGTCGGCGCGGACGCGTCAGTCGTACGCGCAGCGTTGATGTTCACGTTTGCGGGCGTCGCGACGATTCTCTTTCGACGATCGAGTTCGCTGAATGCCCTCGGTGGCGCAGCGCTGGTCTTGCTGGTTCACAGTCCGAAAGAGATTTTTGATCCGTCGTTTCAACTAACATTTCTGTCTGTGCTCGCGATCGTGGTGATCGCGTGGCCGTTGCTGTCGAACATGTCAGCGATCGGTGCGTGGTATCCGACGCGCTCGCTGCCTTACCCGCCCGTTTGCTCGCGTGCATTCAAGACTCTTTGCGAGGTGCTGTTCTGGCGGGAGAAAAAGTGGGCACAAGAGATCGCGCGCTCAACGCACAAATACCGGCTGGTTAAAGCAAGCGCGGCAGTATGGCTTGAACGGTATTACATGCAAGCGATACTGCGTTACACCTTTGGTGCCGTTGTCGTGTCGGTGAGTGTGCAACTCATGCTGTTGCCGCTGATGATCGTTTACTTTCACCGAATCTCATTAGCGTCGCTAGTGCTGAACATCGTTGTGAGTGTGCTGCTAGCGGCGCTGGTTGTGGTTGCCTTACTTGCACTGCTGATTGGACAGGCTCCGTTATTCAAGCTTGCAGACGCGATTAACTGGTTGATGGTGCACAGCGTCGATCCGTTTTCGGACTTTGGTTGGGCGGGATTCAGGCTGCCGGAGTATTCAGGCCCGGCGGGGCTGATCTACGCTGTCTATTACTTGCCCTTACTGGTTCTAATCATCGCGTTAATGCACTGGCGCCCACTGTCTTTGCAACCTGAACGTTATTGCAAACTGCACCGCTGCGTTCTTCCACTCACGTGCGCACAACTACTCCTGCTTACGATTCTCATCCTGCATCCACTCAGCAGCGATCGCACACGGCGCGCTCTGCGCATTGATTTCCTCGACGTGGGCCAGGGCGACTCGGCGCTCGTGACGATGCCGGATGGAACCACGCTCCTCGTCGACGCCGGTGGAAACACGATGGATTCAACTCGCAGGATTGGTGAGACTGTCGTATCGGAATATCTCTGGTGGCGCGGCTTGGGCCAAATCGATTACGTTTTGGCTACACACGCTGACGCCGATCACATCGACGGCCTGAACGACGTTCTCAAAAACTTCACTGTCAGAGGCGCTCTCATCGCGCGACGTCCGACTGACGATCCAGAGTTCATAAAATTCTCGCAAACACTCACCCGCACGAACATACACTCTGAAACGATCGAGGCTGGTGATGTAATTTACTTCGGAGATGTGATGGTAAGTGTCTTATGGCCGCCTGCTGGTGGTGAGAAGTCGACGAACAACGATTCGATCGTGCTTCGAATTCAGTATGGCGAACGCTCGATACTGCTCACGGGCGATATCGAACAAGCTACCGAGCGAGCATTTATCGCCTCGCAACAACAACTGCACGCGGACGTAATCAAAGTCCCGCATCACGGCAGCAAGACTTCTTCAACGGAAGCTTTCGTCAGTGCGACTAAACCGCAGGTAGCAATTATCTCAGTCGGACGCACCTCGCGTTTCGGACACCCACACAAGGAAGTCGTCGACCGTTGGCAATCCACCGGCGCCACCGTCCTTACCACAGGCCACAGCGGTACGATCACTATCACCACCGACGGCCACGACCTTAGCCTCAAAACCTTTCTTCAGCCACAAAAAGGCACAAAAACACAAAAATAAAAACAGCAAAGAGGTTTCACTAACGACTTCCTCTCAGAAAACCATTTTGTGCCTTTTTGTGGCTAAAATCCGTACTTCTTCATGATCGCCTTGCCCTCTGGCGAACTGAGGAAGGTGATGAACGCGCGTGCGGCCGGCTCGTTTTTGGTGGTCTTCATGATCGCGAGGCCCTGGTCGATTGGCTCGTGCAAGTTTTCCGGTATCAGCGACCAGCGGCCATTGCTGTTTATGCTCAGCGTCAACGAAACGATCGCCACGTCAACATTTCCGGTTTGCGCATACTGAAGCGTCTGTCGAATGTTGTCGCCATAAACGAGCTTCGGCTGCACCCTGTCCCAGACGCCGGCGCTTTGCAATGCCTGCTTCGCCGCAAGTCCATAAGGCGCGTGATCAGGATTCGCGATCGCGATGCGTTGGATCTCAGGCCGCGCGAGATCCGCAATACCCTGGAATCTCACCGGACTCTCATTCGCCGTCCACAAAGTGATACGCCCACGCGCGTAGACCGATTTGGAATCCGGAATGATCAGTCCCTTCTGTTCCAACTGATCGATGTAACTCACATTTGCCGCTGCGAAGAGATCATACGGCGCGCCATTCTCGAGCTGGCGCGTGAGCATTCCAGTCGAGCCAAACACAAACACGACTTTTGTTTTGGTAGCTGATTCGAATGCGCGTCCGAGTTCTTCGAAGACGGGAGTGAGATCTGAAGCTGCGGCGACAGTCAATTCGCCACTGGAAGAACCAATTGGAGTCGCGGGAGTTTTATCCTTGCACGCGGTGACGCACGCCAGCGCTAATAAAAACGCGGCGAGCGGCGCCAGCCGCGTCTCAAGTCGGGAAATCATTGGGCGTGTAAAGGTCTACCTGCGAACTACCCACCTTGTAAGTTTTCAACACACCGAGCGGCGGCGCATAAACATGAACAGTGATGAGGTCTTGACCACTATCGTCGGGATTTCCCAGTCGATGAATGTCCGGTAAATCGGCGCCCGTAATCGTGCCTGTCGGACATTCGCGACCCGTGTCGTAACGCAAACCCCTGTCTTTCTGGTACGTGAAAATCGTTTCCCACATCAAGCCTTTTTGGACTTTCACCACACCGTGCGAGCCGTTGTGATCGTGAATCGGCGTCTTCTGGCCTGGGCGCCAGCAGATCACCAACATCTCGACAACTGCATTCCGGCAAACTCGATGGCGCCAGTAGTTGCCTTCCTTGAAACCGCAGTAAGGTTCGAGGTCGAGATCGCTAATCTCGACGCTGGAAATCCAGTCGTTCAACTCTTCGAGCGTTGGCGGACTGGCTTGGCTGTTCAGGCGTTCGATTAGGTCGGAAAATGTCAGGGTCGATACGGCTGGCATCAGTTCGAATCTTATAGCACGGATTAGACGGATTTTTAAAAGTGGATTTAGACGGATCTGAGGACGATCCGGAGATCGCGGACGTTTGTGCCGGTGGGGCCGGTGATGATGAGGTCGTTGAGTTGTTTGAAGAAGGTGTAGGAGTCGCTGCGAGCGAGATACTGTTTTGCGTCGAGGTTAAGGTTTCGAGCGCGTTCGATGGTTGTTTCGTCGGCGATGGCGCCCGCGGCTGGGCTATTGCCGTCGATGCCGTCAGTGCCGGCGCTAAGGATGACGACGTGTGAGCTTTGATCTCTGAGACTGATGGCGCAGCGGAGCGTAGTCTCAAGGTTTCTGCCGCCGCGCCCGTCACCACGGACGGGACAGGAGAATTCACCTCCTGAGATTGTGCAGGCTTGTCGCGTGTTTTCAAGAAGCAGTTTGCAGCCTTCCTCTATTGGTTGTTCGCGGATGTGGTCCAATGTTGCGCAGCCGAAGCCGAGCTCGCGTGCTTTTTGCGCAGCGGCGTTGAGGGCTGTTTGATTGTCGAGGAGAACGATGTGAGAGCCGGTCGTAGCTGGTGAAGGTTGTGCGCCGTGCACGGCTTTCATGATTGAGTTCGGCAGTATTTTCTCAAGGTGATAGTGCTCGACGACTTCGAGCGCGCTCGGTGCGTCTGCTGGTGCGTTGAGTGTTGGGCCAGAGGCGACACTCGCTTCGTCACCGGGATTCGTGTCGGAGACGATCAACGTAAACAATTGTGCGTGTGGGGCGCGTCGCGCGAGTCCGCCACCTTTGACGGCAGAAAAAGCGCGGCGCACGGAATTAATCTCCGAGATGCTTGCGCCGCACGAGACGAGAATCTGGTTTGCCGAACGGAGATCGTCGAGTGAGATGTCATCGCTGATGGACCACTCGATCATTGCCGAGCCGCCGCCCGAGATCAGGAAGATCACAGTTCCTTGTTCGTTGTTGGCGCAGTCGAGAAGCGTGAAAGCTGCGCGTGCAGAGGCGAGGCTCGTTTCGTTGGGAAGTGGATGACCGCCGATGAAGCTTTGCCAGCGTGATGAGTGGTGCAGTGATGTTGAGACGATCACGCCCGCGGAGAGCCTGTCGCCGAGCGCGTCGTCGAGACCGAGAGCCATTGAGGTCGCAGCTTTACCGATGGCGATTGAGTAGATGGGGGCGGAGATGTTGAGATGAGTGAGGGCCTCTTTTACTTTTGGGCGAGGATCTACTGCTGATAAAGCATGAGAAAAGATCGCGCGAGCGTGCCGGTGGAGTTCGTGTAAATCGGGCACAGTCGTTTAACAGGATTACAGGATTTGCAAGATTTACAAAAAAACCTTTGTGTTTTTGTGCCTTTTTGTGGCTAAAAATTCTTCGTGGCTAAACGTCTGAGGCGGCCATCTCGTCCCAGTCGGCGACCATCTCGTAGGCGCGGCCGAGGACGGGACGAGGACGCGACCCGTCTGCCTGCCCGATCAGGCCTTCACGTTCCATCATGTCGAGAATCGCTGCGGCGCGGCCGTAGCCGATGCGCAGACGACGCTGCAACACTGAAGTTGACGCACGCTTCATCTCCACACAGATCCGCAACGCTTCTTCAAACAACTCATCGTGTTCGCCGGAAGCGCTCTCGAGTCCGAGTGCATCTTCTTCAGACTGCGTGATGCTTTCGTCGTACGACGGCGGACCCTGCGACTTGATGTGCGCGACGATCTTACCGATCTCGTTCTCGTCGATGTAAGCACCGTGAACGCGGATCAATCGTGAAGTACCAGGCGGCAGGAACAGCATGTCGCCGCGTCCAAGCAGTTGCTCGGCGCCGTTCGTATCGATGATCGTGCGCGAGTCAATCTTCGACGACACACGGAACGAAATACGCGATGGGAAGTTTGCCTTGATCAATCCAGTGATCACATCGACTGACGGTCTCTGCGTCGCGAGCACGAGGTGAATACCGACCGCGCGCGCCATCTGCGCGAGACGCGTGATTGACTCTTCAACTTCACGTCCCGAAGTCATCATCAGGTCGGCAAGCTCGTCGATGATGATGACGATGTAGGGCAGCGGCTTCCACGGCTCACCTTTGTCGTCGTATTCCTTGATGAGGTTGCGACGCATGATCTCGGTGTTGTAGCCGTCGATGTTGCGGACGCCCCAACCGGCGAGGTCACGATACCGGCGTTCCATCTCCGCGACTGCCCACTTGAGCGAGCGCGAGGCGAGCTTCGGATCGACGATGATGGGCGTCGCGAGATGTGGAATGTCTTCGTAAAGTCCGAGCTCGAGGCGCTTCGGATCGATCAGGATGAACTTCACTTCATCCGGTCGCGCGCGATAGAGAATCGAGACGATCAACGCGTTCACGCCGACAGACTTGCCGGAGCCGGTCGTACCAGCAATGAGCAGGTGCGGCATCTTCGCGAGATCCGCGACGTAGTTTAGCCCGTCGATCGTTTTACCGAGCGCGATCGTGAGTTTCGATCCTGACTCCTGAAACGCGCGTGACTCGATCACTTCACGCAGGAAGATTGTTTCGCGACGCGGGTTCGGCACTTCGATACCGACGTGCGGCTTACCCGGCATGCGATCGATGCGAATCGACTCCGCTTTCAACGCCAGACACAGATCGTCGACCAGCGAAACCACGCGCGAATACTTCACGCCCGGATCGGGTTTGAATTCGTAAGTCGTAACTACCGGACCAGGACAAATGTGTTTGATCTGCCCGGTAACATTAAACTCTTTGCACTTTTCGGCAAGCCGTGTAGCGAGACTCAGGAGTTCTGCATCAGCCTGTTCGCTGTGTGGCGGCGCTTCGTTGAGAAAATCGAGTGTCGGCAAACCGTAATCGCTGTAGTTAACACGGCGTGACGAGTCGAACGGCAGTTTCGCGGTCGCAGGTGCCTCGGCTTTCACGCGCAACACGGAAGCACCTTTCACCATCTCTTCCGCGTCGTCTTCGTCAGCAGTGACATCGGGAATGATCGACCGTCTTCTTCCGGTGACCGGCGGTGTGGCTACGCCAACACCCGCGCTCGCACTTGCCGCGACTGCTGTTGCCTGTGGCTCAATAGCTGTGGATTTCGCTTCAGTGCGGATCACGGGCGCCGGTTCAACAACGGGCTTGATCGGATCCTTCATGAAATCGGCAACGCGCTCCGCCGCGGTCAAATTCACAGTCTGCTTCAGCGCGTTCTTCGCCGCTTCGCGTTCAGCCCTTATGGCAGCCTTCGTCTCTTTCTTCACTCGTGCCTGGTCAGCACGCATCACACGCCACGCCCGAAAACGCTCCGGAAGCTTGCCGACAAACGCGAACCTTGAACCGATCGCATTCGCGAGGATCTCGTAAAGTCGCACAAACGAGAAATTCGTCGCGAGCAACAACCCCGTCGCCGCGATCGCAACGAGCAACACGGTGGCACCAACAGTACTAAGTCCACTCGCGAGTCCCTGGGCCACGACAGCGCCGAGGAGTCCACCCGGTTGCACACTCGAATCAAACAACGGATGCAGTTGCGAGATCGACAACAACGCCGACGCCGAAATAACGAGGACCAGGACTCCAAGAATTCGCATCCATGGTCGATGAATAGTCGGCGAGTGAAATCGTCGCCACGCAGCTAAGAATAGAAGCAATGGCAACAGGAAAGCGGCAAGACCGATAAGCTGAAAACCAGTCGCTGCGACGTTCGCGCCGATCGCGCCGGCCCAGTTGTGCGTCTCGGTTCCGCCCGCGGAGTTCCACGACGGATCGTTCGGGTAGAACGCCGCCGAGATGAGGCAGAGCGCCAGCAGTAATCCAAACGCGATGAAGAGAATCGCGAGGATCTCGTTGCCACGACCAGCGCGCGGAATAATCACGCGTGGTTTTTCTTCGATGTGTGCTGCCATTTAAAACTCTCCAACACGAACTGCGATGCCTACGCCGCCTTGCGAGCCAGCAGGTAGGCTTTGATGAAGTCGTCGATGTCGCCGCCGAGCACTGCCTCGACGTTACCTCGTTCCAGCTTAGTGCGGGTGTCTTTTACGAGCTGATAGGGTGCCAGCACATAACTCCTGATCTGGGACCCAAATGAAATATCGGCCTTGTTGGCTTCGAGCTCGGCGGTTTCGGCGCGCCGTCGTTCCAACTCGAGTTCATAAAGACGTGAGCGCAGCACCTGCATGGCGACTGCTCGATTTTGATGTTGTGAACGTTGGTTTTGACAGGATACGACGATCCCGGTCGGTATGTGAGTAATACGAACTGCTGAATCCGTAGTATTGATGTGTTGTCCGCCCGCGCCCGTGGCGCGATAAGTATCGACCCGCAAGTCTTTGTCGTTGATCTCTACTTCGATGTCCTCGTCGATCTCCGGATAGACAAACAGAGATGCGAATGATGTATGTCGCCGCGCCGCCTGGTCAAAAGGCGAGATACGGACGAGTCGGTGAACGCCGGCTTCGGCAGTCAGCAGCCCGTAGGCATATTCACCTTCGACTCTGAAGGTAACGCTCTTCAGTCCCGCTTCCTCGCCTGGTTGATACTCGAGCACTTCAGCTTTGAAGCCGCGTTGCTCGGCCCATTTGAGATACATACGCAGCAACATCTCGGCCCAGTCCTGCGACTCGGTGCCGCCCGCGCCCGGATGAATCGTGCAAATAGCGTTGCGGCGATCGTTGTCGCCGGCGAGCAGCATTTCCGTTTCGGCCTGGCTCAGGTCGTGTTCGAGCGATTCAAGTAACGATTGCAGCTCTTTGATTGACGACTCGTCTTCTTCAGCAAACTCAAAGAGCACTTCGGCGTCGGCGATCTGTGATTCGAAGTCTTCCTGGCGCTCAATCTTCTTTTCAAGTCGACTACGATCCTGCAAAAGTTTCTGTGCGGCCTCCTGATCGCTCCAGAAGTCGGGCGATGAGGCCTGGGTTTCGATACGGTTCAACTCCTCACGACCTGCAGGGACATCAAAGAAACCTCCCGAGTTGGTCCACACGGGCGCGGAGAGTGTCGAAGTTAGTGCGTAGTTCCTGAATTGATAAAGCGTCCATAGTTAGTCAACACAAAAGCAATCAAAGTAATTACCGCGCAAATGTACACGAACAAATCGCCGTGCCGCGTGTAAAAAGTGTTTCGTATTTCTCCCCGTCTATTCGTCCATACACGAATCTCAGCCTTAAACGGCTGAGTCAGACGCTGGACTTCACCATCTTGGCTTATAAACGCTGACAAGCCACTGTTCGTAACACGCAGCACCGGTCGACCATTTTCCATCGCGCGAAAGATCGCATTCGCGAGATGTTGTCGCATCACGGCTGTCGGTCCGAGATACCCATCGTTCGAGATATTGATCAGCACGTCGGCTCCATCCTGAGCCAGTCGCCGCGCGATCCACGGATACGCTGACTCGATGCAGATGAAGACACCGGCTCTTCGATCATCGAACGGCATCAACGTGTAGTTGCTGCCCGGAGTGAACTCACCGACGATTCCACTTATCAAAGACGCTCCCGGTAACCATTGCGGGAGCGGCACATATTCGCCAAACGGCATTAGGCGAATCTTATCATACTGCGAGATCAGGTGGCCGTCTTCATTTATGAGCAGCGCGGAATTGTATGAGCCGTCGTTCGGTGCGGGCTCGAGCGAGTTGAACAGTAGCGACGCGTGATTCTCTTTGGTGAAGTTCGCAACGAACTCTTGAAATGTCTTGTTGGTCGCGTAAGTGAAGTTCATCGGCGACTCGGGCCAGATCACGAGTCGTCGTGAAGTTTGGTCGGGCAGAGACTTGAGTGCACCGGTGCTCAAGGACACGTGACGATCGATCAGTGTCTTTATTTCGCCCGCGCTCTTCACCGGATTCATCGGCACGTTTGGTTGCACGGCAACGACGAACATGGAGAGTCCATCTGATGTCGGAACCGGCTCAGTTGGCAGGTACCTCGACAGCATAATCACATAGAGAACGAGCAGCGCTGTAGACGCGGCTGCTGCAATCGACCACTTCGTTCTACTGATGATCAACAGAGCGACTAGCGAATTGATCGTGACGATCAGAAAGCTGACTGCATAGACGCCGCCCCAATTGGCCGGCTCGATCAGCAACGGGTGAAACGCCTGTGAATAACCGAGCGCGTTCCAGAGTTGGCCCGTGACGACGAGACGAACCCATTCGAGCGCGGTCCAGAATATGGCTGCCAGGAGGAGCGCCATGCGTCCCCATTTCTGGATCGCGATTGCGATCAGCGCCGCGAATAGACCATGAAAGATGCCGATGACGAGTGCGCCCGGGATAAGTAGTAAATAGGCCAGCACGGTCGGCAGCCCGCCGTAGTGGATCATCGAATACGTGAGCCAGTAACAGGTGACGTAGAAGAAGACTGAACCAACGGCCCAGCCGAGAATGAAGGCGCGCAAAGGTGCCGGGCGTCGCCCGATCACCACGAGGAGGGGAACGAGACCGATCCACGCGAGTTGGTAATACTCGAAGTTGGGAAACGCGAGGATAAGGAGGAGCGCGCTGGCCGCTGCCGCGCCCCACTCATAATTCCGAAAATCGATCCGTGTCATTCGCCGCAAAAAATTTTTTCTAACTGACTGAAACATCGTAAGGCCAATACGTCAATTAGCCAAATATTGACGCAAAAAGACAGAAACCGTCACTGTCAAAGTGACAATTTCCGTCAAAGAAGATCTAGCCACAAAAAGGCACAGAAAGCACAAAAGAAGAAATTCAACTTAGTCGTATTCCTACCTTTGTGCTTTTTGTGGCTTTTTGTGACTGGCCTTAAAAGCGGGAAGACCCGGTCATTTCTGACCAGGTCCACGTTTCGGGGGGAAGCACTGAAGGAACGCTCGGAAGGTTAGCTGGCGCAGCGGCAGGCGGCGCTCAGGGAATGTTGGCGGCGGGGACATCGGCTAAATCTCGTTTCCGTGTCGTGCCGCGTTCCCTTTGAGCACGCGCCGTGCCAAAAGTCGCTCAGTTACCCATCGTGACTTGGCGTTGCAGTGCGATTGCTTCCTGGTTGTTCGGATCGATCGCGATCGCGCTCAGCGCAAATTTACGTGCTTCGCCGCGGTCGCCTCGTTCGAGAAAGATCTTGCCTAAGAGAATGTGTGCGTCGATGAGTTTGGGATCCCAGAAGATCGCCGTCTTCAACGCTGCGATCGCTGCTTCCTGATCGCTGCGACGAAGATTGATGCGACCGCTGAGTAGATAAGCCTCAGCGTTTGTCGGCTCGATCATCACAACGCGATGCAACTCAGGCAATGCTTCCTCATCGCGCCCGGCCTGATAAAGATCACGAGCCTTCACGAGCAGATCCTGCGTCGCCGAGCTCGGTGAACCCATCGCCGCGGTGATGTTTGTTTCACGCTGGAGCCCAAACACTTCCTCGCGATTCAGCACGTCGCGCATGCGCAGGTTAACGCCGCTCGTCGTTCCCGATTTCTGCCATTCAGTTTCCCACTTCGCATATGCGGTGCGGAGATAGCGGCGCGCCATATCGTCCGCGGCAGCCGCAGCTTCAGCGTTGCCGAGTTTTGCGAGCGATTTGGAGAAGAGGAAATAGGCTTGGCCGTCCTGCTGATCGGATGTGATCACGGGGCGGAAGTGATCGGCTGCTTCCTTATACTTGCCTGCGAGAAACAACCCATAGCCGTAATTGAAGTTGACCATCTGATCTGACGGCGCTGACTTCGAAGCCTGACCAAGAAAATCCATTCCCTGGTTCAGCAGGCGCGTACGTTCCTCACCGTTCTTATTCTCTCTCGCAGCCTGAACTGCAACGGCGCCGGCGTTGTTGTAAACAGCGATCAGCGGTAAATCACTCGAAAGCGGCACGACTGTCGCGAGCGCGCGCCCGTAATCACCGAGCTTCGTGTAACCGAGACTGGCGTAGAACGCGGCTTCAGCGTAGTGCGGTTCTTTCTTCTGGAGCTTGGAAAAATACTCGGTCGCGTCTTTCCAGTTGCCGAGGTCCATGTAACCGCGGCCCAGCTCGAAAGCGGCCTGCGGATAAACTGCGCCGCCGAGTGAATCAGCGTAAAAACGCAGAGCGTTCTTTAAGTAGTTCGCGCGCACGTCGCTGCGTAGTGGCAACTGCACCGCCTTCACGTAGGCCTCAAACGCCCTCTGCGGGATCTTCGTGGCTTCCTGTACGAGTTGGTTTTGCGAGTACGGAAGCGCCTTGTCGCGTTGATAAAGAATCTGATACGCGAGCCAGCCGTGAATTTCCTGGAGATTGGTCAGTGCATCGCCGCGGTCAAACTGTCGCGTGATCCAGGCGCCGTCCTTTACTTCACCGAAGTTGCGGCCTTCGTTGACTTTGATCACACGCGCCGTCACCTGCACATAACCATCAGACGGAGGCGCTTTCTCACTGTTTTCAGCTTGATTCTGGGGAGCGGGCGTGACGGTATAACTGCCGATGACGATTATGCTGGCCTTTGCCTGGCGCGCGAGCTTGATGGCCGTGGCCCGCGAAGGAATGACGGTCTCTGGCAAGCGGAGCTGCTGGTACGCAAGCTCGCGTTCGTCGCTGGAAACAACGACCAGACCGGGCTTGTTAAGCAACTCAGCAAGGGCGTCAGCAAAACTCTCTCCAACCCAGTTGTACTCAGCCCGGAACGGTTTCGACGTATTTTCAAACGGTAGCACCATGACCACGTCAGCGGTCGGATTCTGGGCCTGCACATTCGCAAGAGATGGAACAGTTAGTATCGTTAAGACAAGGGCAAAAATCAGCTTAAACTTCATGCCCTCACTGTAGCAGATCGGCGCTGATCAGTAAAAAATCCGTGCTATCTGTGGTTAGGCTGATCTCCGGCTGGACATCGCGGTGGGAGTCCTGGGTGAGGAGGTGTTGGACGCCGTCGTTGTGTACTGGACGCGAAAACAGGAAACCCTGGCCATATTCACAGCCCAGCATCTTCAATTGCTGGTGCTGTTCTTCAGTCTCGATTCCTTCTGCAATCACTTCCATGCCGAGGTTGTGCGCGAGCGTCGAGATCGTGCGCACGATGGCGTTGTCGTTGTCGGTCGTCAGACGCATCACAAACGAGCGATCGATCTTTAAATAATTGAGCGGGAAACGGTGCAGGTAGCTGAGCGACGAATAGCCGGTGCCGAAGTCGTCGATACTCAACTGCACACCGAGCGAGCGCAATTGCTTGAACATCAACGCCGCGGCTTCAGCGTTTTCCATGACTACGCTTTCCGTGATTTCGAGTTTGAGGCAGTGCGGGTTCAGCTTGCTCGTTTCAAGTGCTTCTTTGATTCGATCGAGCAAGTCGGGCTGCGCAACTTGTCGCGCCGAAAGATTCACGCTCAAGCTCAACGAACGATGACTCGGTGAGTCGATCTGCCACTGGCGCACGTGCGTGCACGCTTCATTCAACACCCACTCCCCAATTGGTACTATCAAACCAGTCTCTTCCGCAACCGGAATGAAGTCAGCCGGCGAAACTAAACCACGACGCGGATGGTTCCAGCGAACGAGCGCTTCGAAACCCGCGAGACGCCCGGTTGGAAGTGAAACGATCGGCTGGTAATAAACACAGAATTCCTTGTTCTCGATCGCCTGGCGCAGATCGCTTTCGAGCTGCAGTCGCGAAACCGCGCGCGCGTGCATGCCGTGATCAAACACCTCGTAACGCGCCTTGCCGTTTTCCTTCGCGCGATACATCGCGATATCCGCGTCGCGCAGGATATCGTCCGCACGATCGTAGCCACTCGAGCTGAAAGCGATACCGATACTCGCCGTCGCAAAAGCCGAGTTTTTATCGAGCACGAACGGCTGGCTCAGCTCGTCCTGAATTCGTTGTGCGACTCGCACCGCGTCAGTCGCATCAGTCATGCCACTCAAAAGGATCGCAAACTCATCGCCACCGAAGCGCGCAAGCGTATCGACCGGACGCAGTGTCCGTTCGAGTCGCTCGGCAAACGCGACGAGCAGCAGATCGCCATGCGTGTGGCCCAAGCTGTCGTTGATGTTTTTGAAACGATCGAGATCGAGGAAGAGAACTGCAAACATGTGATCGTTGCGACGGCTCGAGCTTTCGATCTCCGCTTTGAGCAACTCAGTAAACATCGCGCGGTTGGGCAGTCCTGTCAGTGAATCGTGAAATGCGGCATGGCGGAAGTGTTCCTTCGTTTCTTCAAGCACGCGGCTGATGCGTTCCTGTTCCGCGATGTAGTTGTTCAATTCCTGAACGTGTTTTTCGGCTTGTTCCGCGCGCTGATGTTCGAGCTCGGCGCGAGCGCGCTCAGCCTCTTCGGCGTGACGGACTGAAGCCTTAACTTCGCGCATGTAACGGTCGTAGCTGAAGTAGACGATGATGACGATAGGGATGCAAATCAGAAACGCCCAGAAGCGAGTGGTGCTGAGACTGCTCACGATAAATCCAGCACCCGCAGCACCAGCGAAATAGCTGATTGAAATCCACAGGAAGTTGCGGCTCCACATGCGCCAGATCGACTCGTTAGCTTTGAGCGCACTAACAACAGCTCCGAGACCGGTATGGACCAGGTACTGGACGAGGCCCATTACGCACAGCGCGATGATACCGACTGAAGCTCCCTTTCCGAGGAGCCCGGTTGTAGATCCGAAAGCAAGCTTGAGAACGGTGGCCGTGATGAACACGGAAGTTGCCAACGCGGCACTGCCATAAGCTACAGTTCTGACCTTGCGACTGATTCGCAAGGCCGCGCAGATACCCGCGAGCGCGCCAGTCAGAATGGCAGCTTCACCGCCGTAATGCAGGAGAGCGATGAACACGAAAGTGTCATCGACCGTGATGTTGACGTTGATTTGTGGAATCCGGATCGCGATACGCGAACCGATGACTGCTGTAGTCAGCAGTAACAAAAGGAAATAAACGTCGAGGATCCCGCGCGGAAGCGTATACGCGGCATAGATGCAACTGGCGACGCCGGTTGCGACTACGGACCACATGTAAACGCTGAGTGTGTTTGGTCTTTGACTGTTCATGTCCGCACGGTTTCTCTGTGTAATCTCTGTGTCCTCTGTGTCTCTGTGGTGAGTTATTGCTGTGAATCAGTAACCACAGAGACACAGAGAACACAGAGGTTGCACAGAGTGAGCTTTACTTCATGCCTGGTCCATTGTCGCCGAGTGAGCAGTCGCCGATCGCATAGCCATCACCAATCGCATAGCCATCGCCGATCGCGTAACCGTCGCCGATGGCATAGCCATCACCGATGGCGTAGCCGTTACCGAGCAGTAGCATATTGCTCAGGAGGTACGACCCGCTGAACATAGTCGTGCCGTCGCTCTTCATCAGGTAATTTCCGAGCGTTACTGACTTGACCCACATGTTGTAGTTCAAGCTCTGGCTCGTGAGTCCTTCGTTAACACCGTCACCGAGCAAGTAACCCTGTCCGTAGCTGACCTGGTATTTATTGATCAGGTCTTTGCCGGTGATCGTGGTGTGCTTGAGCACGAGTCCCTGAGTCCAGGGAAAGGCGAAACTGGCAACTGTGGTTTGTGGGGCAGGAGCAGACTGGGTTAGCAGCGCAGATCCGAAAGTAGGTTTCAACAGGCCAAGAAGATCGGTGCGAACGATCCGCGCGAGTGTCACCGCACCGGCAACGTTGAGTTGCCCGGCGCCCTGCTCCAGCGTGTTGAAGCCGGCCAGTGGCTGAGCGGTGTACATCAGGAGCATCTTGACCATGTTTGGCGTGAGGCTGGAGTTAGCTTCAAGCAAGAGAGCGGCGGCTCCCGAGACCATCGGCGCGGACATCGATGTACCGCTGAGGTACATGAGCTTCATGTTGGTCGTCGAATACTTGTTGGTTTCCAGCTCGGGATACTTCTTGAGCAAAGCATTGCCGGCGGCTTCGGCAGCGATGATCTTGTTACCGGGCGCGACGAGATCCGGTTTGATGATGTTGTCGTAGTGAACCAGACCGTAAGAGTCGACTGAAAAACTGCGCGTTGGGCCACGCGAGCTGTAGCTCGTCACGCCGTCGTCGTTACGTGGATCGGTGCCGAAGCTGTTGCTCGCGCCCACCGTAATCGCGGCAGGCGAGTTTGCGGGACTGTGAATCGCGCCGTAGATCCCCGTTCCGTTAGCGTCTTTGCCGTTGTTTCCAGCGGCTGCGACGACAACCACACCTGCATCAACCAGCTTGCGCACAGCGTTGCAGATCGGATCGTCATCGTACGAGTTGATCGCGGGAGTGCCGAGACTCATGTTCACGACTTTCACGCCGTAGTTGCTCTTGTTAGCGATCAGCCAATCGAGCGCGGCCAGCACGCCTGACACTTTGCCGACACCTTGCGAATTCAGGACGCGAAGATTGACGAGACTCGCCGCCGGTGCGATGCCTTCGTAAGCACCACTCGTCGGCGCGCCATCGCCCGCTGCGATTGAGGCGACGTGTGTTCCGTGGCCCCACGGATCGTCAGTGCGATTCTCTCCGGTGAAGTCTTTGCTGAATTTGATCTTGCCGCTGGTTGCGAATGATTTGTGTTTGCTGTCGATGCCGGAATCGAGTACGGCGATCGTGATGCCGGAGCCGTCTAGAGTGCTATTCAGACCGAGCAATGATTTCTGTGCACGAACTTGCTGGGCGCCGGTCGTGTTGGTGACGTGACCGGAACTACTAACTGCTGCGTCGAGCGAGATGTAAGCGACGTCCGGGTCGGATGCGAGAACCTCGACGGAGTTGGCTTCAACTTCAACGATCCTGATGTTCAGGTTTGAGAGAACACTGACGAGTAATCCACCAACAGTATTGAGCAGTCCGCCAAGAAGACCCGGCGAGCTGGACTTTGACTGCACGATCACCTTGACGCGCGCGTCGCCGTTTCCTGACAGAATGAGTTTCTGCAAGTCAGGGGAGATCTTTGTGTTTGAAGTGGTCGTCAAAGGTTTATGCGCAGCTCTTGTGTTGGTCGAGACGATCGTTGCTGTGCACAGTGAGACGAGCACAGCGATAGTCAGAAAACGTTTCAGGGCATGGGGGCGAGACATTCAGCTTCTCCAGGGG
>DATFDT010000097.1:0-12382 GCA_035251975.1 Pyrinomonadaceae bacterium | reverse complement strand
CAGTTGTATGCGAGTAGCGCTCTCAATTTTAGGGATATTGTGTTCCCTGTTTCTGATCCAGGCATCGGCGCGCTTTGGTGTGTCGCGGATGTTTGCTAGGTATGCGCTCACGATGAGTTCGATCGAGGGCGCAGATGAAGCGGTAAAACTGGCTCCCTCAGATCCCGAGGCACATCGCGCCCGTGCGACAATCTTCAATCGTCTGCAAAAACCTGACGAAGCCGCAAAGTCACTCGAGCGAGCTACGGCACTCCGCTACCGTGACGACTATCTCTGGATCGAGCTCGGCAACACGCGCGAAGAACTCGGCGACACGGAGGCTGCACTCGCTGCATTGGACCAAGCCGTTCGCTGGGCGCCTTACTACGCACACACGCATTGGCAACGCGGCAATCTTCTGTTGCGCATGGGACGAGCCAACGATGCCTTCACTGATCTGCGGAGCGCAGCCACAACTAATCCGCGTTACGCACCAAACCTGATCGATCTCGCCTGGGGCATTTCACGCAATGATCTGAAAACTACTAAAGCACTGCTCGACATCAAAACCGACAACGAGCGTCTTGCCTTGATCCGCTACCTCGCAAGAAACGGAAAAGGAAAAGAAGTTCACGAAGAGCTCCGTCTACTAACTGATCCCCGCTCCGTTGAATATGTAAACGAGGTGGCGCGGCTGCTTTTCGATGCAAAAGCTTTCAAAGAGTCATTCACGCTATTGCATCCTGGCGAAGCATTTCATGAACGACCGCTCTTAAACAGCGACTTCGAAGATCCACTCGTTCTCAATGAATCAGGTTTCGATTGGATCGTCGCTCAACAGCAAAGGAACCGCCTCGCCATCGACGTCTCTGAAAAACTGAGCGGCGCAAAAAGTCTCCAGATTAATTTAGACGGTACGTGGACTCCGGGAACTCCCTTGCTCTCACAAACATTCATTGTCGATCCAAACACGTCTTACCGGCTCTCCTTCGCCGTCAAAACAAAAGATCTCGTAACCGGTGGCCCACCACTGATCGTCGTCAACGATGCTTCCAACAATCAGTTGTTAGGCAAGTCAGAAAACTTTCCCTCTGCTACAACTCCCTGGACCAAATTGAGCTTCGATTTCACCACCCTGCCAACCTCGCAAGCCGCAGTCATTCGCCTCCAAAGAAACAACTGCGACTCGTCTCCGTGCCCGATCTTCGGTACTCTTTGGCTGGATGAGTTCTCAATCGAGCAGACTAATCTCGCGTCAAAGAGGTAAGCTCTAGCGCATGGCCGAACAGAGGGTCGCCCCCGCTCCCGAGGGGATCAGTATCTATCGCATGTCTGAACACGATCTGCTCGAGGTGGTCGAGATCGAGGAACAGTCAGGGCTGAGCCGCTGGGGCTGGGCCGCATACTACGCAGAGCTGCAGGGTGCGAATCGGGATCTGATGCTCGTCGCGCGACCCGTCGACGCGACGATCGAGTCAGCTCCGATCGCCGGCTACATCGTTGCGCGTGAGACCGCCGGGGAGCTTCACATAAATAACTTCGCGGTTCGTTCCGGTTTTCGACGTCGCGGCATCGGCACGGCGCTGCTCGACCGCGTGCTTCTGGAAGCGCGTAATCGCAAGGCAAACGCAGCGTTTTTGGAGGTCCGCAGCGCAAATCTCGCTGCCCAGGCGCTCTATGAAAAGAGCGGTTTCCAGGCCATTGCGCGGCGCGCGAATTATTACTCAGACCCGATTGAAGATGCGGTGGTGATGACTCTGAATCTGGGGTGAATTACCCGCTTGATCTGTCTGACCTATTGGGCTACCATTTTCACCGTGCGACACATTCCGACAGGGAGGTTCAGGCCTGACCTCCATACCAATCCTGCCCACTTTCATTCGTCTGAAAGGAGACATGCACGAACATGGACATCGCAACTACGGATAGTTTAAAGGAAGAGTTGATAAACCGAGATCCTGAATTTCGACAGTTAGCCCAGGAACATCATAAGTACGAAGAACGCCTTAGTGAATTATCAGCTCTTTCCTATCCGAGCGACGAAGAACAGCTGGAGGAGATTACGCTTAAGAAGAGGAAACTTGCCCTGAAAGATCAGATGTACTCAATGATGCTGCAATATCAGAAGAGTCAGAGCTTGAGTCACTGAAACTGCATTGCAGTTTCTTCAAGATCGAGCCACCAAAGAGGCACAAAAATAGCAAAGCACATTTGCGATTTTTGTGCTTTTTTGCGACCTCAAGATAGACGTGAGAATAGTTAAAGAAAGCATTCCTTATATTGTTGTTCCGTTGCTTTTGGCGGTAGGCGCGGCCGTGCTGGGCTTTTGGTGGGTCGCAGGAATTTTCTTACTGGTGACGCTTTTTATGGCGTTCTTCTTCCGCGATCCGAAACGCGTTCCGCCTTCCGATCCTGACGTTGTTGTTTCGCCGGCTGACGGCAAAGTCACACGTATTGAGCATGCACGGTCAGGCTCTACGGTCATCAGTATTTTTCTTTCACCATTTGACGTCCATATCAATCGTTCACCGATTCCCGGCAAGATTGTTGATGTGCTCTATTCGCCCGGCAAGTTTTTAATGGCCACTAACGAGAAGGCAAGTCTTGTAAACGAGCAGAACGCGCTGACCATTCAGGGTGAGAGGATCACTGTCGTCTGCAAACAGATTGCAGGAATACTTGCGCGTCGCATAGTCTGTTGGAAGGCGGAGGGCGACAGTCTCGGCCTGGGCGAGCGCTTCGGGATGATCAAGTTCAGCTCGCGCACCGACGTCCTGCTTCCTGCAAACGTTCGCGTGACCGTTAAAGAAGGTGATCGCGTGCGTGGAGGCACGACTGTCATTGGGAGAATCTCATGAGTCATGCAGAGGAATCGGAACGCCCGAATCCCCCGCGGCGCGGCGTGAAAAAAGGGCTCTATCTCATACCTTCGGCATTCACCGCTGCGAATATCGGCATGGGGTTCTTTTCCGTGATGGAGTCGCTGCGGGGCTTTCAACTGCTTGCTGGCACTCCTAATCTCGACGCTGCTACCGCTCACTTCGACAACGCTGCCATCGCGATCGGCTTTGCACTCTTGTTCGACATGCTCGACGGCCGTATCGCACGACTCACTAAAACGACAACTGAGATTGGTATTCAACTCGATTCGATCGCTGATGTTGTCACGTTTGGCATCGCGCCTGCGGTGCTGGCTTATGTGTGGGGTTATGGCGCGACTCTCATTGAGGGCACCAAGCTGCACCGGTTCGCGTGGTTTCTTTCGTTTATGTATTTGATCTGTGGTGCGTTTCGTCTGGCGCGTTTCAACGTGCAGTCCTCGCGCCCACGCATTCTCGCTGAAGGCACGCCGAAAGTTGATAAGAAATACTTCGTCGGTTTGCCTATTCCTGTTGCCGGTGGGTTGATCGCAGCTTTGGTCCACTTTGCGCCGTCGCCACTCGTGTACTATGGACCAGACAAGGCGCAGTTGTATTCCGGACTGCTGATGACGCTCGTTGGGTTTCTGAGTATCTTGATGGTCAGCACCTGGCGGTTTTCGAGTTTCAAGACAGTCGGGATGCGTGTTCGTAGTATGCGCATCATCATCCTCGTGCTGTCAGTTGGCATGCTGATCTTCCTGTTCTCGCAGTACGTCCTCCTCGCGATCGTAGTCGGTTACATCCTGCACGGGCTGCTATCGCGGATCTTTTGGAGGCGTGGGGAGGCAAAAGCAGAAGCCAAGCTCGAAGCCAAGCCTGTGGGCCGATCTTAGCCACAAAAAGGCACAAAAACACAAAAGTTAGTTCCTCATGTCCGAAGTATTCCTCAGCTACCGGCAGACGGATGACGAGCAGAAACAGCGCGTCCGCGCGTTCGCCGAGCGCCTGCGCGATCGTGAGATTAATGTGTTCCTAGACCAATTTCTGGAAGATGATAAACCGAGTGGCCCAGGTGATCGTTGGGCCAAATGGAGTGCCGACCGCGCGTTTCAGACTAAATTTGTTCTCATTATCGGAACTCGGGCATGGTTCGAATGTTTCGATGGAAAGCACCAGCCGGGAACCGGACTTGGGGCTACTTACGAAGCCAGCGCTATTCGCCAACGCATCTACGAAGCTGGTGGTATGAATAATGATATCCGAGTGGTGCTTTTCGATGCGGCCGAAGCGGCGCACATCCCGGCTGAGCTTCGCGGCTATCAACATTTCTACGCGGATCGTGACTTTGTGAAGATTGTTCGCTGGCTCGAAGGCAAACTCATCATCGACACTCCTCGCACTTCCATCCCGCACAATCTACCTTCACTCCAACCGTTCTTTGGTCGTGAAGAGGAACTGAAGAAGATCGCCGACGCCCTCGACCCAGAGAGCCGCACTTGGGGAGCACTCATCCATGGCCCAGGTGGCATGGGGAAGACTTCGCTGGCCGTGCGCGCTGCTTACGATGTTTCTCCCGACGCCTTCGAGAAAATCGTTTTCATCTCTCTGAAATCCCGTGTACTTGACGACGATGGGGAGCGCGATTTAAGTGGCTTTCTCATTAGCGGCTGGGCTGAACTCCTAAACGAACTTGCACGCGAGTTGGGGCACGACGCCATCGCGAAGGCGCCCGAAAATCAGCGGCCGCACCTATTGCATGACGCTCTACGTGGAACCTGCACACTCCTGGTCCTCGATAATCTTGAAAGCCTTGTGAAGCGTGAGCGCGACATTGTCTTCACATTTGTAGACAAACTACCGCTAGGCTGCAAGGCCATTTTGACTGCGCGCGGTCGTATCGGTGCCGGGGGAAGGGAAATAATCCTTCAAGAACTCAGTCAACAGGCTGCTCTAGCTACGATCGCGAAGCTCGCTGAAGACAATCCTGCCCTGCGAAGAGCCAGCGAAGCTGAGCGCCTCCTTTTGTACCGTGAAACTGGCGGCAATCCATTATTGCTACGGTGGACCGCCGGGCAGATCGGCCGCGGCAGTTGCCTGACCTTTGCCGACGCCATTGCCTATCTCCGCTCCTGCCCTCAGGAGAACGACCCGCTGGAATTTATCTTTGGCGATCTTTTGGAAACCTTCAGCGACGTTGAAACGCGGGTTATCTGCGCACTCACCTATTTCACGTTGCCAGCAAATATAGAGCATGTTTTTGAGTTCGCTGAGAGTTCCCAAGCTGAGGTTGATCGCGCCTTCCGCAATCTGGTCAACCGCTCCGTGGTCGTTCCAAATGAAGATCTGACTACGTTTACACTAGTCCCTTTAGTTGCTGACTTTCTGCGAAAGAAAAACCCAGGGGTGGTAGCGGAAATTGGTGATAAGTTGGAGAAGCGCGCCTCGGCGTTAGTAGTTGATAACGGCTATAACCACTACGACAGATTTCCGAATCTCGACATGTATTGGCCCACCATCGCCGCCTCTCTACCGCGATTTCTTTCCGGTGCGAGCTCCAGACTCCAAGCTCTGTGTAATGCTCTTGATGAGTTTCTAAATTTCACTGGACGTTGGGATGAATTGCTCGCTCTTAATAAGGATGCTGAAAGGCGAGCTGTAACAGAACAGGAATTCTTGAGCGCTGGCTGGCGAGCTTATCATGCTGGCTGGGTATATCGTCTTCGCGGACAGCCCGCGGAATTGTTAGCCTGTGCCGATCGCGTACAGGAGTATTGGCACAAGGCTAAGGCTGGCACGCGCGAAAAGGCTTCCGCTCTACAACTGCGGGCGAGTGGCCATACGCAAGCGGGGGATTACGCGGCGGCTATCGCTGTCCAATGCGAGGCTGTGGAGGAATGGCGCACTCTTGAACGTGAAAGCACTTCAACTGCCTCTGCACTCAACGACTTAGGTGATATCGAGCGTCTATCGGGTGACCTCGATTCAGCAGAGCGCGACTACGGAGAGGCTCTGCGAATTGCGCGAGTGAAGAATGACCATGAAGGGATAGCTACATATCTTGGAAATCTTGCCCTCCTAATGCTGGATCGCGAGGATTGGTCGCGTGGAGAAGCACTTGCGCGAGAAGCCCTTTCCTTAGCCGAAAAAATTCGACGCCGGGAACTGATTGCCCTTAGTAGCCAAAGCGTTGCTTACGCTCTTTTGCAGCAAGAGAAGAAGGCTGATGCCCTCCCGCATGCTCAGCGTGCGGTAGAGATCTTCAAGCAGCTCGGCTCGCCCAACCTCACTACCGCCCGCGACACTCTTAATGAGTGCGAGAGCTAGCCGAAATAGGCACGATTCAGTCGTGATTAGGCTTCGAAGCGGAGTCCGTCGGGCGGGCGAAGGCCAGGAGGCCGTGTTCGGTTGTGACGATCACGGTGTCGCCAACTATGATCGGGGAGGCGGAGCTTGATAATTCTTCGCCGGCCACGAGAGTGTTGACTTGTTTGCCATCCTTCAATCCAAGAACAACGCCTTCGGAGCTCGATAACGGTGTGAAGAGGGCGGTTTCCTGGACGGCGAGGGGTTGGGCGGCGATGCGGCCCGGGAGGAGTTTTTTCCAGAGCATTTTGCCTTTGTGGTTTAGCAAATAGGCAAAGTTGTCGAGAGAGGCGGCGAGGAGGGATTCGCCTGCGAGGACGACTGACTCGACGCCAGCACCGGTACGTTTCTGCCATTTCATCTTGCCTTTATCAGCACTGAGCGCGTAGACATAGTTGTCGCCAGAGCCGAAGAAGACTGTGTCGTCATTGACAGCTACTGGTCCATGTATCGCGCCCTTAGTTCGATAGCGCCAGAGCAGGCGACCAGTCGCCTCGTCGAGAGCCAATAATGTGCCGTCTTCACTACCGAGATAAACACGACCACCGTTAACTACCGGCTGGCCGCTGAACACGAGTGCGAACGGTATGGACCACAACACACCACCAGTTCGTTTATCAAACGCATAGGCTCTGCCGTCACTACCGCCCGCAAATATTTTTCCACCACTCAAAGTGAGCGCGCCGCGGAGTGGCCGAACGAGAGGACTCATCCACTGCGTCACACCACCTTCACGACCTAGTGCACGCAAAGCGCCCGCTGGTTTCTGCGTCTCGTTCGGTTGGACTTTAGTTTCAGATGCGACGTAGATTGAAGACTCATCAGCAACCGGTGACGCCGACAGCTCGCCACCCACTTCAGTTCGCCAAAAGAGCTGACCGTCTTTCGCTTTCAGCGCGACGATCGTGCCGCCCGCGAGTGGCAAATAAATACGTTCGTTATCGAAAGCAGGCGTTAGATTGAGCGTCACCGGCGATTCGTATCGCCAGCGAACCGTCAACGGTTGAGACAAAAGCGCGTCGCTGCTCGCAAGCGTTGTGATGAGGAAAAGTGTCAGAATTTGAGGCAACATTTGTTCGCCTATTTGATCCGTTTTAAATCCGTGTAATCAGTGGCTATAATCGCTCACTCTTTCCAAACGCATGACCACCCAGAATCATGAAACCGTAATAATACTTGACTTCGGATCGCAGTACACACAGCTCATCGCGCGTCGCGTCAGAGAAGCCGGCGTTTACTGCGAGATTCTTCCTTTCAACACGCCTATCGATACTATTAACGCGAAATCGCCTCGCGGCTTGATCTTTTCGGGCGGGCCTTCGTCCGTTTACGACAACGCCGCGCCCAAGCCGCATCCGCAACTGCTCGAATCGGTCGACTGTCCAACGCTCGGCATCTGTTACGGGTTCCAGGTTTTCGCGCGCGAGCTTGGTGGTGACGTGGCCGCATCTCCGAACCGTGAGTTTGGTTACGCACGCTTGAAAGTGCTCGACGTCACGAGTCGTTTGTTTCAGGGCCTGCCGCCGGAGCTCGACGTTTGGATGAGTCATGGCGATCATGTCACGGAAGTGCCACCGGGCTTTCAGGTAACAGCACTGACTGACGATGCACTGAACGCGATGGAAGATCAGTCGCGTGGCATCTATGGTGTTCAATTTCATCCGGAGGTTGCACACACGCCACTCGGCGCGCAGGTGCTGCGAAACTTTTTGTTTTCTGTTTGTGGGTGTCGCGGCGACTGGTCGCCGGAAGCAGTTATCGAAGACCAAGTCGCGCGCATACGCCGTCAGCTCGGCGACGAAGGTCGCGTCGTCTCGGGCTTGTCGGGTGGAGTTGATTCCACTGTGGCTGCGGCGCTCGTCCATCGAGCGATTGGCGATCGACAGACGTGTATCTTCGTCGACAATGGTCTGCTCCGTGAAGGTGAGTTTGAATCGACACTAGCGCTGCTGCAGCAAACGATGAAGCTCAACGTCAACGGTGTTCGTGCGGGCGATCGCTTTCTCGAAGCACTGAAGGGCATTACCGATCCGGAAGAGAAGCGAAAGCGCATCGGGAAAATATTTATAGACGTGTTTGAAGAAGAAGCGCGGCGTATCGGTGACGTCGGTTATCTGGTGCAGGGCACGCTTTATCCTGACGTCATTGAATCAGTTTCCGTGCGTGGTCCATCAGCGGTGATCAAGAGTCATCACAACGTTGGGGGGCTGCCTGAAAAGATGAATCTCAAACTCATCGAACCGCTGCGTGAGTTGTTCAAAGACGAAGTGCGTTTGATTGGAAGAGAGTTACACGTTCCCGAAGAGATCCTTGGGCGCCATCCATTCCCGGGTCCTGGTTTGGCTGTGCGCATTCTTGGTGACATCACGGAGGAAAAGATCCGCCTGGTCCAGGCTGCGGATCGAATACTCGACGAAGAGCTGCGTCTCGCGGAGTTGTACAACTCAGTGTGGCAGGCTTTTCCAGTGCTGCTGCCCGTCTCGTCAGTCGGTGTGATGGGAGACGAGCGAACGTATGAGCGTTGTATCGCGATTCGTGCGGTCACGAGTGTCGACGGCATGACTGCCGACTGGGCACGACTGCCGCACGATCTTTTGGCGCGCGTTTCGGCGCGGATCGTTTCCGAGATCCGCGGCATCAATCGAGTTGTTTACGACATCAGTTCCAAACCACCTTCAACTATTGAATGGGAATAAAGGCAATCCACAGATTACGCAGATCTGTGTAATCTGTGGATGGGTTGCATAAAATGCAGGACCGCCAATTCGTACACCTCCATCTTCATACTGACTACAGCCTTCTCGACGGCGCCATCCAAATCAAACCGCTCTCCAAACGTGTTGAAGAATTGCAGATGCCCGCGTGTGCCATGACCGATCACGGCAACATGTACGGCGCAATCTCTTTCTACAATGCGATGAGGTATCGGGGGATCAAGCCGATTATCGGTTGCGAGACTTACATCACGCGCGGCAGTCGCAAAGAAAAGGCCGCGAGCGCGCCCGGTGAAAAGGCAAACCATCATTTGATCCTTTTGGCCCAGAATTACGAGGGTTACCAGAACCTCGTGCGCCTAACTTCGAAAGCCTACACCGAAGGCTTCTACTACAAACCGCGCATCGACAAAGAACTGCTCGCCGAACACAGCAAAGGATTGATTGCGCTCTCCGCGTGCATGTCGGGTGTGCCCTCGGCTTATCTGGCCCAGGAGAAGTGTGAGGAGGCTGCGAAAGCCGCGATCGAGTTTGAAGAAATTCTTGGAAAAGGGAATTACTTCCTTGAAATCCAGGAGCACGGGCTCGAACCGCAGCAACGCATTCGCAAAAACCTCGTCGAGCTTTCTAAGCGAACGGGCGTGCCGCTCGTCGCCACTAACGACGCGCACTATCTGATGCCCGATGACGCTCGCGCACACGACGTGCTGTTGTGCATCGGCTCGGGCAAGACGGTTAACGATTCCAATCGCCTGCGCTACAACAGCCCGTACTTCTACGTTCGAACGCCGGACGAGATGTGGAACATCTTCGGCAACGAGCTGCCGGAAGCGCTGACGCGCACGGTCGAGATCGCCGAGCGCTGCGAGTTGAAGCTGCCCGAGAACATCAACTACCTGCCGCAGTATCCGATCCCACAGTCTGAGGTAGGTCTCTCGGCCGATGATTACTTCGAGAAGGTCGTCCGTGATGGCTTCGAACGACGACGACAGCAGGTGTTGGACGCCCAGGCTGCGCGCGGAGAGTTGAAACAGCCATTCAGTGATTATCAGACGCGATTGACGAGCGAGATCCAGATGATCAAGCAGATGGGTTTCGCCGGCTACTTCCTCATCGTCTGGGACTTCGTTCGCTACGCCAAGGAGCACTCGATTCCCGTCGGACCGGGTCGCGGCTCGGCAGCCGGCTCTCTCGTCGCCTACTGCCTCGAGATTACCGACGTCGACCCGCTTCAGTACGACCTGCTGTTCGAGCGCTTTCTGAACCCCGGTCGCGTCACGATGCCTGACATCGATATCGACTTTTGCGTCCGCGGCCGCGCCGACGTCATCAACCACGTCGCGGGTCTCTACGGTCGCGACTCCGTCTGCCAGATCATCACGTTCGGAACCCTCGCCTCAAAGGCCGCGATCAAAGACGTGGGGCGGGCGCTCGAGGTGCCTTACGCCGAGGTCGAGCGGATCGCGAAGATGATCCCGCCCCCGGTTCGTGGCCGAAACGTGAGCCTTAGCCAGGCACTTGAACAAGTACCTGAGCTCCGGCGCGAGATGGATACGAACCCGACGGTTAAAGAGATACTTGAGATTGCGCAGCGGCTCGAAGGCTGTGCTCGTCACTCGTCGGTTCACGCCGCTGGGGTCGTGATCTCGCCGTTGCCGCTTCAGGAATTGATCCCGGTCGCAGTCTCCGGGAAGGAAGAATTGACCACGCAGTATGTCATGTCGGACCTGGAAAAGACCGGCATGCTTAAGATGGATTTTTTAGCGCTTACCGCTTTAACTGTTATAAATGACTGCTTAACCAGCATTAAACAGCAGCTTGGTGAAGAGATTAAATGGTCGGATTTAGCGCTTAACGACGCTAAAGCGCTTGCAGTATTCGCGGAAGGAAGGACTGAAGCGGTCTTTCAGTTTGAGTCGTCAGGCATGCAGGAGATTTGCCGGAAGCTAAAGCCGAAGGGCCTTGAAGATCTCGCAGCGCTTAATGCTCTTTATCGTCCAGGGCCACTCGATGGGGGCATGGTCGATGAATTTATCCAGCGGCATCATGGCAAGAAAGCAGTGCGATATCTCGTGCCTGAGATGAAGGAGATCCTGAACAACACCTACGGGATCATTGTCTACCAGGAGCAGATAATGCAGCTCGCGCAGAAGCTTGCCGGCTATACACTTAGCGAGGCAGACCTCATGCGTCGTGCGATGGGCAAGAAGAAGCGCGAGGAGATGGCCGTTCACGAAGAGAAGTTCATCAAGGGCGCCGTCGAGCGTGGTATCAAGCAGGAGAAGGCGGAGAAGATCTTCTCCTTGATGGCCCAGTTCTCAGACTATGGATTCAATCGTAGCCACAGCGTCGCTTACGCGTATCTCGCTTTCCAGACGGCTTACCTGAAGGCGCATTACCCCGAACACTTCTACGCCGCCGTCCTCTCGAGCGAGGCCCAGGACGCTGCTAAAGTGTTTAAGTACTCGAAGGAGTTAAGGGCTCAAAAGATCGCCCTGTTGCCGCCGGACGTTAATGAGAGCTATTCCGGTTTTACGCCTTTAAGCGGCGCCATTCGCTATGGGCTTACGGCGATTAAGGGACTCGGCCATTCCATTGTTAAAGCGATTTGTGAAGCGCGTGAGAGCGGGCCGTTCCGGTCGTTTTTTGACTTCGCCGAAAGGGTTGAGTCATCGACCTTGAATAAGCGGGTGTTTGAGAGTCTGGTCAGTGCCGGCGCCTTCGACTCGCTGAAGGACGGTCGCCCGATCGAGGCCTGGCGCGGTGGGCTCTTCAATTCGATCGACGCCGCCCTGTCTCACGCGCAACGCTCCAGGCGCGAGAGACTCCTCGGACAGAACGGTCTCTTTGGCGACATGCCGCAGGAGATTGATTACGCGAATGAGTTGTCGCCGACGGCGAAGGGCTGGACTTTAAGTGAAATGTTAACTGCTGAAAAAGCGGCGCTCGGCTTCTACATTACCGGTCACCCGCTCGATCATTATCTCGATACGCTGCAAAGAATGAAGGCCGTCAAATCGTCCGAATTGGCTGAGCTTACAACCGGGATTCGCGTGACGAGTGGTGGGATTATTGGCGACCTCCAAATACGCACCACGAAGAAGGGCGACAAGTTTGCGCTCTTCCGTTTGGAAGACGAGGCAGGCGGTACGAAGTGTGTGTTGTGGCCGGAGGGCTACCGAAAACATGCCGCCCTCGCGCAGAATGAATTGCCGGCGATCGTTATCGGCAAGCTGGAGTTGAGCGAAGACAATCCACCGACGATCATCGTGGATCAGATACAGAGCATCGATGCGGCCGAAAGAGGCAACGAGTTTCTCGTCCTGCGCACGCCGCAACATGACGACTTCACTGGCTTGTGCGATTCGATTCTGACGCTGATCAATTTGAATCCAGGGGACTGCGAGGTCGCTTTCGAAACTTTGATCGCCGACGGCACCCTCGCGAGAATAAGGCCTAACGATG
>DATFDT010000096.1:0-4746 GCA_035251975.1 Pyrinomonadaceae bacterium | reverse complement strand
CGAGTTTTCGTGGGCCCATCCGATGGGCACTGACAACGCCGGGCGCGATCAATTTGCGCGTGTGTTACAGGGCGGACAGATCTCGCTCTTTGTCGGAATTCTCGCCACGCTCGTGTCGTTGTTGATTGGCGTCAGTTATGGAGCGATTGCGGGTTACGTAGGAGGTCGGGTCGACAACGTAATGATGCGCATCGTTGACGTGCTCTATTCACTGCCGTACGTGATCGTTGTGATCGTGCTGCTGTCGATGTTTCGCAGCCAGACGCCGCGCGGGCAGTTGATATTGCTCTTCGTCGCGATTGGAACTGTGTCGTGGCTGACGATGGCGCGTATCGTTCGTGGGCAAGTGCTTTCGTTGAAGAACCAGGAGTTTGTCCTCGCGGCGCGAGCGACGGGCGTTTCGAATGCGCGCATCATCTTTCGACATCTGGTGCCGAACACGCTCGGTCCGGTGATCGTCTACGCGACGCTGGAAATTCCGCAGATCATGTTGACGGAGGCGTTTCTTTCGTTCCTCGGTTTTGGCGTGCAGGCGCCGCTTGCTTCGTGGGGCAGTCTGGCGGCGGATGGAATTCAGAACATCGCGGTCTTCCCGTGGCAACTGATCTTCCCGGGCGTGACGATGGCCCTGACGCTCTTCTCGTTGAACTTCCTTGGTGACGGCCTGCGCGACGCGCTCGATCCGCAGATGCGAACGGTATGAAGTCCTATAGGACCAATAGGACCTATTTAAGATTATGACTTCTAGTAACGGCAATCTTCTCGAAGTAAAAAATCTCCGCACTTACTTCGAAACCGACGACGGAATCGTCAAAGCCGTCGACGACATCACGTTCCAGCTCAAGCGTGGTGAGACGCTCGGCATCGTTGGTGAGTCGGGCTCAGGGAAGTCGGTCACAAATCTCTCGATCATTCGTCTCGTCCCTACACCGCCGGGAAAGATCGTCTCGGGCCAGGTCTTCTTCAACGGTAACGATCTATTGCTCCTCTCAAACGACGCGATTCGCAAAATCCGGGGCCGCCGCATCGCGATGATCTTTCAAGATCCGATGACGTCACTCAACCCGTTCATGAAGATCTCCAGACAACTGATGGAGATGACCGAGCTGCACCTGGGCCACACCAAAGCACAGGCGTACGCACACGCGATCCGCATGTTGGAAACAGTCGGCATCCCTGACGCACGTGAACGCGCCGACAGTTACCCGCACGAGTTTTCCGGTGGCATGCGACAGCGCGTGATGATCGCAATGGCGCTCTCGTGCGAACCCGAGCTGCTGATCGCAGACGAGCCAACTACAGCGCTCGACGTCACGATCCAGGCGCAGATCCTCGAGTTGATAAAGACACTCAAACGCGAAACCGGCACGAGCGTGATCTTGATCACACACGATCTCGGAGTCGTAGCAGGCATGACCGATCACGTGATCGTGATGTACGCGGGAAAGATCTTCGAGCAGGCGCCGACTAAAGAATTGTATGCTGTTCCCGGCAATCCTTACACGAAAGGACTGCTTCGCTCAGTACCAGATCCAACTGACGAACAGGGCAAGCTCTATCAAATACCAGGACTGCCGCCAGACGTCGCACACCTGAAACCCGGCTGTCCTTTTGCACAGCGCTGCGACTACACGCAGGACATCTGCACGCGCGAGTTTCCGCCGTTCGTGCAACTCAACGCAGATCACTATTCGCTCTGCCATTTCGCACGCGAAGTCTACAGCGAGTCGGGCGGTATTTCATGAGTTCATACGAACATCTAAAAAATGAGCGCTAACCATTCAACCCTGCTCTCGATCAGAGATCTCAAAGTACATTTCGATCTCGGCGGTGGTGGACCACTCGACAAGTTGTTCGGCACAAATCCCGAGAAGCGCGTCGTGAAGGCAGTTGACGGCGTGTCACTCGACATCTACGAACAGGAAACACTCGGCCTCGTCGGTGAATCAGGTTGTGGCAAGTCGACGCTCGGTCGGGCGATACTGCGTCTCACCGAACCAACCAAGGGCCAGGTGTTCTATCGAGATCGAGACCTCGCACACCTGTCACAAAGACAACTACGCGAACAGCGCCGGCACCTGCAAATCATCTTTCAGGATCCTTATGCATCACTGAATCCGCGCCTGACGATCGGCCAGATCGTCGGCGAGCCACTCGATACATTTCGTCTCGCGCGCGGAAGGGAAGCAGAGCAACGCGTGCAGGAGCTGCTCGAAACAGTCGGTCTCAGCAAACGCTTTATCAAACGATACCCGCACGAGTTTTCCGGAGGTCAACGCCAGCGTATCGGCATTGCACGCGCCCTCGCAGTCGATCCCGACTTCATTGTTGCCGACGAACCCATCTCCGCACTCGATGTTTCGATCCAGGCGCAGATCATGAACCTGCTCGAGAAACTTCGTCGCGAAAAGAACCTTACATATCTTTTTATCTCACACGACCTGCGCGCAATCAGGCACGTCTCGGATCGTGTGGCGGTGATGTACCTCGGAAAGCTCGTCGAGATCGCGGAGGCGAAGACGATCTACAAAGAACCTTTGATGCCTTACACGAAGGCGCTCATCTCGGCAGTGCCCGTGCCTGATCCTCAAGTCGAAGCCACGAGGCAGCGTATAATGCTGGAAGGCGATGTTCCTTCGCCCATCAATCCCCCTTCCGGTTGCCCTTTTCACACACGCTGCCCCTACGCGATCGACGTATGCAAGGAGGTGGTTCCTCAATTGGTTGAAATCAAACCGTTACATTTTGCTGCTTGTATTAGAATCAGTCCGGCGCAACCTCATATCGAGAACGTTGCTCCTGGAGCGGCACCAGGCCTCGAGTGAGCCACAAAAAGGCGCAAAAAGAATAACTACTAAAGCGTTTTAGCCCTCAAAGCGGGGAATATTTTGTGCATTTTGTGCCTTTTTATGGCTATTAACCGTTTACTACTGAGGAAGATTTTCCTTAGCCCAGAGCCCCGATGGTTAAGAAGCCCCCGATTGCCCTGAATACTCAGGAACGCCGCGAAGATGCCCCGCCCGCGTGGCCGGAGATGCAAGACTCGCTGGCGGAAGCTTCGTCGCTCGCCCTGTTGCTTGTCGACGGCTATCAACCTCCGGCTTTGGCTATTTCAAACAACAACTCGATCTGCCAAACGTTTCAGAGCTCTCCGGAGCACGTCCGGTTGTGTGACCCGTATTGCGGGATGGCGCACTCGCGAGCGTTGGAAGCAGGCGGCACGGTGGAGTACAAATGTCATGCTGGACTCTCGTGTTTCGCAAAGCCTGTTGAGATCGCAGGCCGCCGGAAACTGGCGGTGATTGGCGGACGCGCCTTCGTTACGAGCGCCGACTATCAGCGACTGATGGAGCGCTTTCGCAAAGGCGATCTGCAGGACCTCGCTGCTGACGAAGTCTTCGCAAACATCATCTTCTCCGATTCACAACGGCTCGAAGAAATGGCCGAGCGAGTCGATCGTGCTGCCGGGCGACTGCGCAGCGCTTCATCAAACGGCTCCGGACACGTGGACGCGCACAGAACCGAGCGCGGTAGCGCCGGGTCAACTTCGCCACCTGAGGCCCAACCGGATCTCGAGAGTGAAATACAACGCTTGCGACGAGAGCTCGAATATCGCGCACGCTTCACTAACTCGCTGCAGCACTTCCTCGAACGCATAAGCGGCAGCGATCCAGCTAAGACTTACAACTCGATCGTCAGCAACTCAAAGGAACTGCTGCAATCAGAACGAGCTTCGCTCATGATCTTCGACGAGACCGCAAACGAGTTGATCCTCAAGGCTGCGAGTGGACTGGCAACGGATCTCGCATCAGTTTCGGCAGTGCGTGTTGGCGAGGGAGTTTCGGGTGAAGTCATCGATACCGGCAAGCCTGTGATGGTCACTGACCTGCGCATCGCTGGCCGCAAGGCTGCGCCACCAGAGCGACGCTACAAAACGAATTCATTCATCAGTTATCCGATCATGATCGGGGGGCGGAAAGTCGGTGTCTTGAATGTGACTGACAAGTCCGGCGGCGGTGTTTACGACGAAGTTGATCTGAGTCTACTCGAGATCATTGGACCTCAAGTAGCACTCGCGCTCGAGCGTGCTGAATGGCAGGAACGCGCGACTGAGTTTCAGCTCATGTCGATCACGGATTCGCTGACGAACCTACCGAATCGTCGTTATCTTGAGGAGCGTCTCGCGGAAGAGTTGAATCGTTCGAAGCGTTACGACTATCCGATGAGTTTTCTGATGATCGACATCGACGATTTCAAGGCTTACAACGACAAGAACGGCCACCAGGCCGGTGACGTGGCGCTTCAGATTACGGCGCATTGTTTGAAGGGTGCGTTGCGGGCGGTCGATATTGCTTCACGTTACGGCGGTGAAGAGTTTTGTATTTTGTTGCCACAAACAGGAATTAGTGAGGCTGGCGTTATTGCCGATCGTATCAGGCATCGTGTGTCGACAACTGAATTCCCGCATGGTAAAGCGCAGCCGCTCGGGCACGTAACGATCAGTGTTGGTGTTTCAACGTTTACGAAGAACGTAGACACATCGGAGAACATCATAGCTGCAGCAGATCGCGCGCTGTACCAGGCGAAGAGCATGGGGAAAGATCGGGTTGAGTTTTATGGAGAGATGGAAAGGTAATTTGAATTTCTCTGCGTAATCTCTGCGTCCTCTGCACCTCTGCGGTGAAAGAAAACGAAGAGGCATGTAAACCGCAGAGGCGCAGAGGACGCAGAGATTACGCAGAGTTG
>DATFDT010000095.1:0-5169 GCA_035251975.1 Pyrinomonadaceae bacterium | reverse complement strand
ATGCATTCCGAGCTGAATCGACATTCATCAAACCGGCGACGTTGAAATCAATCTGGGGATTAAAATCACTGTGCACATGACGCAGACGAAACTCATGCACATTCGTGCCGGCAGCAGCGCGCATCTGCTTCACGAACTCCGAAACGTGACTGATCCGCTTCGATCCGACGCCTTCCGTAAGACTGTCGCCAAGAAAAACCCAGTTTCGAACCATTCACCTATGCGTATTCAGCCGCGCAATCACCGTTTGGTGATCTCGCCAGAATGGATACCACGACTTGTTTCGTCCGAGGACGCGACGAGCAGGTTCCAACAGATGCACGCGCCACCATGCGACTGCGCCGGGACTCGAAGGATGCTCGCAACGTCGCGAAGCAAGCACTTCAAATCCGTGTGATTCCAGGAGTTTTCGTAAGCCTGCTTGCGAAAACACTGAGATGTGGCCACACCATTTCAGATATGACCACTGTGGACCAGCAATCCGTGCCGGATAGGCATCAGCGTCACCTGTCAACAGCAACACGACGCCGCCTTTTCTCAACTGTAGCTTGAGAGACTCGACGAAGTTGTGCGGATCAACGACGTGCTCGATCACGTCGAGCGCTGAGATCAGGTCGACTTCGTATGCTTTTGTAGTTGTATCGAGCGTTGCGCACGCAACGTCAAGGTTTCTCTGTTGCGCCAACCGTGCACCCGACACGCTTGGTTCCACGCCGTGCTTGGACCATTCATCAGACAGTGTCGATAAAAATGTACCGTCACCACAGCCGACGTCGAGGATCGTTCTGCCAGACACGTGCTGTTTCAATTGCTGCTCGATCGATTTATAAAACCTTTGGAACCGAGGATCATTATCAACCGGCTCAAAATAAGAATCGCTCACGCGCTCATAAGCAGCGACTAGCGTTGTTTCATCCTGCCTTGCGTCGTCGGCCCACAGACATCCGCATTGCCGGCACCGTTGCAGTTTCAATTCGGGAAGTTGTTTTCGTAACACGTCGTCGAGAAAAGGTTCGTCAAGACCGTCGCTGGAGATTCGCAGAAACGGATCTGTCTCGGCGTTACAAACCCGGCAATTCATTTGAACGCTGCCTGGAATCGGGCCGCGAGCCGGTCAATATCAAACTCTTCCTGCAGCGCTCGCTTCGCTTTGTCCATGCAATTAGCGCCGTTTCCATTCGCCCACGTTTCCACAAAGGTATCGAGCGCTGCGGGCTCAATCGTCGCCAGCCTCGGCGTTAAGTCATATCGCTCCGCGACGCGAAACACGGCTGACTCCTGCGGCGCATGAAAGAACACGCTTTTGCCTGTCGCCAAATACTCGGGGAGCTTTGTCGGCAATGAATAGCGCGAGATTCGCGAAGACTTTTTGCCAAACGCCAGCGGCAGATACAACAGGTCCGCATTTTTCATCGCCTCGAGACACTCTGAATGCGACCGCCGGCTCAACATCTTCACTGCCTGCAACGCCGATAGCGATGATCGGTGTTGCTCGGCCACGTCACCCATCACCGTAAACTCGATCGATTTACCATTACGTCGATTGTGACGCTCAATCGCCTCCGCAAAAGCAATCACAGCGTCGAAGCGAAAGACATTCACGTCGCCTGCGAGAAGCACTTGTCGTCGTTTCGCTGAACCATTCGTCTCGTGCAAAGAATCACGGCGCACACCGTTGTGCACGCCGTTATGCACAACCACCCAACTCTTTCCAAAACTCTTCTCGTAATGCGCCGCCATCTCACGGGAAACGGCGTAACGCACATTCGCGCGCTGAACGATCTCGGAGAGCAGGCGCTGCCGCCGGCGCGTGTACGGTAGCTGGTGACATTCGTGATGTCCCTGCCAATCGTCCATCACAAACAACACAAGATTCAGTTTTGAGAATTGCTGGTGAAGCGCGAGCGCCGCCGACATGATCCATGGACTAACAGGAATCACGAGCAGGTTTCTAATCGAACACTCCTGGACCACGCGCGCAAGCTGACGCACTGCAGCTCGCGACGCGCGGAACTGTTGCAGCTTCAATAGCGGATAATAGGCCAGCGAGATCCGGCTCGGCAGCCAACGCGGACGTGACGGCGAAGGCAATTCGATCGATTGCGCTCTTCTCTTCCCTGCAGCCGGTGCGACGTGTGCCGGATGCGCGCTCCAAAGCTTCTCACTCGGAAAACCACTGAACAGGTTATACAGCGTTTCGCCAAACCCACTCGTGTATCCCACCGGATAATCAGCAATGACGAGAGTGTTAGATGACATCCGCGCTCTTTATCCGCGCAGATCCGTGGCTACACACGACAGAAACCCGCGCAACCGCCCGGCCCACGCGCGCGGCAGATCGGGCCGCAACACACCGTGCCGCAAACTCGCAAGCTCACTTAAAAATTGGACCAGCGCCCATAAACCAATATGACCAAGCGCTGCATAGCGATTCTTCCCCATCGTGATCGTCAGAATTCCAAACCGCGATCGCATCGAAAGATACTGGTGCCGGTCCAATCCCTCGCGCCCACCCGCCGCCTGATGATGAATGCACTTCGCCGCAGGCACGTAGTAAACCTTCCAACTCCGGCTGAGCCGGTAACCGAGATCCAGATCTTCACCGGGCGAGCTTCCCGCAAAAAACGATGCGAAACCTCCGACTGACTCAAACGCTTCACGCCGTAACGCACTCGCGCCGCCGCCAATCCACTCACACGGAATAAGCTCACGCGCCGAAGTAGGGAAACCATTCGGAAGCGCCGCACCGACGAGTCGTCCGGGTTCAAAACCTTTCGTTTTACCGTGCAGGACCGTGCGATAGATTCGCCAGAAGAACGTGGGGGTCGCCATCGGCTGATTGCTCAAGCTACCCATCGTCGCACCTACTTTTGCATCCGTCCAGATTGGTTTAAAAAGCTCTTCAGCCCAATGCGCGTCGACTTCAATATCGTCGTCGATCAAAAGCAGGTTGTCGTAACTCGCGCGCGTCACGGCAAAGTTACGCTGCGCGGCACAATTTCTCTCCGGGTAGTGGAAATAGCGCACGTCCAATCCCGCGTCGCGCCAGCGAGCTTCCTTCGCAAGCGATGGGGTTGCCTCATCGTCGCCGCAATGGACCACTACGACTTCCGCAACCGGAACTGTTTGTTTTGTGAGACTGTCGAGACAAAGTCTCAGCAACTCGGGGCGTCCGACTGTGGCGATGATCGCGGAGATCTTCATCCGGCTCGCTTCATCCAAAAGCTTGATCCATTGTTGGGCCAGAGGCGCGCGGCTTCATCCGGGTGATCGAGACAAAGCCAATAGTTTGCGAGTGCGACCTGAAATTTTTCGTTGAAGGACAAGAACGCCTCGAGCAGGTATTGTTCATTCAACGCCATGCGACGCTCGATCAACCACTCAGCCGGGTAGTCGTGCGGGAAAAAGATGTCGTGTACGTGGATCCAGACGCCGGGCGCGAGTTGTGGCAGTAGTTGCAGAAACTCATAACAGACGTCGCTGCCAAACTTCACCGCATGGCTGGAGTCGATAAAGAGAATGTCGTTCGCTTCGAGACACGCGAAGAAATCAACGTCGATCTCTTCGACTCGTTTTTGAATCAACTCGACACTAGGACCAACGCCGTTGAGTCGTTCGGGGTAAGGCTCGATACAGATCAACTTCCCTCTTAATGCTTTCGCCGCGAGCTGTGTTGAATAACCGCCGCCGATCTCGATGATCCTTTGCGGCTTGAGATGGCGAATCAGCGAATAGTAGACAGCCGCATCGAAGTCGCCGAAGAAACCGTTATCGAAATTAAATTCGAGCGTGCTCAGCTCGTCGTGATACCCACTCAATTCCTTGAGGAGCGTTAATTGATCATTCCAACGGAAATCTATCCCCGGAAACTCCCGGCGCCGCGTGATCTGCTCCACCGTGATCGCGCGAAAGTCCGGAATCGGCTCGTAATAATGAATCGGGCGGATGTGGTAGCCCCAGCGATCGGTGAGATGCGGATGGCTTTGTGCCCGGAACAAGAGATGATGCGCTATGCGATCGAGAAAAGACTTAACCACAGATTACACGGATAAAATTTGATGGAATCGTTGGTGCACGCGTGCGTGACTGAAGTATTCACGGCCGATGTTGAGAGAACGTTTGCCGAGTGAGATGCGGTAGTCGGCGTTGCTTGCGAGCTTCGCGATGGCGTTGGCCAGATCGATTTCCGATTTCACGATTTCAGCGACGCCCGGGTTTTCGTTCGCCCACGAGACGGCTGAACAGTAGCTCGGTCCGTAAATTAGCAGCGGCACGCCGGTCGCAGTGTAGTCTGCAAGCTTGCTCGGAAACGCCATTTCCATGTTGGCGCGATCGGACGCGTCGAACGACATCGGGACGAATAAAGCGTCTGCCTCTTCTCGTAATCTCATTATCAACTCATCCGAGCTCAACAAGCCCTGGCTCGCGATGTTGTTAGTTGATGGTCCAAAGATCAACAAGCGTCCATCGACAGGCTCAAGCGCCTTCTGAAGCGCTGTCAATGCGCGGGCATATCCGCGCGAATTGATAGTGCCGGCAAACGCTATCGTAAACTGGTGATCACGATCCGCGAGACGTGCAGGCGGCTCTGCAAAATCCGCGCAATCCGCGGCCCGGCTCGGATAGATCACCTCTGCCGGTGCTCCGTATCTCTGTTCGTAGAAACAACTCATCGCAGGCGAGACACACAAACGCGACTGCGCCTGGCGGTAAATACTCGCGAATCGATCGTCGAGCCAGTCTCGAAACTGCGGCGCGACGTCAGCCACGCGCGGCCAGTCGTCATGAATGATAAGGTGCAACGGCACGCATCGTTTATCGGCGATCTGCGCCGCCGCAAGCCAGCCAAACCCGTGCGCCACCGTTAACACACCTTCACAGTCAAAGCCATTAAGCGATTCCGAGATCCGCGGGGCAATAAGCGGAGCTTTGCGCGTGAACCACGCGGCAACATACGGGTGAAATCTCGTGTCGAGCCAGCGCTGGTTAGCAATTGGATGAGAAATGTACTTGGCGTTCGGCAGTCGCCGTTGTGGTTGCGACTCCTTCGCCGTCTCAATGATCGTCAATCTGTCCGCCGGATAATCTGACAACAGTCGGTGCAACAACGCCGACCCGTGGTACGACGCCTCCACCGGCACGTCGCCTACATATACCATTCTTGGCAAC
>DATFDT010000094.1:0-6902 GCA_035251975.1 Pyrinomonadaceae bacterium | reverse complement strand
AACGCTGATCGAGAACGATTTCCTCAAGGCGTTCGCGAGTTGCGATGCGATCATCACCCCCACGGCGCCGACGCCTGCTTTCGCAATCGGTGAGAAGACGGACGATCCGCTCGCGATGTATCTCAATGATATTTATACAGTGACGGCAAACCTGGCGGGGATTCCGGGGATCAGTGTCCCGTGCGGGCTTTCATCTGAACGATTGCCGATTGGGTTTCAGTTGCTTGGGCCATACTGGTCTGAGGATCAACTGCTAAAGTTCGCGCACGCGTATGAGCAGGTCAAACCGTTCACCGAACGACCGCCCATCAGCGCTTCGTAACCACGGACGAGACGGATTTACGATCCGATCTATCGGGAATTAGATCGCCCGTAAATAATTCGACGAAGCCCTTGGCGCTGCCGACGATGGGTGTTACGTCGAGGCCCACGTGCACGGCGCCCGGGATCAGGCCCTTCTTCTTGATCTCGTAGCCCGCCAGCCCGAAGGCAAAAACCGACCCGACAATCGGAATGGGTTTGATGAGGCGCTTCGCGACGCCCCAGCCACCGGCCCTGATGATTCTGCGTTTGAGAGTGCTCATCCTTAACCCCTAAACGTGATAGCATGCATTTCGATGCGACTCAAGCTGTTTTGGCTGGCCTGCGCAATTATCGCGATTGCGTTGCTACTTTCCTGTCGTCCGGGCTCCGGTAACACGAGCCGCCTGCTGATCTACACGCCACACGGCCAGGATCTACTAAAAGACTTCGTCACTCGCTACAAACAACAGCACCCGCAGGTCGACATTCAGTTTCTCGACATGGGTTCGCGACAGATCCTCGAGCGCGTGCGCGTCGAGAAAAATCGTCCGCAAGCTGACTTGTGGTGGGGCGCGTCGCACACGACTTTCCAAACGGCCGCTGACGAGAATTTGTTGCTCGAGTTTCGACCGACATGGGCCGACAAAGTTCCGGCGACAGCGCGTGACGCAAGCGATCGCTGGTACGGCACTTACGAAACTCCGCAGGTGATCGCCTACAACAGCGAAGCAGTCACCGAAGCAGAAGCACCGCACGACTGGGACGACCTACTCGATCCGAAGTGGCACGACAAGGTACTGATTCGCAATCCCAATCCGTCTGACACGATGCGCGCGATCTTCGGCGCGATGATCTGGCGGTTCTACAAAGACACCGGCTCGACTGACAAAGGCTACGAGTGGCTGCGCAAGCTCGACGCGAACGTACACGAATACACTGCTGACGGAACCCTCCTGATGCAGAAAATCGCACGCCGCGAAGGACTCGTCACGATGTGGGACATGCCCGACGTTCGTCTTCACAAAGAGCAGAAGAACTTTCCGGTGAACTACAAGATACCGGCGAGTGGTACGCCGTTAATCATTGACGGCATCGCAATCGTTCGTGGTGGTCCAAATGCGGAAGAGGCGAAACGGTTTTATGAGTTTGTGACGACGCCGGAGAGTCTGGCGTACGCGGCGCAGAAGTATTACCGCATTCCGGTGCGCACCGATCTCGATCGCGCGCAGCTACCGGCGTGGATGAACGAGCAGTTCACCGTCATGCCGCTCGATTGGGACCTCTTGCGCAAGAACGGCAGCGATTGGTTAAGATACTGGGACACTGAGATCAGAAAGCATTAGACAGGATTTACAAGATTTTTCATGATTTACATGTCAATCCTGTTCAATCTTGTAAATCTTGTGCAATGGCTTTTCTCTCGCTAAACGACATCTCCCGTACGTTCGGCACGACACGCGCTGTCGCCGGCGTCTCACTCGACGTCAATCAGGGCGAGTTCTTCGGTCTGCTTGGACCATCTGGCTGCGGCAAGACGACGACGCTGCGCATGATCGCGGGCCTCGAGAAGCCCGACTCCGGCTCAATCCTCTTTCAAGACAAAGACATCACGAACCTGCCACCCGAGCGACGCGGGTTCGGCATGGTCTTTCAAAACTACGCGCTCTTCCCCCACCTGAATGTCTTCGAGAACGTCGCCTTCGGCCTGCGCGCACGTCACAAGAGCAAAGAGGAAATGAACGAACGCGTGAACAGCGCCCTCGAGCTGGTCCAACTGCCCAATTATGGCAAACGCGCCATCGATCAGCTTTCCGGTGGACAACAACAACGCGTCGCCATCGCGCGCGCGATCGCGATCGAGCCCGCATTGCTACTCTTCGATGAGCCACTCTCAAATCTCGACGTCTCGCTTCGTGAAGAGACGCGCCGCGAGTTGCGCGAGCTCGTAACGCGTCTCGGGCTAACAGCGGTTTACGTCACGCACGATCAGGAAGAAGCATTCGCACTCTGCGATCGCATCAGCGTGATGGTCGGCGGAAAACTGATGCAGACAGGTCGCCCGCGCGAGCTTTACGAGCAACCGTCGGAAATCTCAGTCGCGAGCTTTCTCGGCCGCAACAACTTGATCAAAGCGATGCGTTTGAGTTCCAGCAAAACGACCGATGGCGAGTTCAAAACACTCGAAGGCGAACACACACTGCGTCTGCCCGTCAAACACGAAGACCTCGCGCCGCTGAACAAACCCGTCTATCTCGCGATCCGTCCGGAGCACGTCGAGCTCAGCACAAACAACCACAGCGCCGAGAATTCCCTCCGCGGAAACATTCGCGAGATCGTTTTTGGCGGAGCAACGTCAACCGTGCGCGTCGACGCCAACGGTCTGCTAATCGAAGCCCTCGTCCTCCGCACCGACGCCCTCGAACTGAACCAGCCCTGCAACGTGATCCTCTCCCCGGATCATTTGACCCTGCTAAAGTGAGGAACCGAATCCGTCTTCATCCGTGGAGATCCGTGGCCCTGCTTTTGGTCACAGCGATCGTGCTTCTGTACGGCGTGATTTACCCGAACCTCTCCGTCGCCGTCAGCTCATTTCAACGGGCAGGATCCTGGACGCTCGCCAATTACACCGAAATACTCTCGCAGCGAATCGTGCTCGAAGCGATCGTCAGCAGTCTCGGTCTGTCAGTGGCAACGGTTCTGTGCTGCGCGCTCGTCGGTATACCGTTGGCTTTTTTATTCGAGCGCTACACGTTTCCCGGACGACGGTTGTTCGCTGCGTTCGCCGCGCTTCCACTCGTCCTCCCACCACTCGTGGGCACAGTGGCTTTCATTTATCTGGTCGGTGAGAGCGGCATCCTCGCGCACGGAATTCAAAACCTGCTCGGCCTTCAAAATCCGCCGTGGCGACTGCGAGGCTGGTCCGCGCTGATTCTGTTTCACACTTACACGATGTACCCGTTCTTCTACGTGCTCACGGGCGCGGGACTGCGCCGGATCGATGCGAGTCTCGCGGAAGCAGCACGAAGTCTCGGCGCGTCGAAATCAACCGTGCTCAGGCGCGTGCTGTTGCCGCAACTAACACCATCACTTCTCGCCGCCGCACTACTGACATTCATGACGTCGATGGCGTCGTTCAGCGCGCCACTCTTGTTTGGCGGCGACGTGCGCGTACTAACTCTCGAGATCTTCACGGCGCGCCAACGCGGCGACTTCGTAATCGCGATCACTGAGACAGTCATACTCGCCGTCATCTCGCTCGGCGCACTCTTCTTCTTCCAACGTTACGAAGGAACACGACGATTCGCAGCCGCAGCGATGAAAGGCGCGCCGCGTCGACGTACAAGCATCGCGAGCGGACCAGCGCGCGTGCTCGCAACTTTCCTCGCGATCGTCTTCGCGATCGTTCTTGTGTTGCCGGTGGCGACGTTGTTTCTCGTGAGTTTCGCGCGCGAAGGCTCGTGGACGACGCAAACGATACCGTCCGCCTACACATTCGCAAACTACCAAAGACTATTCGCCGACCCATGGGCTGCCGAAGTGTTCTTCAACAGCGTCACGATGTCGGCGATCGCAGCGGTGGCGGCGCTGTTATGGAGCTTCGCGGTGGTCACCTTGCTGCGACGAGGAAGAAACGAACAAAAGTTTTTCGGTGAGGGATGGCGGCGGTTGTTGTCGCTGCTGGTGCTGGTTCCGTGGGCGCTGCCGGGAACGGTCGTCGCCGTTTCGGTGGCGGAAGCGTACGGCGGACCGAGTCTTTTGCTCGGCTCGTTCGTGCTCGTCGGCACGTTCTGGATCCTGCCGGTGGTTTATTTTCTGCGGTTCATGCCCCTCGTGGTGCGTGCGCTGCAGGCGAGCATGGAACAAGTCGATCCGACCTTGGAAGAAGCAGCGGGCTCGCTCGGCGCGCGTGCGTGGCAGCGATTTATGCGCGTGACCTTGCCACTCGTTTGGCCGGGCGCGGTGGCGGGGACGCTGCTGGCATTTGTGATCGCGTTAGGCGAATATGTTGCTTCGGTTTTGGTGTTTGTTCCGGCGAATCGACCAATCTCGATCGCGATTGCATCTGAGTTACGAGATTTCAATCTCGGCGCAGCGGCAGCGTACGGAGTGGTGTTGATCGTAATCATCTCGATCAGCATGATCGTAGCCGGACGATTAGAACGTCTTAGAGGATAATGATGAATTCGTTTAAAAATCAGCGTAATCTGTGGTTGGTTTTTGTCTTGGCACTGCTGGTGATTGTTCCACCAGCGCGTTCGCAGTCTGATAAATCCGAGCTGCACCAGGCGCTGCTCGATCTCACGAGCCCCTGGACGGTGATGTGTGTCGCCGCGCATCCGGACGACGAAGACGGCAGCACGCTCACGATTCTGCGTCGCAAATATGGCATTCACACGGTCTCGCTTTTCTCGACATTCGGCGAGGGCGGGCAGAACGCTGTCGGTCCCGAGCTATACGAAGACCTCGGCGTGATTCGCGCGCGCGAGACGATGGCCGCCGCCGAAGTGCAAGGCTCGGAACCCCACTTCCTCGGCTTCCGCGATTTTGGTTTTTCAAAGTCTGCTGAAGAGGCGTTTCGTGCGTGGGGTGAGAAGGAAATACTGCGACGCATGGTTTTGCAGATTCGACTGCTTCGTCCCGACGTCATCATCACCAATCACGACACGACGAGCGGACACGGTCATCACCAGGCTACTGGTCGCACAGTCTTAGCAGCAGTCGATGCCGCTGCCGATCCACAACAGTTTCCGGAACAACTCGCACAGGCCGGTCCGTGGCAAGTGCAACGACTCTTCGTTCGCATGCGTGGGGAACCCGCTGCCGGCGCGCAAGTCGTCACGCTCGATCCAAATGAGACCGATCCCGTTCGCGGCACGACGTACGCGCAACAAGCACTCGACGGATTACACAAACACGCGACGCAGGGTCCTTGGCCCAAGACAGTCCCAGCGGGCGGTGCACGACCGATTCGCTACAACCTCGTCAAACAAGCTCCGAACTCACCTGCACTTCCCGCAAACGCAAAGACACCGATCGACGGCCTCGTGTTGCCGGAAGCAGTCGCTTCAAAACTCGTCGCACCAACTATCGACGGCAAACCTCTGACCGAGTTCACCGAACGACGTCTCGAGGTGCTCGTCGCGCTGCTCAATGCGAAACGACGCGGCGCGTTCACGGCGCCGAAAGAAGTAGTTGCAACTGATGCACATCGTTTTAGTCTGATGTCGTCGCGTCTGGATGATGCTGTCGCTGCCGCAGCGGGTGCGTCAGTGGCGCTGAATCCGGAAGATGCGGTGCTCGTACCGGGTTACGATGCGAGGCTCGCAGCAGTCATAACCAATGGCGGTGTTGCCGAGATTCAGATCAAGCAGTTGAAGTTTACGGGACTCGGCACCAACAAAAATCTCCAGGCTGCGGAGAAAATGCTGCCCGGCACTGACACGTCAGTGGAAATCAAAACCGGCGTGCCGAAGAACACGAATTTGAGTGTGCCTGCGGCTGAGCACCTCTATGACGGCCGGTTGTTTGGTGAGCCTCTGAAAGTCGACGCTGAGCTGTCGATTGAAGGAGTGTCGTTTCACGTCGAGACAGACACGCGCAGAGAAGTCGCACCTGCGGTTGAAATAGTCAGCGTCGATCCGTCGCCGTACGTCAGCTCACCTGCGACTTCACAGAGGCCACTCGATTTCAAGGTCACCTTAAAGAACCATTTGCCCACTGAGTTTCGAGGTCTGTTGCGCGTCAGGGGTCAGAGTTTGGAGACAGGGCGTGAAATCGATCTCCAACCAGACCAGACTGAAACGTCGAACCTCGTCGTGCGCACGGCGTTGCCGACCGGACAGATTCAGGGATCGAGCGTCGCGATCACGGTGGACCAGCCGAATCCGAAAGAACCGATCGCGAAGAGGGATGTGCCCCTCGTCTATGCGGACGCGATCGTGGTGAGTGGAAGGAAAGTCGGGTACCTGCCGAGTTACGATCAAACTCTTGAACGATCGCTCGCGGCGTTGGGAGTAGAGGCGAAGAAGCTGACTGTCGATGAGATCGCCAAGTCAGACTTGTCGGGATATAACACGATTATTATCGACAACCGTGGTTACCAAGCGCACCAGGATCTGATCCCGGTCAACAATCGTCTACTGAAGTTTGTTGGCGATGGCGGGACGCTGCTCGTCTTTTATCATCGGACGAACGAATGGAATCCGAATGAGTCGCGCGGTCGGCCGCAGCTTGCGCCGTATCCGATCATCATCGACGACGCCCGCGTGACGGAAGAAGATGCGCCCGTGCTCTTTTTGCAGCCGCGTCATCCGCTGCTCAACTTTCCAAACAAGATCACGCAGAAGGACTTTGAGAACTGGGTTCAGGAGCGTGGACTGTATTTTCCACGTGAATGGGACCAGCAGCACTACGCCGCCATCCTCTCAACGAACGATAAAGGCGAGCCGCCGTTAAAAGGCGGACTGCTCGTGGCGTCTTACGGGCGCGGGAATTACATCTACACGAGTTATGTTTGGTATCGACAACTGCGTGCGGGCCTGCCGGGCGGGTACCGGATGTTCGCGAACTTGATAAGTTACGGGAGACCGAAGGAAGAC
>DATFDT010000093.1:0-10214 GCA_035251975.1 Pyrinomonadaceae bacterium | reverse complement strand
CTGCGAAGCAGGCGGAAGCATAAAGCCTGGGGCGCAAGCCCCAGGATCAAATCGCAAAGATACGATTGAGCCCGCGCAGCGGGCGATAGCCCAAAGCATCACCGCGCTGTCGCCTGCTTCGCAGGCTCCGAACGCTTTTTTATTCTCCCTTTCCTGGGGCTTGCGCCCCAGGCTTTATGCTTCCGCCTGCTCCGCAGGCTTAGGAAACGCGGAATAAATTGCATAGTCATGTGACCTTAACTTATCCTCGCACGACATGAAAGTTCGGTAAGGAAACATATGATCTCATTAGGCGCCAGCGATCTCCTCTTCGGCGCGCTGGCAAGAACTTCGCGGGGACGCGAGCAGTTAACTCAACAAACCTTACAAACGTGGACCAGCCAGGAACGAGCTGATTCATCCGATTGGTGGATAAATCGTGATGCGGGCGTCGCACTCTTTCGCCCGCAGGTACGTTTGGATCACGCACAGGGACAGTCTGTCCTCTCCATTCGCGGATTGATTCGACCACGCGAAGGAAAACCCTCGGCGCCTTCACCGGCTGACAATCACTCGTCAAAAATACTTTCTGAAATCCTCGAACGAGATGCCTTAGCGATCAGAGACCTGCGCGGCCAGTGGGTGCTCGCGTGTTGGGACGACAATCGTCGTCGTCTGCTCGTTGCCAGAGATCACCTGGGCCAACGCGTCATCTTTACGCGTACCGATCCTGACCTGTTTATTTTTTGCTCGGAGTTGTCCCCACTGCTGCGCCTCCGGGGAAAGTCTGTCGAACTCGATGAGGAAACCGCCTTTTGGTATCTATCATTCGGCAGGCCCACGCCCGGACGCACTCTCGCACGCGGCGTCGGACGTCTTCCCGCAGCACACCTCATCTCATGGGGTCCGGGTAACGCGCCGCTGGAGCAGCGATACTGGTCACCACTCAAGCCAGACTCGCAACCAACGGACTCGCCGGAGCTTCATGACGCGATCCAACAAGCCCTGGACCGCTCGATTGCCGAATACTGTTCCCTTGAAACTCCTCAGGGCGTGTTCTTGTCGGGCGGCACTGACTCGACATATCTCGTAACGACTGCCTCATCACTGAGTGGCGTCGAATTAACGGCGTTCACTTCTGCCTTCGAGGATGAACTTGGGATCAACGACGATGTGAGATACGCGAGCGAGGTGGCCGCAGGGCTCGATGTTCCTCATCGCGTGGTGCCGCTTCATGCCGGTGAAGCCTTGGAGATACTCGAGGAGGAGGTGCTGCTCGCTGACGAACCGTGTGCCGCATTCGCCAGCCTCACGCATCTCAAGCTACTCGCAACTGCGAAGGAATTGGGCGTCGGCTGGATGCTGTCGGGTCTTGGGGCGGATGAGATCTTTGGCGGCTACGACAACTTTCACTACTACTATGCGCGCTACCTGGAATTTTGCTCCCAGCATCAACTTCCTCCGGGCATGGACGGTTTCGATTTCCTTTTGCTGCAAGACGATTCCGTCATGAGCCCGGTTCTATACGGCGGCATCACGCGGCTCTTCAGCGATCACGTGATCCGCGACAAGTTTTTAGAGCCCTACCGCTCCTGGAAATACACACCTTACCTGCACGCCTTCTACCGGGAATGCCGGCGTATCAAACCGGAAGCAAATCCGATAGAGATGATGGTTAGTCACGAATGTCAGCACCGCATTCCCGAAATGCTTTTTGCGAATTTCGAGCCGATCTCGCGCCGCGCCGGTATCGGGGTTCACTATCCCTGGCTCGATCCGGACGTGGTCGAGTTAGCGGCTGGTCTCGACGTACTCGCTCGTTACCGAACGCCTGCGGGTGATTGGTCGCCGCACATTGACGAATTAGTGCCGGGTTTCAAGCATACGCTCATGCGTGTTTACGAAGGGAAGGTTCCTGAGAAAGTCCTCCGCCGCCCGATCAAGACTTTCACCGCTCCCTTCCGCGAGTGGTTTGCTAAACCCGATTTCGCTGCACCGATCATCGCGCGTGTCCGCGCCAGCCGCTTCTGGGAGCGTGGCATCGTCAAGCGAGAATGGCTCGACTGGCTCGACTTTCCGACGGGCCAGTTAAAGGCTAACTTTCCCTTTTTTCAAACGTGGGGACTTATCACTTTCACGGCCTGGTACGACCGCTTTATCGATCCGCCCGCCCGATCCAAATGACTCAACTCACGGAAGAAATCGATGCCCTCGTGCCCGAGGCGGTGGAGTGTGCGCTGAGTGTGAAGGTGTTAAGCGCAGAATGGATAAAGCTCGGCATCATCAATCGAGTTTATCGTGTTGAGACCGGCGGCGGGCGTTTTGTTGTCAAAGTGTTCAGGAGCAGGATGTGGCCTGAAGAAGGCAAACTCGAGTGGATCGAGAAGCAATTGGCGGGGCTCGACATTCTGTATCCCAGGACGATCTTTTCCTCTCGCGACGCTTCCGTGTTTCCAAACGGCTTCACCATCGCTGAACACATAGAAGGGAGAGATGCATGGAAGGCAATCGACGATGGCAGCTTGACGACTGAGCGGTTCAGCGAAGAGTTGGGGCGGATACTGAGAGGTGTTCACAGCGTTCGAGTCAAAGCGTACGGGCATCTTTGTAACGGGCAGGGCGTTTATGCTGACTTTGTCGAACAACGCCTGGCGAAGACGACGAAGGACGTGGATCAAATCGCGGCGCGCGACGATGATTTGCACGACGTTGTGCGAAATCGAACGAGGCAACGGCTGTTACCGTTCAAGGATTTATATCGCCCCGTTCTTACACACGGCGATACGAACCCGCACAACTGTATTCTGACCGATAGCGGGCAGCTCGCACTCGTTGATTGGGATAATGCTGCATCGAGTATTTGGTTGAGAGACTATGCACACTTCACCTACCAGTTGTTGAATGAGACGGATGAGAGTGGGAGAGAAGCGTTCTTCAACGGATACGGTGCAAGGGATCTTGATCGCGAGACGATTGAGCGGATCGAGCGGACGTTTCATTTGATTTGGGATTACAATTCGCTTTCCGGCGTCACTGATCCCGAAGAGTTCGGAAAAACGAAAGAGAGAATCTTGCGCCTGCTGAATGAGCCTTAGCTGCTTAGCTGGGCTTTGCCCAAAAAATTTATTAGCCTGCGAAGCAAGCGTAAGCATAAAGCCTGGGGCGCAAGCCCTAGGTTAATGTGTGAATTTTAGAAGACGATGCGAATAGAAGGCATCTAATCGGCGGATTTTTATACAAGAGGATGCGAATACATTAAGAGTAGATGCGAACGATTTCGGATTTTATAGAAGACGATGCGAACAGTTTTTGAAAGCGGCAGGTTGTGCGGTTGCTAACTGTAATTAGTCTCGACCGAGCGCATACTGGCATAGACTTCCACGACAAGAAAACACATTCTGATTGACTCGAGAGTACGTTGTTGAAGTTCGTCGGGGACTAAGTTCTTGACTGCGTGACCCGTGAGCAGATAGGTTCGCCTACAGTTTCGCCCCGCTTCACAATGCGACACAAGAACCGTCGCCCTGGCATCCAAGGAGAAACCTCATGAAATCCGTTAAAATCGCATCCTTAATGAACAAGAAATTGTTTTCCATCTTGGCGATTTTCGGCGCGCTTCTTTTGCTCCTGAGAATGCTGTCAGGTCCGAGCAGCGCACAGTCCTCGCAAGAACGAGTGATCGACAATTTGGTACCAAACATGTGCCAATCAAGATCAAACTAAGAGAGGACAAGGAAAAAGCTCTGAAGGACATGAACAATGATAAGTGGACCAGTGACTTGGAGCTCACCCGTTTCATTTCGCCTAGAGAGATGTGACTTTTCAAGTCGATGCTTTACCTGCGGCCGATAATCATTCGCATTCACTTCTATACATTCGCATCCACTTCTAAAACTCACATAATGTGTTAATAAAATGAGTCGGAGCCCGCGACAGTGGGCGACAGCCCGAAGCATAACGCGCTGTCGCCCGTTTCACGGGCTCGGGCTTTTCTTTTGTGATCTGATCTTCTGGCTGGCGCCCCAGGCTTTATACTTACGCCTGCTTCGCAGGCTATGCGACTTTGTATGACACAGAACGGCACGATCTTGATAGAGGGTACGGATGATGTTGCCGACCTCCGCCGGCGCGTGGAGGAAACCTCAGCTTCGGAGGAAGTCTTACTGGTCTGTATGGTCCAGCACCGGGAGGTGGTCGAGTCAGTAGCAAAGTCATTTAATCAGCCACCGAAAGTCGTTTCCCTCGCGTCTGTAGACGATCATGTCGCTCGTGTATTGCAGGCTGTGAATACAGAGCGTGTTGCATTCCTCCCGGAACGCGCCTCGTTCGTAAAGCCAGCCTGGGACGAGTTGCCGGCCGGCGTACCATCACTCATGTCCTGGCTGCCGGAAGCGCAATTACCCGACGTGCAGGCGATCGAAGAACCTTCCGATGCACGCGCGTGGCTAGCCTCGAAGATTTTTCTGCACGGACTCACTCGTCCGCTAAAAATCTCTGAATGGAACTTTTTTAATCTTGCTATCGCTGCGCAGGAAGCAGGACAGTCAATTCGCTGGCCCTCACCTCGGGCGAGTTCTTCCCGCGCTGAAGCTTTCGTTAACCCTCCTACCCTGAATAGAAACTCCTCTGTATTGGCGCTAATCCCGCACTATCGCTGCGAGCAGTGGTTGGGCGCGTGCCTCGAGTCGCTCCTCGCGCAAACGCGTCCACTCGACGGCATCGTCGTTATCGACGACGCGTCTCCACATCCACCCGTCGAGATCGTCCGCCGGTTTCCCACTGTGACTCTACTGGCCGCAGCAGAAAACGGTGGTCCATACCGCCTAATCCAGGAAGTAATAAACAACACGCGTTATGACGCCTACCTTTTTCAGGACGCCGACGACTGGTCCACGTTCGATCGCCTCGAGCTACTACTGGACGAAGCTGAGAGGACGGGAGCGGAGTTGATCGGCAGTCAGGAGTTACGCGTGCTTTGCGACAGCGCTGAGATTTTGCCGTGTCGTTACCCACTCGACGTAAACGCAGCTCTCGCCGTGCGTCCCGCTCACCCGTTGTTACACCCGACGAGCCTGATTGCCCGCGATCTTGTGCGACGACTCGGAGGCTTTGCGACCGGACTGCGATTCGGTGGTGACAGCGAGCTTTTGTTACGAGCAGGCCATGTCGCTCGTATCGTGAATGTTCCCTCTTATTGCTATTTCCGCAGGCACAGAAGTGGATCATTAACAACCGACCCAACCACGGGACTCGAGACGCCGGTGAGGCTTGAGCTCCAAAAGCTTTTGATCGAACGCCAACTGAATAACGCGAGTGCGGTTTTGCGCGGGGAATCGCCTGTGCTCGAACCTTTCGCCTCGGCCCCTCCAGCCCAGTTGACTCACATACTCGGACCTGAACTCAGAAGCTAAATGGTCTCCGCTTTCTCTGTGCAACCTCTGTGTTCTCTGTGCCTCTGTGGTCCCCTATTTCTTGGAAACATTCACCACAGAGACACAGAGAACTCAGAGGTTGCACAGAGAACAAGCCAGTCAACTTAATTTGGGCAAAGCAACCGAGACTCGTAAAGTCGACGATTGTAGTTGATAGAGCTGCCAGTAAAGCCCGCGTTCCGCGAGCAGTTTCTGATGATTACCTTGCTCGTACACCTCTCCGTGTTCGAGGACGATGATGAGCGAAGTTTTCCTGACGGTAGAGAGATGGTGCGCGACTTGAAAAGTAGTGCGCCCATGCATCACACGTTCGACAGCGCGCTGCACAACCCTTTCTGTTTCCGTGTCGACAGAGTTCGTAGCCTCGTCGAGGATGAGCAGTGATGGTTCGGACACGAGCGCGCGTGCGAGCGTGATGAGTTGCTTCTGCCCGGCCGAGAGTCCACCGCCTCGCTCCTGCACGGTGGTGTGATAGCCGTTTGGCAGAAGTCGAATGAAATGATCGGCGCAAACTTCTCGAGCAGCCCATTCGACTCGTTCTGCTGAGATCTCCTCACGTCCCAAACGGATGTTGCTCTCGACTGTGTCAGGAAATAAAAGCAGGTCCTGCAGCACAACAGCGAAGTTTTCGCGCAACGACTTCAGATCCCACTCTCGAACGTCTACGCCGTCGAGCAGAATACGCCCGCGCTGTACATCATAGAAACGCAGAAGCAAATTTGTAATCGTGGTCTTTCCGGCGCCGGTGCGACCCACCACTGCGACTGACTGTCCCGCTTCTACTTTGAACGAAACATCCTTGAGCACCCAATCCTCGTCGTTATATGCGAACCAGACGTGCTCGAACTCTATCTGGCCTTGAGCGCGTCCGGTTTTGCGCGGTTGGGATGGAGACTGTATCTCCGCCGGCAGACTAAGCATCGTGAAAATGCGTTGCGCCGAGACCACGGCTCCTTGCAGACCAGTATATCTATCGGCGATTTCGCGTAACGGCTGAAAGAGTTGCCCCGAGTACTGAACAAAAGCGACGAGCGCGCCGAGGCTAAGAAGTTTGCCGCCGGAACTCATCACGCGCCAGCCGCCGTACCACATGATGAGCGCGACACCCACAGCTCCGATCAAATCTACCAGGGGAAAAAACAGGGCGAGGTGGTAGATGGGCTTCATACTGGCAGCGCGTGACTGATTGTTGATCTCAGAAAACCGGGCTATCGATTTAGTCTCGCGATTGAAGATCTGGATGATGAGCGCACCCGACAAGTGTTCCTGAAGGAAAATATTGATCTGGCCCAACCGCCCGCGCAGAACGTCGTACCCATGGCGCGTTTGTCTCATAAAAAAGGTCGTCGCAACGAGGAACGTCGGTACCGTTATCAATGCGACGAGCGTCAACCTGACATCCATCCAAAGCATGATGGCGATGACGCTGGCGATCCTGATCGCGCCACCCAGTATGTCCGTGAGTCCTGAAGTAAATAACTCCTCGAGGGCTTCAACGTCCGACGTCAGACACGTCATGACGCGTCCGGTCGGGGTGCTATCGATATAAGCTACGTCCTGCCGCTGAAGTTTTTGAAAAAGCTCGTTGCGAATATCAGCGAGGGCGCGCAATGCTGCCGACTTCAACAGGAGATTGAGAAAAAACTGGCACAGGGCGGAGACGATGAGCACGCCGAGATAGATGGCTGCGAGCCAGCGCAGTCCCGTGAGGTCGCGTGGAATGATGTACCAGTCAATCGCGTACTGCGTGAATTTAGGTTGGGTGATGCGGAGACCGTCGAGCACGATCAAGAACACGAGCGCCTGCAGCAGCATCCACCGGTAAGGCTTTAGCCGGCGCAAAAGCTGTCGCGCGTTGGAAAGATGATTGGCGCTATGCATCTTCGGCTAACTCCTGTTCGTATAGCGCCGCATACTCTCCGCGTTGCCGCAACAGCTCATCATGGGTACCACGCTCGGAGATCCGGCCTTGATTGATCACGCAGATGAGGTCGGCGTCACGCACCGCGGAGATGCGGTGCGAGACGATGAGACTTGTCTGCCCGCGGATCTCCGCGCGGAGCCTCGTTAAGATCTTTTCCTCTGTATAGGCGTCCACGTTCGAGAGCGCATTGTCGAGAATCAGAATTCGCGGCCGTCTGATCACGGCTCGCGCGATTGCTGTGCGCTGTTTTTGTCCACCTGAAAGCGTTAAGCCGCGTTCCCCGACGAGGGTGTCGAAACCTTCGGGAAAGTTGCGCACGTCATCGGTTAGTCCGGCGATCTCCGCCGCCCATTCGACATCAGCGCGGTCAGCATGGTTGACACCGAAGGCGATGTTTTCGGCGAGCGTGTCGCTGAAGAGCAGCGTCTCCTGCGGCACGTAGCCGATGCTGGCACGCACCCACGCGCGAGAGCAGTTATGCAGAGAGATGCCGTCGACGAAAACCGTATCGGGTGGTGGATCTATTAGCCGCGGGATGAGATTCATCAAAGTCGATTTACCGGTCCCGGTGCGCCCGACGAAGGCCACTGTTTTTCCGTCTTCGATGGAGAGGTTGATATAGCTGATGACGGGCGCGTTTGCGCCCGTGTATTTAAAAGTCAGGTTACGGAATTCAATTCGACCTGCGATGGGCGGCAGCTCGCTCACGTCTGTGGGTTCCGTGATCTCCGGCTCGACGTTTTTGATCGCGTTGATGCGTGCGAGACTTGCCATACCGCACTGGTAAAGATTGATGGCGTTGCCGGCTGCGATCAGAGGCCAGATTAAACGTGCGAGGTAGAGATTAAACTCCGTGAACTGGCCGATCGTGATTGCCCCGCTGATGGCGAGTGTGCCGCCGTAGCCGATGATTAGCACGAAGCCGATTCCCATCATGAACTGCATGAGTGATCTCATGACGCCAAAGAGCTGATGCAGCGACATGCTTTGAGCGACGTAAGAGCAGTTGATCTGGTTGAAGGCTTTCTCTTCCGCTTCTTCGCGCGCGTACGCGCGTATCAGTCGAACGCCTGTCAGGTTCTCTTGCACGCGCGCGGAAATCTGGCCGGCGATCGCTTGTATTTCTTCGGAGCGCGCCTCGACACGTTTGCCGAAATGCTGCGCTACCCAAGTGATTAGGGGCATCGTGAGAAAGAGCAATAGCGTTAGTGAGGGACTGATCCGGAGCATGAAAGGCAGAGTCAACAGAAAAACGAAAACCGCCTGCAACGTGTAGATGACGACCATACCGGAGATGTGGCGGACCGCTGTCACGTCACCGGTCAAACGCGTCATGAGGTCGCCGGTGCTATAAGCTCCGAAGAAGCTGAATGGCATTCGTTGCACGTGACGATAAAGGTCGTCGCGGAGATCGTGTTCAATATGGCGCGACATGGTGAAGACGCAGATTCGGTGCAGAAATAACAACAAGCCGCCGGTGATGCTTACGCCGATAATCGTTGCGGTGTAGCGCGCTAATTTTGCCCAGTCGAGACCGGCATACAAATCATCGATAGCCCGACCGATGATGCCGGGCACGAGTAGCGTGATGAAGACTGACGCAAAGCTACAAACAATCGCGATCGCGAGACGCTTTTTGTACGGTCGGAAGTAAGGAATGAGGCCGTGTAAATTGGTCATAAGACAAACCGGTCGGGAACCGCAGAGGTCAGAGAATACTGTTGAACGGGTTATTTATGAAACGTCGTGCGGTGGCGGCTTTGCAAAGGAACTCGCAACTGGTTGATTTCTCTGTGCAACCTCTGTGTTCTCTGTGCCTCTGTGGTTACCTCATTCACGGCAATAACTCACCACAGAGACACAGAGAACACAGAGGTTGCACAGAGAAGCGATTACGTGAGTTTAGAGTTTTTTAGGCAGAGTGTGAGGGCGGGAGAGGTACGAAACGCCGTGGTCCGTACCTCTTTGCTTGGCAGGTGTCTTAATTACTTAGTACGAAGTTGTAGGTAATGACTCCGGAAACTTTGACCGGCTGATCGCCGAGCTTCGTCGGTGAAAAGCGCGCCTGGAGCGCAGCCTTTTGAGCATCGAGTACGAGCAACGGATGTCCACTCACGGCCTTCGCTGAGACTACGCGGCCGTACTCGTCAATCAAAACCTGGACATTGACTGAGCCCTGTATCCGTGCCCGTTTGGCTATTTCCGAATATGCCGGCTTGGGTAACGAAATTGCCAGGCCCGTGATCGGTCCTTTGCTAATAACCCTGGGTGGTTTCGGTGGATCAGGCGGTGGCGGCTGATCCGGCATTGTGACGATTTGAGCAGGCGGTACGACTACTCTTCCGCCAGTTAATGGAGTTCCTGGACCACCAGCGGGTCCCATGCCGCGGTCCTGAGTACCGATGCGAACTGGACCACTTTCAGGCAACGGCAAGTTTTTGTTGGGAGCGGTCGAGATATCGACAGGCACAACCTCCGGGTGATTCACGCTGAGCATTGCAGTTGCGCGCTCAGGTATGCCGCTATCCTCGTGGCTGGTTTCTCTTGGTTGATTCGGGCGTGATACTTCTTCAGGTTGAGCTGGAACGACCTCCACCGGCGGCAGCAGCGTAACGATTTCTAAAGACTGCTCCTCGAGACGCGCATCATAAGCGTAGATACTTGCAACGCCACCAAGCACCAGCAATATAGCGTAAACGCCGGTGGTGAAGAGCAGAAACGACCCGCGGCGCTTGTATTCGCGCGCGTGCGAACTGGATTCAATCAAATTATTAAACATCGAGTTCCTCCGCTATTTGCCGGTGCCATTCGGGTCGCAGGAGCTACTCGGCTTTTTAGACACCACTTTGCCGCGCGGGTTCCCGTTCGCTTGAAACCTT